>DAIPYF010000066.1:0-11798 GCA_036782855.1 Solirubrobacteraceae bacterium
GCAAGCCGACGGGCGGGTCCACGACGGCGAGGCGCCCGCGGACTGCGCGCGAACTGATGACTCAGGGCACTAGATTCCGTGGCGTGACGCTCGCTCGCTCCGCGGTCCTCGTCGTCCTCGCGTTCCTCGTCGCCTGCGCGCTGGCGGGCGGCGCGGCGGCGCAGACGTCGGTGCCGACCTCGAAGGACGCGCCCGAGCCGCAGGCGGTCGAGCCGCAGGTCGGCACGCCCGCTCCCGTGCAGCCGGGGGCGACGACGCCGACCGTCGAGCCCGTGCCGGTGCCGACGACGACGCCCGGGACGACGGGCGGGCTGCCGGCGACCGCCGGGGGCGCTCCGGCGACCGCGGGCGGCGCACCGGCCGCCGAGGCGTCCGGGGACTCCGGCGGCGTGGCCTGGGAGACGATCGCCGTCATCGCGCTCGGCGGCCTGCTCCTGTTCGTCCTGATCGTGCTGCTGCTGTGGCGCGTGCGCGGGTGGGACCCGCGCTGGCTGCAGCGCTGGCGCCACGCGACCGCGGAGGCCGGCTGGCGCCTGTCGCTCGGCTGGGCCGAGTTCCGCGACTTCGTGCGACTCGGACGCTAGCTCGGGCGCGCCGCGCGTGGCGGATCGTGCACGAGTGTCGTGCAGCATCCGCCACCTGAGACGGTCGACCGCGCGCGCACGGTGCACCGTGGCGGATCGTGCACGGGTGTCGTGCAGCATCCGCCGCGCGCGGCGCGGGGGGGTGCCGCGCGGAGGCGGGCGCCCCGCGCCCTACGCCAGCAGGTCCGCCAGCGCGCCGATCGCGTCGGCGAGCACGACCTCGGGCGCCTGGGCGGCGTCGATCGTGCGGATGCGCTCGGGCTCCAGCGCGGCGAGGTCCTCGTAGCTCAGGGCGATCGCGGCGAAGAAGTCCTCGCCCTCGCGCTCGAGCCGGTCGGCCTCCTCCCCGCGCACGCCCTGGCGCTCGCGCCCCACGCGCGGGTCCAGGCGCAGGTACAGCGTGCGGTCGGGCACCAGCCCGCCGGTCCCGAACCGGTTGAGCTCGGCCACCTCGGCGATCCCGAGCCCGCGCCCGCCGCCCTGGTAGGCCAGCGACGAGTCCACGAAGCGGTCGAGCAGCACCCACGTCCCGGCGTCGAGCAGCGGCCGCAGCCGCTCCTCGACGAGCTGCGCCCGGGCCGCCGCGTACACGAGCGCCTCGGCGCGCGCCCCGACCGTCAGCCCCGGGTCCTTCACGACCTCGCGCAGGCGCTCGGACAGGGCGACGCCGCCCGGCTCGCGCAGCAGCTCGACGGGCACCCCGCGCTCGCGCAGGACGTCGAGCAGGCCCGCCGCGAGCGTCGTCTTGCCCGCGCCGTCGAGGCCCTCGATCGTGATCAGCCTGCCGGTCGCCATCGGCGCCGAGCCTACCCGTACCCTGCCCTGCCGATGCCCCTCGCCGCGACCCTGGACCGCCACCCGCACGCCAAGGCGGTCCTCGAGGCAGCCCTCCCGCCCGCGGGCAATCCCTCGCACGCCTACCTCTTCCACGGCCCCGCGGGCTCCGGCAAGGCGACCGTCGCCCGCGCGTTCGCCGCGGAGCTGCTCGCCGAGGGCTCGCCCGATCCCGAGCGCACGCGCGCGCGGGTCATGCGCGGCGCGCACCCGGACCTCACGTGGGTCGTCCCGACCGGCGCGGCGATCATGCGCGTCGAGGACATCGAGGAGCCGGTCGTCGGCGCGGCCTCGCGCACGCCGTTCGAAGCGACGCGCCGGGTCTTCGTCCTGGAGGGCGTCGACACGATGAACGACCAGGCCGCCAACCGGATGCTGAAGACGCTCGAGGAGCCGCCGTCGTTCGCGCATCTCGTGCTGCTCACAGACCGTCCGGGCGACGTCCTCCCGACGATCGCCAGCCGCTGCCAGCCGGTGCGCTTCGACGCGCCGGCGCCCGAGGAGCTCGAGGCGACGCTGTCGAGCCGCGTCGCGCCGGACGTCGCGCGCGCCTGCTCCCGGCTGGCGCTCGGCGACGGGGACCGCGCGGTCGCGCTGGCGCTCGGCGAGGGCCCGGCGCTGCGCGCCGCCGCGGAGGCCTACGCGCGCGGGTGCCTCACCGGCGCGCTCGACGCGGGCCTGTGGACCGCGCTCGTCCAGCGCGCGAAGGCGCTCGGCGACGTCGCCCAGCAGGCGGTCGAGGAGCAGACGAAGGCCGACGCCGAGGTCCTCCCCCAGCGCGAGCGCAAGCGCGCCGAGCGCGAGGGCGCGGACGCGGCCAAGCGCGCCGGGCGCCGCGCGCGCACGGGCGCGCTCGACGAGGCGCTGCGCCTGACCGGGCTGTGGCTGCGCGACGTGGCCGCCGTCGCCGACGGCGCGGAGGACGTCGTGCTCGCGACCGACCGGCTCGACGCGCTGCGCGCCGACGCGCAGGGCCGCGACGCCCACCGGCTGCGCGAGGGCGTGGAGCTCGTCGACGAGACGCGCGCCGCGCTGACGGTGAACGTCACCGAGGACCTCGCGCTCGAGGCGCTCGCGTACCGCCTGATGGCGCTGCTGGCGCCGCCACCATGAGTGGTAGCATGCCACCACCATGGCGAATGTGACACTGCGCGTCGACGACGAGACCTGGGCCGCCGTGAAGGCCGCGGCCGCGCGCGAGGGCCAGAGCGCGAACGCGTACGTCGCTGGTGTCCTCACCGCGGTGACGGACCCGACGAGCGCGGGCGACGCGATCGAGCGGGTGCGCGAGCGCCTGCGTCGGGCGGGCCTCCTGGAGGAGGCGCCGCGCTCCACCAAGCCGCGCCCCAGCCGCGCGGCCGTTCGTGCGGCCGGGCGCCGCGCGGGCCGCGGCAAGCCCGTGTCGGACTACGTGATCGAGGGCCGCGGATGACGGTCGTCTTCGCCGACTCCTCGGCGCTCGTCAAGCTCTACGTCGACGAGCCGGGAAGCACCGCGGTGCGTGGCGCCGAGCGTCGCAGCCGCTTCGTCGTGAGTGCGCTGGCGCGCGTCGAGGTGCCGTCCGCGCTGTGGCGCAAGGCGCGCGCCCGCGACCTCGACGGCACCGACGCGCGCGTCCTCACCGCCACGTTCGAGGGAGACTGGTACGGCAGCCCGGACGAGGCGCCCCGATTCCCCGTCGTCACGACCTCGTGGGCCTTGCTCGCCGAGGCGGCGCGGCTGTGCGAGACGCACGACCTGCGCGCGTCCGACGCCGTCCAACTCGCATCCGCGCTCTCGGCCACCGGCGGCGAGCGGATCGAGTTCGCCTGCTTCGACCAGCGCCTCAGCGCCGCCGCCGAGGCCGAGGGTCTCCCCCTCCTCACCCCCGCCTGAGCGCTACGAGATCACGCCGCCGAGCGCGAGGCCCAGCACGACCACGCCGAGCGCGACGCGGTAGACGACGAAGACGGTGAAGTTGTGCGAGCGCACGTAGCGCAGCAGCCACGCGATCGCCAGGTAGCCCGAGATGAACGCGAACACCGTGGCGACGATCGTCGGCCAGAGCTCGAGGTTCCCGTCCGAGACCTTGCGCAGCTCGAACAGCCCGGACAGCACGACCGCGGGAACGGACAGCAGGAAGCTGTAGCGGGTGGCCGCCTCGCGCGTGAGGCCGAGCAGCAGGCCGGCGGAGATCGTCGCGCCCGAGCGGCTGACGCCCGGGACGAGCGCGAGTGCCTGCGCCACGCCGATCTTCAGGCCGTCGGAGAGCGTCAGCTCGGAGACCTCGCGGGTGCGCCGCCCCCGGCGGTCGGCTTCGTAGAGCACGAAGCTGAAGAGGATCATCACGGTCGCGACGAGCTCGAGGTGGCGGAAGTCGTCCTCGATGACGTCCTTCAGCGCGAAGCCGACGATCGAGATCGGGATCGTGCCGAGCACGATGTACCAGCCGAGCTTGCCGTCGACGTCCTTCGTGCGCCACAGCGGCCGGTCGCCGGTCAGCGTGCGCAGGAACGCCCGCGCCATGTTCCACAGGTCCTGGCGGAAGTACAGGAGCACCGCCGCCATCGTCCCGATCTGCACGACGGCGGTGAACGCGCTGCCCGGGTCCTCCCAGCCGGCGAACGCCGGGACGAGCCGCAGGTGCGCCGAGCTCGAGATCGGCAGGAACTCGGTGAGCCCCTGCGCGATGCCGAGGACGATCGCCTCGAACGTCGAGATCGTGTCTGTGGCGGCGAGCGGCGCGGGCACGGGCGGGAACGGTAGCGGCGAGGCGTCGGCGTCCCGTCACGGACCGGTCAGGCCGCGAGCGGGCCGAGGGCCGGCTCCAGGCCGCACAGGTCGAACGCGCGGAAGCGGCGGAACTGCGGGTGGTCGGGCCCGTGGAAGTCGGCGCTGCCGGTCGTCAGCAGGCCGTGCGCGCGGGCGGCGTCGTAGGCGATGCGGGTCTGTTCGGGCGTGTGGGTGACGTAGAAGACCTCGACGCCGTCGAAGCCGAGCGCGGCGAACCGGGCGATCGTGGCGACGACCGCATCCGGCTCGTCGACGTCCCAGAACGGGTGCGCCCAGACGGCCAGGCCGCCCGCGGCGTGGATGGCGGCGACCGCCTCGGGGACGGTCGGCGTGCGGCGCGGGCTGTACCCCGGGGTGCCCGGCAGCAGGTAGGCGACGAGCACGTCGCTCGCGGTCGCCAGGCCCTCGGCGGCCAGCCGCGGCGCGTTCGCCGGGTGCTCGAACACGGCGCGCGCGATGTGCGGGCGCCCGACGGGCGTCTCGCTGTCGCGCTGCTCGGCCGGCGACTCGATCTCCCACCCCGCGGCGCGCAGGTTGTCGATCATGCGTCCGGCGCGCGCGTGGCGGTCGGCGCGGGCGGCGTCCAGCGCCGCGAGCAGCACCGGGTCACGGTGGTCGATCGCGTAGGCGCAGACGTGCAGGTCGTCGTGCTCCTCGTCGAGCGCGCTGATCTCGATCGCGGGGATGACGGTGATCGCGCCGCCGAAGGCCGCGGCGGCGGCGAGCGCCTCGTCGACGCCGGCGACGGTGTCGTGGTCGGTCAGCGCGAGCAGTTCGACGCCCGCGTCGAGCGCATGGGCGACGACCTCCGCCGGCGCGAGCGCGCCGTCGGAGGCCGTCGAGTGGGACTGCAGGTCGAAGGTCGGGGCGGCGATCGGGGGATCCTGGTCGCAGCGCCCGTTCACAACGTGCCGGCTAGCCCGCGAGCGCCGTGCCGCTCACCCGGCAGGTCGCGGCGCCGAGGTTCTCCTCCGCGCTGAGCGAGATGTCGACGGTCGAGCCGTCCGGGGCGAGGTAGCTGATGTGACCGATCGCGGAGTCATCCCAGCCCGTCAGGGTGACCGGCGGGTCCGCGGCGTCCATGTCGTCGTCCTCGTCGGCATCCCCGGCTCCGGTCCCGCCACCGTCGCCGTCGGCCCAGTCCTGGGGCGACGCCGCGCCGAGGTAGTACCACTTGCCCAGCGCGTTGTCCTTCGACGACTGGATCGTCATCGTCGTGTTGCCGCCGGCCGCGCAGGTGGCCTTGAGCGTCAGCCCGCCCGCCGCGTAGATCGTCGTCGACCCGGTGTTCGCTGGTACGTTGAAGAGGATCTTCGACGCCACCACACCGTTGACGTTGGCGGCGCTCGCCGCGGTCTCGGTCTTGCCGAGGAAGTCCGCCGCCTCCTTGCCGTCCAGCCGGTCGGCGTTGAGACCGGTGGCGACACCGGTCGCAGTGGTCGTGAACGGGGCGCCCGCCGCGTTGCCGGTGGTGATGAGGCCGCCGACGGTGCCGGTCGTCGCGAACTCGAAGGCCGAGCCGCTCGAGAGGTTGTTCGCGCGGATGCACGGCTCGTTGTTGGCGGCGGTGCCGCCGGCGCCCGAGCGACAGCCGTAGATCGCGCCGCCGCCGTTGTTGGACTTGTTCGACTGGCGGGTGCCGTACGAGCTGTTGCTCGCGATGATCTGTGTCTCCTTCGTCAGGGACTTCGACTGGTCGTTGCCGGGGTTGCGGACACCGCCGAGGATCGGCTTGCCCTCCCCGGTCGCGTAGGCGGTGCCGCCGATGGCGACGACCAGGGCGATGCTCGCGATGACGGTCGCGGGTGACGGACGCGGAATGCGGCGCATGCTGCTCCTCCTGAGGGACGGTCGGGACGTCCCGCGACGCTACGCCCGTCGGCCGGTGGACGCAAGCGGGGTCGGTCTCGCGGTGGGCGCGGGGAAACCCTGACGCCGGCCGGGGGCCGCCGTGCGAGGGTTGCCGCATGAGCTCCAAGGCGCACTTCACGACCGAGCAGGCAACGCAGATCGGTGAGCAGATCGGCATCGACTGGGCGACCGCACCGTTCGACGTCGAGCAGTTCCGGTCCGGGATGGACGTCGAGCTCGAACACGGCGTGAGCGATCCCGCGACCGACGTGACCGGAAGCGACCCGGTCGTCACCGGCAAGATCGCGCTCGCGCACCTCAACGAGTTCCCCGACTACTACACGCGCCTGGCGGTGATGGAGGCGGAGGCCGACGCGTACTGGGCGGCGCAGGGCGGCGGTCAGCCCAGCAGCGCCTGAATCGCCTCCGGCGGGCGGCCGAGCGCGGCGCGCCCGTCGCCGGTGACGAGGATCGGGCGCTCGATCAGCATCGGGTGCTCGGCCATCAGCGCGACCCAGCGTGCGCGGTCATGCGCCAGGTTCCTGAGGTCGAGGTCCTTGGCGACGGGCTCGTTCATGCGCGCGAGGTCCCACGGTTCGAGCCCCAGGGCGGTGAGCACGGCGTCCAGCTCCGCGGGCGTCGGCGGGTCGTCGAGGTAGCGGCGCTCGGTGTACGCAGCGCCGCGCGCGTCGAGCAGCGCCTTCGCCTGGCGCGACTTCGAGCAGCGCGGGTTGTGCCAGAGCTCCATGCGGGGAGTCTCGCGGACGCGCCGGGTGACCCGCGGGTCAGTTGCGCCGCGCGACCCGGTCGGGGACGATCGCCGCGTGTCCCGGCGCCCGCCGAGCCTCCTGCGGACCGGGATCACCTGTGTGCTTCTGGCCCTCGCGCTGGCCGCGCCCGCGTCGGCCGAGACGGGCCTGGCGCTGCGCTGGCCGCTGGACCAGGTGATCCCGGGCGATCCGCCGACGACGCCGGACCTGTCGGGCAACGGCCTGCGCGGCACCTCGGAGACCCCGTTCACCCAGGTCCCGGGGCGCTTCGGGAGCGGGCTGGACGTGACGGGCGCACGGCGCGTCACCGGTCCCCCGCCCGCATCGACGAACTTCGCCGCGCTCGAGCCGCAGGCCCTCACCGTCGCGCTGTGGGTCAAGCGCGCCGGCTACCCCGGCCCGCTGCAGTACCTCGTCACGAAGGGCGCGACCGACTGCTCGACCGCCGGTTCGTACGCGATCTACACGGGCTACGCGCCCGGCAACCTCGGGCTGCAGTTCTACGCGTGGAACAGCACGAAGGGGGTGTCGTCCTCGCCGAACGCCGGCACGGCGATCTACGACGGCAACTGGCACGCGGTCGCCGGGACCTTCGACGGGACGACGGCGCGCCTGTACGTCGACGGCGTCGAGGTGCCGGGCGCCGCGCCCGGGGCGGGCGGGCCGATCAGCTACGACCTGCCGGGCTCGCGCAAGTTCGTCGTCGGCGGGTATGCCGACGACTTCACCTGCCCGTACCGCTTCAGCGGATCGCTCGACGAGGTGCGGGTGTACGGCCGCGCGCTGAGCGCGGCGGAGATCGGGCGCCTGCACGACCCGGCGGCGACGAGCCCGCCGGAGGTGGACGTGACGCCCGGCGGCGGCGGCGCGGGTGGAGGCGGTCCGGGCGGCGGCGGCGCGGGCTCGCTGAAGGTGTCGGTCACCGCGCCGGCGGGCGCGCTGAAGGCCGGCACGCCGGTCGCGCTCACCGCGAGCGCCGGCGGCGGCGCGGCGATCGACAGGTACCTCTGGGACCTCGACGGCAACGGGTCGACCGACGCGGAGTGCAACGGCGCGGCGCCCGTGCTCGAGCAGCGGTTCACCAGGGCGTATGCGGGCGCGGTGTCCGTGACCGCGGTCGACACGAGCGGCGTGTCCGCGACCGGCGCGACGAACGTGGCCGTGGCACGCGGGACCCCGCCCGCCGGACTGTCCACGCTCGCCAGGCAGGTCGGCGGCGGCAAGCTCATCAGCGCCGCGCAGACGGCGAACATCCCGGTCGGCCTGTGCCGGCCCCCGCCCGGGCAGCAGCCCGGCGACGTGACGCCCGCCGGCGGGCCGCCCGCGGGCTGCGTCAGCGAGCTGGTGGCCGGGCTCGTCAGCGCGATCGGCTGCCTGAAGGAGACCGGCCAGGCGGACCTGCCGAAGGCCGAGCGCGACGTCCTCAACCCGTACTTCGTGAAGGCCGCCTCGCTGGCGCTGAACCGCAGCGTGACGATCGGCGGCGGCAAGGCGGCGCGGGCGAGCGCCGTCTCGAAGGCGCTGCAGGTCAGCCAGAGCGTCTTCCCGAGCCTGTTCGGCACGACCTACGTGTCGACGCAGACGGTGCGGATCAACGGGGTCGACTACCAGCCGGCGAAGGGCGCGTCGATCGTCGTCGTCGTCGGCGGCGCGATCGCCAACCCCGCGAGCTACGTCCTGAGCTCCGACGCGATCGTCTCGATCAACGGGGTGACCCTGCGGCGCGGGCCGCTGAAGCTGCAGGTGGACCTCGCGCAGAAGCAGGTGCGGGTCACCGACTTCGTGCTGACGCGCGACGTGCCGTTCACCGCGGGGCTCGACATGGCGCAGGGCCGCACGTCGCTGGACATCGTGCGTCGCGGGTCGCTGCTGGCGACGCACCTCGAGCTGCCGGGCATCTTCGGCGGCGTGACGGGCGACGCGACGATCCGCCTGTCGAACCCGGCCGGCGCGAAGCTCGACGCGCTGAGGATCGACGTCGGCCAGTTCAAGCTCGCCGGCGTCGGCGTGGATCGCGCGGACCTCGTCTACAGCGACAACCCGCTGCGGCTGGCCGGCAGCGCGAAGGTGCAGGTCGCCCCCGACGGGGCGGGGCCGACGCTGGAGGCCGCGCTCGTGCTGGCGGCGCCGCCGGGCAAACGCACGCTGCAGTTCCAGAGCTTCGCGGGCGCGTACACCGGGCCGCCGTTCATCCCGCTCGCGCCGGGCGTGGACCTGTTCGGGATCAACGGATCGTTCGCACTCTTCCCGCCCGCGACCGAACTGGGTGCCGGAGCGACCGTGACGGTCGGCGCGCCGGTGCAGTGCGCGCCGTACAAGGTCGACGGGCAGGCGCTGCTGCACTTCCACCCCTCCCCCGTGACGTTCGACTTCAAGGGCACCGGCAGCCTGTTCTGCCTGCCGATCGCCGAGGAGTACCTGCACGTCGAGGACACCGGGTACGTCGCGTTCGGCGGGACGTTCGACTTCGACGCAAAGGTCTTCAGCCTCAGCGGCAAGCTCGACGCGCAGTTCCGCTACCCCCACTTCCAGGCCGAGGGCGCCGAGCGCGGGTGCATCGCCGGGTACTTCTGCGCGGGCGGCCGCGGGATCGTGTCCGATCGCGGGGCGGCGTTCTGCCTGTCCGTCGATCTGCTGGTCGACACCGTCGAGGTGGGCGCCGGCTTCGACTGGCCGCCGCCGGCGACGCTCGCGAACCCGGTCGCGACGGCGATCGCGATCGCCTCGCGTGCGAGCGTGTTCACCGGCTGCGGGTTCGGGAAGTGGCGGACGGTGGCGGCGGCTCGGGCGGCGGGCGGCTCGGCGGCGCAGGCCGGTGAGCGAGCGTTCGCGGTGCCCGCGGGGCTGCCGGCGTTCTCGCTCGCGGTCGTGGGGACGGGCGGCGTGGCACCGGACGTGGAGTTGCGCGGGCCGAAGGGCGAGTCGCTCGTGCTGCCGGAGTCCGGGCGGCTGCTCGCGCGCGGGGTGACCGGGTTCCGCTCGCCGGTCGACGGGACGGCGTACTTCGCGGTGGCGAGGCCGTCGGCGGGGACGTGGCGCGTGGTGCCGCGGGCCGGGTCGAGCGCGGTGACGTCGCTGCGGCGGGCAGCGGGCCTGGCGGATCCGTCGGTGAAGGTGACGCGGGTGGCGTCCGGGGCGGGCGGCGGGTTGGCCTACCGCTACCGGGTCCGGCCGATCGCGGGGCAGCGCGTGACGTTCGTGGAGCGCGCGCCGGGCGGGGAGCGCACGCTCGCGGTCGCGCGCGGCTTGAGCGGCGTGCTGCGGTTCCGCCCGTCGGACGCGCGCGGGACGAAGCGGTCGATCGTGGCGATCGTCGAGCAGGACGGGCTGCCGCGGGCGAACCTCGTGGTGGCGCGGTTCACGGCGGCGCAGGCGCGGCCCGGGCGGGTCGCGGGCGTGCGGGTGGTGCGCGCGGGGCGCGGTGCGGTGCGCGTGCAGTGGGGCCGCGCCGTCGGTGCGTCGCGGTACGAGGCGACGGTGAGGCTGAGCGACGGGCGCTCGCTGCTGTTCACGCCGCGTCGCGGCGGGCGGGTCGTGACGGTGCGCGGTGTGCGTGCCGGGACGCGCGTGCGGGCGCGGATCGTCGGGGTGCGCGGCGCGACGCGACGCGGGCCGGCGGTCGTCGGCGCGCTGGGCGAGCCTCGCCGTTAGCCGCGCAGCGGGACGAGCACGGGCTGCCTGGCCGTCCCGAGGATGCTCCCGCAGGGCGCGGTGGCGCGGACGGGGGCGTTGAGGGCGAAGCGGCCGCCGCGTTCGTTCGTGCGGGCGGCGCGCGGGCGGCCGAGCGGTGCGCGGGGGAAGCCGTGGCGCCGGAGGAGGCCCTGGGCCGCGGTGAGCGAGCGGGCGCCGCGCATCTGGGCGGCCGACGGGAGGGTGCAGCGCGCGCTGCGGTCGGTCGTCGGGCCGGTGAGCTTCAGGTCGGCCGCGTAGCTTCCGGCGATGCGCTCGCCCTCGTCGAGGCCGGTCGTCACCTCACGCGTGCGGTTGACGCTGACGGCGAGCGTTCCGTCACGCGCGACCGTGACGGGCAGGTCCGGGTTGTCCTGGACGATGCCGTTGAGCGACGTGGAGCCGAGGAGGTAGCCGAGCTCCTGTTCGTCGATGACGTCGCTCGGGCCGGGCGGACGGGCGCCGCCGCCCTCCCCGCAGACCGTGCCGGCGTGGGCGAGGCGGACGGTGCCGGACGCGATGAAGTCGTTCGGGAGCTGCTGGCCGGTGGCGACGTGGTCGTTCGGGAGGCGCAGGTCGAGGGTGCCGCGGCGGCGCGGCAGGTCCAGGCGCGTGTCGCTCGTCTTCAGGAGCACCTGCGGCTTGTCGACCGCGGCGATCGTGGTCGTCAGCTCCGCGAACGACCCGTCCGAGCAGCGCCGGCGGGTCGTCTCCGTGAAGCGCTCGACCGCGACGGTCGCGCGGATCACGTAGCCGGAGTCGAACTCGATCGCGTAGCTCGTGTAGCGGGTCTGGCGGCCCTGCAGCCAGGCGTAGGCCTGGGCGGCGGTGCGCGCGACCGAGACGGCCTTCCAGCGGAGCGCGACCTCACGGCGGAAGCCGTCGGCGTCGCCGGTGAGGCTGCCGCGCTCGTGGGTCCAGGCGGCGCGGATGGAGCCGGTGGCGGTGGGGGTCCTGGTGGCGGCTGCGGTGGTGCGCGCGGTGGGCTGTGCGGCGTGGGTGGAGGGCGCGAGCTGCGTCGCGAGGGTGAGCGCGAGCGCGGCGAGCGCGAGCGGGAGGGCGGACCGGCGCTGACGCGTCATTGCGCCGACACTACCCGAGGGCGGGCGGGTGGCACCGGAGGCGGCGCCGAGGGTCTATCCTGTCGGCTCGCTGCCGGCTGCGGGGGCCTCTACCCCTCGGCCGGCGGCGATGTCTTGCCGACGTAGCTCAGCTGGTAGAGCACTTCACTCGTAATGAAGGGGTCGGCGGTTCGAGTCCGCCCGTCGGCTTCCAGCATTTGCAGGGATTTTCCAAGAGCCGCCTCCGGGCGGCTCTT
>DAIPYF010000067.1:0-11747 GCA_036782855.1 Solirubrobacteraceae bacterium
GGAGATCCGCGAACCACCCTTAACACGAAATTCATGTTTGGCGTGTTCCAGCGTTCACACGGCAGGCGGATACTCGGCCCCTGGGAGGAGGGCGAGGAACCGCGAACAAGGACGAACGCAGGAGGGTCCGGCCCAGATGTATCAAGTGAGCAGAGCGATCTACCGCGAACTGGCGGGCGACATCGCGACGGGACGCGACGGACACGCTGACGTGCTCCGTGCCTGCGAGTGCGCGATCGAGCGCCTCGCGACCGATCGCCATTACTTCGCGCAGCCCGCGCGCACGCTGTTTCGCGACATCCGCGTGAACTTCCCCCTCCAGACGCAGGCTCGCGTCTGGATCGTCGTGCGCGACTACGTTGACGCCGCCGAGCAGTTGCCCGCCGCGCTCTCGACCCGTGGCCGCGACGCGTTCGGCAACCGCCTGCAGTGCCGCGCCACGACCCGCCGCGGGACCGCCTGCCAGCGCCTCCCCGTCCACGAGAACGGCTACTGCCCCTCCCACCAGCACCTCGTCGAGACCGAGGAGCTGGAGCTTGCCGCGGCCCTGGCCGCCGAAGCCGCGCAGCCGCTGGCGCTGGCCGCCTGACCTTCTCCACCTCCCGTACGGACACGGGGCGCGCGGCGCCGGGGTTCCGACCCCCCGGCGCTCGTGCGTCCCGCGACGGCCGGTAGCGTCCGCCGTCTCATGCTCCTCGGCGTCGATGTCGGCGGCACCTTCACGGACGCGGTGCTCGCCGCGCCCGGGCGGATCGTCACCGCGAAGGCGCCGACCACGCCGGAGGACCAGTCCCGCGGAGTGATGGCCGCGGTCGCGGCGGTCCTGGAAGCCGCCGCGGCCGGGCCGGCCGACGTGCGCGCATTCGCCCACGGCATGACGGTGGCGACGAACGCGCTGCTGGAGGGCGACCACGCGCGCACCGTGCTCGTCGCGACCGCGGGGTTCACCGACGTGGTCGAGCTCGCGCGCCAGAACCGCCCGGAGCTCTACCGGCTGTGCGCGGCGCGGCCGGCGCCGATCGCGCCGCCGGAGCTGCGGTTTGCGGCGACCGAGCGGATGGGAGCCCGCGAGGTCCTGCTGGCGCTGACCCCCGGCGCGGCCGCCGCCCTGGCCGAGGCGGTCGCCGGCGCCCGGCCGGAGGCGATCGCGGTGTGCCTGCTGCACGCCTGGCGCGACCCGGGCCACGAGCTGTTGATCGAGCAGGCCATCCGCGAACGCCTGGGCGACGAGGTGCACGTCTCCCTGTCCCACGAGGTCGTCGGCACGTTCCGCGAGTACGAGCGGGCGGCCACGACCGAGGTCGACGCCGCGCTCTCCCCGCTGCTGGGCACCTACCTGCGCCGGCTGGGCGAGCGCACCGCGGCGGCCGGGCTCCCCGCCCCCCAGATCATGCAGTCGAGCGGCGGGCTGGTCGACGACCGCACCGCCGCGCGGCACGCGGTCCTCACCGTCCTCTCGGGGCCCGCCGGCGGAGCGGCCGCGGCGGCGCTGATCGCGCGCGCGTGCGACGAGCCGGATCTCCTGTGCTTCGACATGGGCGGCACGTCGTGCGACGTCTGCGTCGTGGAGGACGGACGGGTGCGCGAGAGCGCGGGCCGCGAGGTCGCGGGCCGCCCGATCGCGCTGCCGATGGTCGACATCCACACGGTCGGCGCCGGCGGAGGCTCGATCGCGTGGCGTGATGCGGGCGGCGCGCTGCGGGTCGGCCCGCGCTCGGCCGGCGCGGTCCCCGGGCCCGCCGCGTACGCGCTCGGCGGCACCGAGCCGACGGTCACCGACGCCCATGTCGTCCTGGGCACGCTCGACCCGGCGCGCCCGCTGGCCGGCGGCGTGCGGCTCGACGCGGCCGCCGCAACCGCCGCGGTCGCCGCGCTGGCGGACGAGCTCGCAATGCCCGTGGCGGACTGCGCCGCGGGCATCCTGCGCGTCGCAAACGCGGAGATGGTCCGGGCGCTGCGCGTGATGACGGTCGAGCGCGGCCTGGACCCGCGCAGGTTCGCGCTGCTCGCGTTCGGCGGAGCCGGACCGCTGCACGCCGCGGCGATCGCCGAGGAGCTCGGCATCACGCGGATCCTCGTCCCCCGCGCCTCGGGTGTCCTCAGCGCGTTGGGACTCGCTGCGGCCGACCGGCGCGTGACGCGGCAGCGCTCGGTCTTCCTGACGGCCGAGGCGTCCGCGGATCGCGCCCTGGCCGCCGTGCGCGCGGAGCTGCTGCGCGAGGCGCGCGCGACGCTCGCCGGACCGGGATCCGGCGCCGAGGTCGCGTTCGACGTGCGCTACCGCGGCCAGTCGCACGAACTCACGGTGCGCGGGCCGGGCCTCGAGCGGGCGGCGGACGTCGCGGCCGCCTTCGAAGCCGACCATGACCGCCGGTACGGCTGGCGCGAGCCGCTGACGGCAGTCGAGATCGTCACGGTCCGGCTGACGGCGATCGACGCCGGTCCCGAGGTCGCCCTCGCCGGGGCGGACGAGGAGCGCGGGCGGGCCGTGACGGGCCCGGCGGTCCTGCACCTGCCGGAGACCACCGTCGCGGTGCCCGAGGGCTGGGCGGGCGCGAGCGACGCCACCGGCACGCTGATCCTGCGCAGGGCGGGCGCGTGAGCACCCTGGACCCGATCACGCTGCAGGTGGTCACCGGCGCCCTGCGTGCGGCCTGCGAGGAGATGGGCGCCGTCCTCGTACAGGCCGCCCACTCGGCGAACATCAAGGAGCGCCGCGACTGCTCGACGGCGCTCTTCACGCCGGACGGCGCGATGCTCATGCAGGCCGAGCACATCCCCGTCCATCTCGGTGCGATGCCCGCCGCGGTCGCGGAGGTGGTCGGGCGCGCGCAGGCGCCCGGACGCTCCTGGATCCTCAACGACCCGTATGCGGGCGGGACGCATCTCCCGGACATCACCGTGGTCACGCCGGCGTTCGGCGCCGGGGGCGAGCTGCTCGGGTTCGCGGCCGGCCGCGCACACCACGCGGACGTCGGCGGGCCGACGCCCGGTTCGATGCCCGCGGATTCCACGACGCTCGCCGACGAGGGCGTCGTCATCCCCCCTTCGGAGCTCACGGACGCGCTGATCGAGGAGCTCGTCGCGCAGATGCGCCGGCCCGAGCAGCGCCGCGCGGACCTGCGCGCGCAGCTCGCCGCCAACCGCGTGGGCGTGGCGCGCCTGACCGAGCTGGCCGACCGCATCGGGGCACGGACGCTGCGGGCGGCCGGGGACGACGTCCTCGCGTACGCCGAGCGGCGAACGCGCGCCTGCCTCACCGCCCTCCCGGACGGCACACGCACCGCGATCGACGTCCTCGAGGGGCTGGAGGGCGACATCGAGCTGCGCCTCGCCGCGACGGTGCGCGGCGACGAGCTGACGCTCGACTTCACCGGCAGCGCGCCGCAGCACCGCGGCAACCTCAACTGCCCGCTCGCGGTCACCGTGTCGGCCTGTCTGTTCGCGGTGCGCGTGCTCACCGACCCCGACATCCCGCCGAATGCGGGCGCGCTGCGCCCGGTGACGGTCATCGCCCCCCACGGGTCGCTGCTGAACGCGCGGCCGCCCGCCGCGGTCGTCGCGGGCAACGTCGAGACGTCCAGCCGCGTGGCCGACCTCGTCCTCGGGGCGTTCGGCCGCGCGCTCGGCCAGGGCACGATGAACAACCTCACGCTCGGGACCGACGACTTCACCTACTACGAGACGCTCGGCGGCGGCCAGGGCGCCTGCCCCGACGCCGACGGCCCGTCGGGCGTGCACGTCGCGATGTCGAACACGCTGAACACCCCCGTGGAGGCGCTCGAGCTGGAGTTCCCGCTGCGCGTGGTCGAGTACGCGATCCGGCGCGGGTCGGGCGGCGCCGGCGCCCACCGGGGCGGTGACGGGATCGTGCGCGAGCTGGAGGCCCTCGCCCCGATGGAGCTCTCCCTGATCACCGAGCGCCGGCTGCACGCCCCGCGCGGCGCCGCCGGCGGCGACGACGGCGCCTGCGGGCGCAACCTGCTGAACGGCGCGGACCTCGGGCCGAAGGCGCGCGCGACGCTGCGCACCGGCGACCGGCTGCGCGTCGAGACGCCCGGCGGCGGCGGCCACGGCCCCCCGCCCGGGGCGGCATAGGATCGGCCGATGCGCATCGCCTTCCTGGGCCTCGGGATCATGGGATCGCGGATGGCCGCGAACCTGCTCGCCGCCGGTCACGAGCTGACCGTCTGGAACCGCACCGCCGCGACCGCCGTCGCCTGGGCCGCCGAGCACCCGGGAGCCGTCGTCGCCGCGAGCCCCGCGGAGGCCGCCGCGAAGGCCGAGCTCGTCATCACCATGGTCGTCGACGGCCCCGACGTGGAGGCGGTGCTGCTCGGACCGGACGGCGCCGCCGCGGCCGCCGCACCGGGGACGCTCGTCGCCGACATGTCCACGATCGCGCCCGCGGCTGCGGAGGCCCTGCAGGCACGGCTCGCCGAGCGTGGGCTCGCGTTCCTCGACGCCCCGGTCACGGGCTCCTCGCCCGCGGCCGAGGCCGGCACGCTCACGATCATGGTCGGCGGAGACGCGGCGGATGTGGCCCGCGCACTCCCGGCCTTCGAGGCCATGGGCGCCCTGGTCCGACACGTCGGCCCGTGCGGGCACGGCCAGCGCGTGAAGCTCGTCAACAACGCGGTCGCGATCGCGAACACGATCACCGCTGGCCAGGCGCTGCTCGCCGGGAAGGCCCTGGGCGTGGACCTCGACGCCCTCGTCGAGGTCCTGTCGGCTGGCGCGGCCGGCAGCGTCGTGCTGGACCTGAAGGCGGGGCCGATGCGCACGCACGAGTACCCGCTGCTGTTCAAGACGGAGCACATGCTCAAGGACGTCCAGCACTGCCTCGACGCGGTCGGGGCGGAGGGCGTGCCGTTCCCGGCGGCGGCCGACGCGCGCGAGGTGCTGGTGGCGACCGTCGGCCGTGGGCTCGGGGAGTCCGACTACGCGGCGGTCATCGAGGCCCTCGAGGGCCTCGCGGGCATCACGCTGCCGGACCGCTGACCGCGGGCCGCCGCCGCTCACCGCGCCGCGTCGACCGTCCGTCCGGCGCAACGGCGCCTGCGTACGAGGGCGACATGGACGAAAGGCGCAAACCCTGTGCAGGTTTCGCCCCGCAACGTGCGCAAATGCGCGCGGAACTCGGTTGGGCCTCGCAGCGGCCGTAAAACCCCTTGCAGCCCATGTCCACCGACCGCCCCGGACACCCCGTCTCCCCCGTCTCTCCCGCCGCCGGCGGCGCCGTCATCTCGCTGGCGGACCGCATGCGCGCGCGGCAGGACAGCGCTCCGCCGGCCGCGACCGGCACGCAGACGCCGACGGGCCCGGCCCGTGCACGCGTCGCGGCCGTGACCGACACGTGCTGGTGCTGTCGCCAGAAGGTGCGCGCCGTCGTCGGCGTCATCGTCGACGCGCGGCACACGCCGGACGCCAGCGGCTTCATCCCGCTCGAGGCGATCGACGAGACGCTCGTCGGCGCGCTCGACACGCGGCTCCTGGCGCGCCGCGGCATCGGCGAGCTGCGTCATCGCGAGAGCCCCGGCGTCGCCGGCGGCTACATCGCGAACGGCTGCCTGGAGTGCGACGCGCTCATCGGCCGCTTCCATCTCGAGGACCTGCTCACCGAGCACCGCGTCGCGGGCGGTTCGTACGGCCAGCTCGACATCGGCATCGCCGTCGAGCTGAACCTCACGCCCGCCGAGCATCGCACCGGCGTCACCGCCCTCGGTTGAGGTCCCCGACCCCGACCCATCCCGGTGTGTGCGATCGGGCACACAGCGAGGGCACCCCGATCGCGTTTGGACGTGACGGCGTGTCACATCGCCCGTTTCGGCCCGAAAACGCGCCTCAGCGGCGTCATCTGAGCGTTCACAGGCCGCAAACGGTGCTGGAGAACCCGCCGATTTGCAGCGCAATTTGGGCCTTCACCGGTCCTTTTGACAGAATGAACACATCTCGTCGCCCTCCCGGTCCCCTGACCGGGCTCGGGGTGCGGGTTGTCCTCTGTCGTCCCTTCTCCAGCTGGAATCCCCTATGCCAATTGCCTTGAAGGAATGGGCGGTCACCGTCCGCGCGCTCGCCGAAGGCGAGCAGCTTCTCACCCTGCGCAAGGGTGGGATTCGCGAGGAGCGCAAGCACTTCGAGCTCGAGCACGACCGGTTCTTCCTGTACCCCACATTCGACCACCAGCGCAACGACGTCGTGCGCGAGGCGCACATGCCGGAGTTGCGCCGCGCCCTCGAGGAGGGCGTGTGGCCCGACGGAGATCCGCCCACCCGCGCGCTCACGCGCGACGGCGGCATCCCGCAGCCCGACCGGGTCCGCGTCCGCGCCTGGGCCGAGGTCGCCGGGCACTTCACGGTCACCGACCCGCGCATCGTCAGCGAGCTCTCGCCGTTCTATGTGTGGACGACGGACTACGCCCAGAAGCGCCTGAGCTGGAAGCCCCGCCACCCGCTCCACGTCGTGCTGCTGCGGACCTATCGCATCCCGCGACCCGTGACGGTGCGCGTGCGCGGCGACTACGCCGGCTGTCGCTCCTGGCTGGAGATCGCGCGCGACCTGCCGTTCGAGGGCACGCCGGTGCTCTCCGACGACGAATTCGGCCGCGTCCGGGACACGATCGAGTCGATCTGCTCGGGCCGTGTCGCCGAGCTCGTCTGAGCCGCCCGCACGAAGCTGACCCCCGCCGCCCCCGCACTCCTCACCGGCGCACGGCGCGTCCTGTGCGTGGGGATCGGCGGAGGCGGCGATGTCGCAGGTGCGCTCGCCGCCGCGGGCGCCGCTGAGCGGCTCGGCACGCCCGCCGAGCTCGGGGGCATCACCTGGGAGCGGCGTCCCATCGACCCGCTGCCCGGACCGCGGACGCTCGACGAGGTCGCCGGGGCGCGGCGGCTCCATGCCGCAGCGGCGCTGGCCGGCCCCGACACGACGGGGCCGGGCGGGTTCCACTTCGCCGAGAGCCGGATGGCCGGCGTGCTCGGCCGCCCGGTCGCCCTGATCGACCCGACCGACGGCCCGCGGGCCATCGCCGCCGGGCTCGTCGCGGCAGCCGGGCACCTGGACTGCGACCTGCTCGTTCTGCTCGACGTCGGCGGCGACGTCCTCGCGCACGGCGAGGAGACCGGCCTGGCGAGCCCGCTGGCCGACGCCCTGCTCCTCGCTGCGGCGCCGCACACCGCCGCGGCGGGGCTGCGAACGATCGGCGTGGTCTTCGGGGCCGGCTGCGACGGTGAGCTGACCCCGACCGAGGTCCGCACGCGTTATGACGAGATCGCCGCCGGCTCCGAGCCGCTCGGCGAGACCGACCCGCCGCCGTCGGCGCTCGACCGGCTCGACGCGGCGCTCGCGCATGTCCCCACCGAGGCGAGCGCGATGGCGCTGCGCTGCGCGCGGGGCGAGACCGGGACGGCGACGATCCGCGATGGCCGGCGGACCGTGCAGCTCACGGCGCTCGGTGGCCGGCTGCTCTGGTTCGAGCCGGAGGCCGCGATCGCCGGACCGGCGCGTGTGGCCGCCGCGGTCGCCGACGCCCGCGGCCTGCGCGAGGCGCACGACACGCTCACCGCTCGCGGAATCCGCACCGAGCTCGCCTACGAGCTCGACGCCGCGGCGGAGCACTGAGCGGCGCGACGGTGTCCTGGGTCGAGACCAGCTCGCCGAGCTTCGCCGCGCGCCACGAGGAATCCGACGCGGAGGACGTCGTCGGGGTCCTGGAACTCCTGGAGGGCACGCGGGAGCGCCTGGGGACGGTCCTCCCCGTCATCCCCGAGGGCCTCGGCGTCGTGGTGCACCCCAGCTCGGCGCAGCTCGACCTCGCGCAGCCCGTCGTCCCGGTGCTGCGACGCCTGACCGCCCCCGCCTCGCGGCGCTACCTCGCGGGCTGGTTCACGCCGCGCGAGATCCATGTGCTGGCCCCCCGGGCGCTGGAGGCCCGGGCCTCGACCGTGCCCGGCTCCCGCGAGATGCTCCTCCTGACCCCCGCGGCGCTGTACGCGCAGCTCGCCGCGGGCCTCAGCAACCCGGCGCTGCCGCCCCCGCTGCGCCCCCGATCGGTTGCGACGTACGCGCGCCACGCCTGGCTGGCCGCCGGCGCCGGACAGTGGTTCTCGGGGCAGACCGCCCATGCGCGCCCGGCCATCGCCCGCCGGCTGCGCGAAGGGGGCGAGCCCTCGTTCCCGCCGGGCATCCGCGACGCGCAGCTCCTCGGCGGCTCCGTCCTGGACCTCCTCGCGCGTGAGGAGGGCGAGCAGGCCGCGGCGCGCCTGGCGATCGAACCGCCAGGGGACATCCACCGGACGCTCGAGCGGGCGTTCCGCGGGCGGTCCTTCGTCCACACCCAGGGGGCGTGGCGGGCGCACCTGGCGCGACTCGCCGGGGTCTAGGGCGCATGTCCGCCGGTGCGAGCCCCGGACCCGCCGGGCACGGCATCCCGATGCCGAGCGGCTCGCCCGCGTGACCGCGGCTGGTATACCCGCTCGGTGGACTTCTTGCCGAGACGCGTCTGTCGCCTGGCGTCGGCGATCGTCGTCGTGCTCGGGGCCGCGCTCGGCGTCGTCATCCCGGTGGCGGCAGCCGCACCGGCTGCGGAGGTGCTGATCGCGTCGGGTGATGACCGGCATCTGCCGGCGGGCGCACGCCGGGTCGCGGGCATCAGCGGCATCGGCTTCTTCACGCTCAAGGTTCCTGCCGGGCTCACGGCCGACGGCTACGCGGCGGTGCTGGCCGGTCGACCGGGCGTCGCGGGCGTGCAGGCGAACACCCCGATCCGTCGCGCCTCGATCGCCGGGACGTGCGTGGACACGCCCGTCGCCCCGCTGCTCGAGACCGCTCTCACCACCAACGCGCGCGGCCGTCCACCGCCGACCACGACACGGCCGGTGGCCGTGCTGGACACCGGAGTCGACCCGACGGTGCCCGAGCTGGCGGGCCGCGTGCTCCCACCGTCGAACGCGATCCCCGGGACCCCGCCCGCCCTGCCGGATGACGATGGGCACGGCACGCAGGTCGCCGCGGCCGCCGCCGGCGCACCGGGACTCGTCGCCGGCACCTCGCCGAGCAGTCCGATCATGCCGATCCGCATCGCGACCGCGAGCGTCCTGGCAACCCCGGCGACGATCGTCAAGGGCCTGGAGATCGCGGTCGCGCGCGAGGCCCGCGTGGCGGTCCTGCCGTCCTCCCAGCCGCTGTCGCAGGTGTCGGAGGACACCGTCGGTTCCGTCGGCCTCGCCGTCAACGCGGCCTTCAGCGCGGGGGTGATCACCGTCGTGCCGGCCGGCAACGAGGGTGAGAACGAGCCGAGCTTCCCCGGCAGCCTCGGGCATGTGCTGACGGTCGGATCCGCCGGGGCCTCCGCGGTCCGCGACGAGTTCTCCAACGCCGGGCCCTGGATCGACCTCGTCGCCCCGGGTGCCGACCGTGTCCTTCCGGCGCCCCCGGCGATCTGCATCAGCGGATACGCCCGCGCATCGGGGACGTCGTTCTCCGCCGCCACGGTCGCGGGCGCGGTCGCGCTCATCGCGGCCGCGCGCCCCCGCCTGACGACATCCGGGCTGTACGACCTGATCCGGCGTTCATCGTCGAGCGACGCCGGGCCGAGCGGCTTCGACGTGAACACGGGCTTCGGCCTGTTGAACGTCGGAGTGGGTCTCGGCGCGTCGGCGGCCGCGGCCGACCCCTACGAGGTCAACGACGACGTGTACTGGATCAAGCGGCGCCCGGCCGCCTTCCCGACCTACCTGCGACGGACGCGCCGGGTGACGACCCGTGGATCGGTCAGCCCCGGCAAGGATCCGAAGGACGCGTTCAAGGTGTACGTCCGGCGCAACCAGCTGCTGCGCGCGCGCGTCAGGGGGGCCAACACGACCGACGTGCTCTACGCGTCGATCTGGAGCACCCGCACGAGAGCGTTCGACATGCGACTGCCCGCTCCGAGCACCGAGCTTCGCGACAGCAGGGGGTTCACGCAGAACCCGGTCGTCAGCTATCGCGCGCCGCGCACGGGGACCTACTACGTCGCCGTCTTCGCGCCTCAGTGGACCGTGCCCGGTGAGCAGGGCTCGAGGGGCAAGGACCTGGCGCCGCTGTCGCCGCCGCGCACGACGTACAGCCTGACGATGACGCGAGGCCGCTGACCCGCCCGGCGGCGCTCGGAGGCTAGCTCAGCAGCGAACCGACCCAGACGATCAGCCCGACGACGGCGATCCCGGCGAGCAGTCCCGCGAGCACGCGAGCCGGAGCGGGGCCCGAAGCCTGACCCCGGTCGTGCAGGTCCATCTGCAGCAGGATCTCGCGCGCCGCCGTCTCACCGGACTGCGGCACGAGCACGTCGCGCGGGCCCGCGGCGAGCATGTCCGGCACGTCGAATCCGCGCGAGCGGCGAACGAGGCTCGGCACGCCCTCCTCCAGCAGCAGGTTGGCGACGAAGTCCGCCTCAGCCTGGTTGCGGCCGGTCGCGACGGTGACGAGCGCGCCCTCGGCGTACTGGCGCTTCACCTTGCGGGCGCGCTCGTGGCGCTCGCCGGTCTCGTCCAGCGCACCGCCGGCGAAGCCCAGGGGCATGTCGCATGACGGGCAGAGGCGTGCGCCGGGCTGGGCCGCCGCCCCGCACGCCGGGCAGACCGCGCGGCCCGCGTCAACCATCGTCCGGTTCGACGGGCACCTCGCGCACGTCTCCGTCCTCGACGAGATAGCTGCGGACGACGGCCTCGCCTCCCTGGCCGGCGAGGCCCACGATCAGCCATTCCACACCCGGCCAGTGGGCAGCGAAGTTCACGTCGGTCTGCGAGGGGTACGGGTCCGAGCGGGTGTGTGAGTGGTAGATCGCGCCGAGCTCGTCGCCCGCGTCCTCGATCTCCACCATCAGGCGGTGCAGCGTCAGGCCGTCGACCTCGAACCGGAACGGGCTGGCGGCGGTGTTCTCCAGCACGTGGACGGCGACGGCCCGGCCGTCGCGGACGACGACGAGCCCGCAGCATTCGTTCGGGTGTTCCGCACGCGCATGAGCGACGACGGCGCCGAGGTGCTCGCTCGAGATCCGCATCGGGTGAAACGTAGCGGCCGGTGCGGGGCGGGGTGGAGATCGATCTGACCGCCTCCGGCGGTCAGTCCCGCCGGGGGGCCGTGCCTTGGTCAGTCCCGCTGGGGGGCCGTGCCCTGGTCAGTCCCGCCGGGGGGCCGTGCCGAGGACCGGCCGCTCTTCTTCCGCAGTCTCGGTCTCCCCGGTGAGGGAGTCCTTGAACTCGCGCATCCCCTTGCCGACGGAGCGCCCGACCTCGGGCAGCTTCTTCGGGCCGAGGACGACGAGCGCGATCACCAGGATGACGACGAGCTCCATGGGGCCGATGGTGGGCATGCCGTGAGAGTACGACGTTCGTCGGCGCGGCGCGACAGGCGGGTGGACGAATGGGCGCCGGTCCGGCCGGGGGACCGCAGCTACCACCACACGGTGGACTCGAGGTTCGCGACCTCGTCCACCGGCAGCGTGTAGACCCCGCTGCTCAGGTACTTCCAGCCGTCGTCGCAGACGACGAACACGACGTTCCCCTCGTCCATCTCGCCCGCGATGCGATGCGCGACGCGGGCGATCGCGCCGGACGAGACGCCGGCGAACAGCCCTTCCTCGTCGAGCAGCTTCCGCGTCCAGATCACGGCGTCGCGGTTCGTCACGAAGATCTTGCGGTCCAGGAGGGAGAGATCGATGATCGGCGGGATGAACCCGTCGTCGAGCGACCGCAGACCCTGGACCGGCT
>DAIPYF010000068.1:0-11718 GCA_036782855.1 Solirubrobacteraceae bacterium
GACGACCTCGTCTTCAAGGTCAACTACCTCGGCGGCGAGATGCCGACGTTCGCGCTGAACTTCTCGCGGCCGGGCGCGCAGGTCGTCGCCCAGTACTACGAGTTCATCCGTCTCGGGCGCGAGGGCTTCACGGCCGTCCAGCAGGCCTCGCGCGACGCGGCCATGCATGTGTCGGCGGAGATCGCGAAGCTGCCGCAGTTCAAGCTCATCACCGACGGGAGCGAGCTGCCGGTGTTCGCGTTCACGACCGCCGACGACGTGACGCGGTTCGACGTGTTCGACGTCTCGCGCCGGCTGCGCGAGCGCGGCTGGCTCGTGCCCGCCTACTCGTTCCCGAAGAACCGCGAGGACCTCGCGGCGCTGCGCGTGGTCGTCCGTGACGGGAACATCGACCTGATGGACATGCTCGTCGACGACATCACGCGCCTCGTGCCCGAGCTCGAGCGGCAGATCGAGCCGCTGGAGAAGGAGGCGAAGGAGACGTTCCACCACTAGGGGCGGCCCCCGGCGGGACAGGCGGCGCAGCCGCCTGATGTGTCTCCAGGGCGCTGCCGCGACGTTGAGAGCCATCGGGCCCGCCGCCGGTGGTCCGTCCCGCCCGGGGCCGTCCATGCCATGTGCCCGGGGAGGGTCTCGAACCCCCACGTTCCCTGAGGAACCGCCGGGTTTAAGCCGGCCGCGTCTGCCAATTCCGCCACCCGGGCAGGTCCGGGACGCTAGCTTGTCCTCATGCGGCCCCGCCGCAACCCCCGTTCCGCGAAACTTTCCGATGAGAACGGTGTTGCTGTCCATGAGGAATCAGTGGAGAGCGCTGCCATCGAACATGTCGCCGTACCAGGAATGCGCGGGCCGAGCCCGTTCCTGCGGCTGCAGTCCGACGAGAAGCTCGTCCAGCTGACGCGCCGCGGCAACCAGGCCGCCTACGAGGTCCTCGTCTCGCGCTACGACGCGCGCCTGATCGGCTTCACCCGCCACATGCTCGGCTCCCGCGAGGACGCCGAGGACGTCGTGCAGGAGACCTTCGCCGCCGCCTACAACGCGATGGTCTCCGACGAGCGCCCGATCAACGTGAAGCCGTGGCTCTACCGGATCGCGCGCAACCGCTCGCTGAACCACCTTCGCCGCAACACCGCGATCGCCGTCGACTCGTTCGACATGCACGTCTCCGAGCACGGGACGACGACCGCGGACAAGGTCCACAAGAAGGAGGAGTTCCGTCAGCTGATGGCGGACGTGCAGGACCTCCCGGAGACCCAGAAGACCGCGCTCCTCCTCCGCGAGATCGACGCGCTCTCGTACGACCAGATCGCGGAGGCGATGGAGACGACGGTGCCGAGCGTGAAGTCGCTGCTCGTCCGCGCCCGCGTCGGACTCGCCGAGGCCGCCGAGGCCCGCAAGCTCACCTGCGAGGACGTCCGCGAGGAGCTCGGCGAGGTCGCGGAGGGGCTCAAGCGCCTGTCGCCGCCGGTGCGCCGCCACCTGCGCGACTGCGAGCGCTGCTCGACCTTCCGCAAGTCGCTGAAGGACACGAACAAGGCCCTGGCGCTGATGCTGCCGATCGGGCCGCTGCTGCTCATCAAGAAGCTCGTCCTCGCACAGCTGGGCACGACCGCCAGCGCCGGCGGCACGGCCGCCGCGACGACCGCCGTCGCCACGGGCGCGTCGACCGCCGCCACCGGCGGCGCGATCTCCGCCGGTGTCAGCGCCGTCGCGACGAAGGCCGCCGCCACCGTCGCGGCCGCCGCGATCGTCACGGCGGGCGCGGTCGAGGTCGACCAGGCGGGCACGCGCACCCCGCTGCGCACCCCGGCCGCCGCCGTCGTCGCACAGGCACCGCCCGCGACCGTGCCGACCAAGCCGCGCGCGGTCGCGGAGAAGCCGGAGCGGACCGAGAAGCCCGCCGCCGTCGTCGCCGCCAAGCCCGCCGCCGCTCCCGCCGAGCCCATCGTCCCGGTGACCGCACCGGAGCCCGCGCCGGCACCCGAGGTGCCCGCCGCCGAGCCGGCTCCCGCCGAGCCGGTGACGCCGCCGTCCGGCAGCGGCCCGCAGGAGCAGGTCGACGCGGTCACGCTTCCGGCCCCGCAGCCCGTCGAGGAGACGCCGATCACCGAGCCGACCCCGGAGGTCGTGCCGCCGATCGCCGTCGAGCCCGAGACGCCGACCGTGGGCGGACAGCCCGCGGCGCCGATCGAGGACATCACCCCGCCCGCCGCGACGCCGGAGCCCGCTCCGGCTCCCGCCCCGTAGGCCGCGGTCAGCCCAGCCGGTCGCCGAGCCGTGCGCTCGGCTCGGGGCTGACGAGCAGGACGCCCTCGGCGCTGTAGGTCCCGAGGACCAGCACCTCCGACCGGACCGGTCCCACCTGGCGCGGCGGGAAGTTCACGACGCCCAGGACGAGCCTGCCCAGCAGGTCCTCGCGCGGGTAGTTCGTGATCTGCGCGGACGAGCGGCGCACACCGATGTCCGGGCCGAAGTCGACGCGCAGCTTCCAGGCCGGCCGGCGCGCCTCCGGGAAGTCCTCGACCTCCACGATCCGGCCGACGCGGATGTCGACCTTCAGGAAGTCGTCGAACGCGACCTCCGGTGCGCGCGGCTCCCCCACGCTACGGCCTCTCGGTCCCGAACCGGAACGAGCGGTAGGGCTGCTTCATCGGCCCGTTGGACCCGACCGCGTCGACGTTCGGGATCGTCGGCGACCGGACCGACACCACGGTGATGTCCGCTCCCTCCCGCACGCCCGGCTCGTCCTCGAACAGGATGGTCCGGCGCCCGTAGGCGGTGCGGCCGCCGATCCGCGTCTGGAACTGGATCTGATACCCGGGCTGGCGGTTGATGCGCGTGCGCGACTCCGACCGCAGGATGAACGCGGGGTCCGCGCGGCGCATCTGCGCGATCAGCCCGCTCGCGACGATCGGCTCGATCCCGGCCGGGTCACCGCGGTAGACGGGCAGCGTGATCGGCCTGACGGTGAAGGTCTCGGGGTCAGGGTCCGACGCGAGCGTCCGCAGCAGCAGCGAGGCGCCGGCGGGCGGGGTCGCGCGCTCGAGGCGGTCGGCGTCGTAGACGAGGTTGAAGGCGACCGGCTCCCGCACGACGACCTCGGTGGTCGCCGCGCCCGACCCGCGCCCGAGCACCACGAGCAGGCCGACGAGCAGCACCCCGGCGAGCACGACGAGCACGGTCCCGGCGCGGCCCAGGCGCCGCAGGCGCGGGCCCAGGAACTCCGGCAGCGTCGGGCGGAACTCCGGCCGGACGGGCGGCCCCGCGACGCGCTCAGGCACCGGGCCCCGGAGGCGGGTTGCCGACGTCGAAGAGCGCCTCGAGGTCGTGGCGGGAGAACGCCTCGAACGCCACCAGCGTCTGGCTGCGGATGATGCCGGGGAGCTTCCCGATCGTCCCCGAGATGACGTCCGCGAGCAACTCGTGACGCGGCACGCGCACGATGCAGGCGAAGTCCCACTCCCCGGTGACCGAGTACGCCTCCGCCACCCCGTCGACGTCGGCGAGCGTGCCGCCGAGCGTCGACATCACGTCGCGGTCGGCCTCGATGAGGACGACGGCCGTGATCACCTGAGCTCCAGGTCGGCGCCCGGTGCGAGGACGACGACGCTCGCGCGGCCGGTGCCCGCGACGTCGGCGGCGAACGCCTGCGCGTCGGTCTCGATCGGAGGGAACGTGTCGTAGTGGATCGGCACGATCTGCGGCGCGCCGAGCAGCTCGGCGGCGACGACGGCGTCGAAGCGGTCCATCGTGTAGTGGCCGCCGATCGGGACGAGGGCGAGGTCCAGCTCGTCGCGGCGTCCCGGCAGCGCGAGGTCGCTGAACAGCGCGGTGTCGCCGAGGTGGTAGATCGTCTTCCCGCCGATCTGGACGACGATGCCCGCGGGCGTGTTGATCGTGCCCTTCGGCGTGGTGGACGTGTGCCAGGCCGGCACCCAGCGCGCCCATCCCCAGTCGAACGTGATCGTCCCGCCGATGTTCGGGTCCCGCACGTCGTGGCCGGCCTCCAGGTCGGCCACGATCTCGCCGGCCAGCTCGACGATGGCGGCCACGGTGGCGCCGGTGCGCTTGGCGATCGCGACGGTGTCACCGATGTGGTCGGCGTGCCCGTGGGTGAGGAGGATCGCGTCCGCGCCGACGTCGTCGGCGCTCGCAGCGGCCTTCGGGTTCCCGGTCAGGAACGGGTCGATCAGGACCGTCGTCCCCTCATGCTCCAGCGCAAAGGCCGAGTGGCCCAGGTACCGCACGTTCACCCTGCTCATGTCCCGCTCCCTTCGTCGTTCCGTGCATCCGCCCGGCGGCGCAGCTCCGCGCCGAGCCCGAGTCCCACAGCCACGCCGACGAGCATCCCGATCCGGGTCTCCTCGGCGACGAGCGTCCGCACGCCCGTGACGCGGTCGTCCGCCGGCTCGAGGGTCGCCACGCGCGTGACCTCGGCGTCGTGCGCCTGATCGAAGAACCCGCCCGCGCGCAGCGCCTCGCCGAGGATCTGCTGCAGGCCCGGAGCGGCGTGCGTGACGATCTCCTGGGCGTGCGCGAAGCGCTCGCCGTCGAGCGCCAGCGCCTCCACGGCGGCGTCCACCTGCTCGGCGGTGTAGCGGCCCTCAGCCATCGCCCGCAGCCTACCGTCGCGCGAGCAGGGCGCCCGCGAGCAGCCCGATCAGCAGGCCGGCGGCGCCCGCCGTCGGGCTCGCCTCCGTCACGACGAGCGGCATCAGCAGCAGGACGCCCGCCATGACCGCCGCGCCGACGAGATCGGCCTCCGGCTCCTGCCCGCGCCGGGTCTCGAGGATCGGGCGCACGACCCACGCGCCGATGAGGCCGAGCGCGGCGCCGTTCGCGCCGAGCGCGAGCGGGATCGTCTCCAGCAGCGCCGCGGCGGCGATCCCGCCCATCCCGGCCGCGCAGAACACGAGGACGACGACGACCGGCCCGTGCCGGTGCTCGAGCAGCGTGCCGAACACGGCGATCGTCACCATGCACGCCGCCGCGTACCAGAGGTTGTCGGCGAAGAACGGCGAGGTCGCGACGCGCCACCATTCGCCGTCGACCGGCCCCACGAGCGCGACCTGGGATGCGGCGAACGCGGCGAGCGCGATGGTGCCGAGCGCGCACGCGACGACGAGCACGATCGTCGCGTACGGGCGCCGCGTCGCGTCGGCGCTCAGGCCCGGGATCTCACCCGCACGCAGCTTCGGCAGCCGCGGCGTCGCGGGTCCCCGCCCGCGCCGGCCCTCCGTCAGCTCCGGCGCGTCGAGCTTCGGGGCCCGCTTGCGCAGGCGCGTCCCGCAGTACGGGCATTCCGTGACGTAGCTCGACACCTCTGAGCCGCAGCTCTTGCAGACGACGAAGAGATCGGGCGCCGGGGGCATGGACCCCCCCGATGCTACCCCTCCGGCTCGAGCCGCTCGGCGGTCGCCGCGACGATCTCCTTCATGACCTCGCGCAGGTCGTGGTTGGCCTCGTAGACCTTGAGCTGGCGCTCGGACCCGGTGCCGTTGCGCAACAGGTCCTCGATGCCCTCCAGCTCCGCCGCCGAACCGAGGTCCTCCGCGTGTGGGCGCAGGCGGTCGAGCAGCCGCTGGGCGAGGTCGCGCGCGCTGACCCGGTCGGATCCCGGAAGGTCGACGAGCGAGGCGTCGAGCCCGTGCCGCGCGGCGAGCCACTTGTTCTCGTCGAGCATCTGCCACGGGTAGTCCGACAGCTCCACGCCGGCGTCGTAGTGCTCGCACAGCTCCTTGACCATCGCCTGGATGAGCGCGGCGAGGCCGAGCGTGTGCTCGATCCGCGTCTGGCTGTCGCACACCCGGATCTCCACGGTGCCGAACCGCGGGTGGGGACGAACGTCGTACCAGAGGTACGTGTAGTCCTCCATGACGCCGCTGCGCACCATGAAGTCGATCTGGTCGGAGTAGCTCTGCCAGGTCCCGTAGGCCGGCGGCACGCCGACGCGCGGGAACGCCCGGAAGATCGGCGTGCGCGTCGAGTGCAGCCCGGTGACGTCGGCGCGCCAGAACGGCGAGTTGGCCGACAGCGCCAGCAGGACGGGAACGTGCACGCGCATGCCGTCCGCGACGTGGATGGCCTTGTCCGGACCGTCCACTCCGACGTGGACGTGCATCCCGAAGATCAGCTCCTGCCGCGCGACGAACCGCAGCGCCGAGATGATGTCGCGGTAGCGGTCGCGCCCGACGATCCGCTGGTCCTCCCACATCGCGAACGGGTGCGTGCCGGACGAGCCGATCGTGAGCCCGCTGCGCGCGGCTGTCGCGCGAACCTGCCCCCGCAGCGCTCGCAGCTGCGCGGCCGCCTCCGCCGTGGAACGGCAGGGGTCCGTCGAGATCTCGAGCACCGACTCCATGAGCTCGGGCTTGATGTCGCCGGCGGGCGCATCCTCGAGCAGCGTCTCGATCGCGTTCACGAGGTCGAAGCCCTCGCCGTGCACGATCATCAGCTCCTCCTCGATGCCGAGGGTGTAGCTCGGACCGGTGAAGCGGTGCTCCATGGCCGCGGAGGGTAGCCGGGGCCGCGGCTTCGCGAAGTGCGGGACCCGTGGTTTCCCGCATACGCGGCGGCGCGATCAGGGGTACCGTTACGCGATCCGACCCCTCAGACGACCAACGGGAGCTTGAGCCACAGTGGCCACCGCCGAGATGACAACCACCCGCCTCGAGGAGCTGCTCGGGGATGACGCCGACAGCCTGCTGAACCACCGCTGCGAGACGATCGACGCGGCCGAGCTGCACCTCCCCGGCCCCGACTTCGTCGACCGCGTGTGGATTCCCACCGATCGCTCACCGCAGGTCCTGCGCAACCTCCAGAGCCTGTTCGACCACGGACGCCTGGGCGGCAGCGGCTACGTGTCGATTCTGCCGGTCGACCAGGGCATCGAGCACTCCGCCGCCGCGAGCTTCGCGCCGAACCCGCTGTACTTCGACCCGGAGAACATCGTGAAGCTCGCGATCGAGGGCGGGTGCAACGGCGTCGCGTCGACGGTCGGCGTGCTCGGCTCGGTCGCGCGCTCCTACGCGCACCGGATCCCGTTCATCGTGAAGCTCAACCACAACGAGCTGCTCACGTACCCGAACAAGTTCGCCCAGATCGAGTTCGCCTCGGTCGACCGCGCCTACGACCTCGGCGCGGCCGGCGTCGGCGCCACGATCTATTTCGGGTCCGACGACGCGCACCGCGAGATCATCGAGATCGCGCAGGCCTTCGAGCGCGCCCACGAGCTCGGCATGTTCACGGTCCTGTGGTGCTACCTGCGCAACAGCGACTTCAAGGTCGACGGCGTCGACTACCACGTGTCCGCCGATCTCACGGGCCAGGCGAACCACCTGGGCGTCACGATCCAGGCGGACATCATCAAGCAGAAGCTGCCGGAGAACAACGGCGGCTTCCTGGCGCTGAACGGCAACGGCGTCTCGTACGGCAAGACGAGCAAGCTCGTCTACGAGAAGCTGACGACCGACAACCCGATCGACCTGTGCCGGTACCAGGTGGCGAACTGCTACATGGGCCGGGCGGGCCTCATCAACTCCGGCGGCGCCTCGTCGGGTGCGACGGACCTCGCGGAGGCCGTCAAGACCGCGGTGATCAACAAGCGCGCGGGCGGCACCGGCCTCATCTCCGGCCGCAAGGCGTTCCAGCGCCCGATGGACGAGGGCGCGGCGCTGCTGAACGCGATCCAGGACGTGTACCTGTCGCCCGAGGTGACGATCGCCTAGGACCGGCCCCCCGGCAGGACGGGACGGCGAAGCCGTCCCGATGGGTCTCAGGGCGCCCGGCACGGCGTCCTGGGACCGACCGGGTCGTACAATCGATCGCTCATGGCACCACGCCTGCGCCAGAGCATGCGGGAGTTCGAGGAGGCGTTCCTCGAACAGACGGAAGCCGATCGCGAGCACCGTGACGAGGTCACGCGAGCGACGACGATCCGGACCCACTCCCGCCGCCTCGAGAAGCAGCACAAGCACGGGACGATGCGGTTCGTGCTGCTCGTGCTGCTGCTGATCGCGACCGCCGTCGTGGTGACCGTCGCGATGTTCGAGACGCTCTACATGGTCATGGGCTAGCCACGGCCGGCGTCTACTCGGCCGGTGCAGCCGTGCCCGGCGAGACGACGGTGGCGGCGTCCTTCTCCTGCTGGATCTCCAGGTAGACCTCCTTGCGGAACACCGGGATGTCCCGCGGGGCCTGGATGCCGACCCGGACCTTCTCTCCCATGATCGAGAGCACCGACACCTCGATGTCGTCCCCGATCATGATGCTCTGATTCGACTTCCGGGTCAGGACCAGCACTTCTCCACCGCCTCCGAGCGTGAGAGCGCACCGCTGGAGCGCGCGTGCGAGCAAACTACCAACCTGCGACCGCCGCGTGCAAGCGCATCTCCCCGTCGCAGTTTTCGGAGTATCGGCGTTTCATCGGCCGTGCGGACAGGCGCACGCCCCGTGGCGAGCGCGCTCCGCTACGCTCCCGCGACCGATGGCCCGACGCTCACTCAAGCCCCAGCTCAACCAGATCCGCACGTGGGTCCGTCAAGGACGAACGGATGCGTGGATCGCCCATCAGCTGGAGACCACGGTCCAGCAGGTTCAGGCGTTCAAGCGCGAGCACGAGCTCGAGCCGGACGGAGCGCCCGACGCGGTCGCCGATCTCGCTGCGGACATCGACCTGCGCGCCGAGGACGACGCGCTGATCGCCGCGGAGCTCGAGGAGGAGGCCGCGCGCAAGGCCGAAGAGGACGCGCGCAAGGCGGAGGAGGACGCCGCCAAGGGCGACGACGCCGACGAGGACGAGGACGGCGGCGCGCCGCGCCGGCGTCGTGGCCGCCGTGGCGGACGTGGCCGGGCGCGCGGCGCGTCCAAGGACCTCGAGGGCAGCTTCGATCACGGTGAGGAGGGGTACGGCCTGTGGCTGGACCCCGCGGTCGCCGACGATCCCGTGTACGCCGAGCACTGGGCGGGCCACCGCCCCGTGACGGTGACGATCGAGGAGGAGCAGATCGTCATCCGCCGCGCCGGCCCCGAGGCCGGCAGCGACGACTGACCAAGGTCAGCCCGCCCGCGTAGTCCATCGCGCTGCGCACGTACCGCGCGAACGCCGCGTCCGCCACGCGCGCATCCCATGCCCACGGCGCCCGCGGCGCAACCCGCGCAGCGAGGTCCAGACACCACCCTGTGCCGTCCTCGTACAGCGATACGAGCTCATCCACGGTGAACGCGCCGCCGAGCCGCCGGCGCAGCTCGGCGAGGATCGCCTCCTCGACGCGGTGCAGCGCCGGGAGCTGCTCAGGCGTCGACTCGTCGAGGTGCAGCTCCCCCTGCCGCCACTGCTGGATCGCGGTCTCGAAGGACATGGCGTGAGGCTAGCTCCCGCCGGCGGGAGCGGGACGTTCTCGTGGTCGTCGCGGCGTTCGCCTTCGAGACGATGGCTGCGGAGACGAGTCCGCGCGACCGGCCCGGCCCCTCGCTCAGTCCGACCGGAGACCGTCCGCGCGGGAGCCCACGAGCCACGCGGCGCCCGCCGCCGCGCCAAGCCAGAGCCAGTCCCAGCCGTCGTCCCCGAGGGTGTGCGCGAGGGACGCGGCCCAACCGACATGATCGGCGAGCGCCGCGACGGTCCCGAGGCACGCGACCGCGGCGAGCGAGAGCCAGACGGCCAGGCTGCGCACGCTCCGCACGGCGAGCCCGATGCCCAGGCCGGTCAGGAGGATCGCCGCAGTCCCGGGCAACTCGGCAGCGGTGAAATGCGCGAGCGTCGTCGTCATGCCGCTGTTCTACCGGATATGCAGTCGAGCGACGAGACCGTCGCCTGGGCCGGCGTACGGGGATGTCCCCAGAGGAGCGACTCCTGCTCCGACTAGAGACGAGGCTTAGCGGGCGTCGTCGGGAGCTACGAGATCCATCTCGGAAGGTAGCCCACCCTCACACAGATCCAGCATGTCGGTTGCCCCGGCGAGCGCGGCCACGACCGCTGGGTAGGGACGAGCGAAAACGCGAGGGTCGTCACACTCGCCGAGCTCCGGCCGCGCCTGCCAGGCCAACCGCTCACCATCCAACGAGAACTGGGCGTCTACCCCCGGCTTGTTGCCCCGCGGATCGAGCCGATGCCATGCCCCGTCCAGGTACACCGCAACGAGGCCGTGGAGATCGAACCGCCTGCCGTCGTCTGTCAGGCGCTGATAGCACAGACCTGCCGGCACGCCCTGGGCCCGGAGCACCGCAGCCAACAGGTGGGCCTTCGAGAAGCACAGCCCGACACCCTCACGCAGCGTCTCCGATGCCGACAGCGTCACGCGCCGGTCCCGAACATCCCAGGAATGCGAGATCTGATCGCGCACGTATTCGAATGACGCCGCCGCGAACGCGATGTCGCCGGGATGCTCGGCCCGCTGGGTCCGAGCGAGCTCAGCCACCTCCGCGTCGTCGAAGTCGAGCACCGCGTCCACAGCCACGTACTCCGTGACGGGCCCTGCCACAAGCTTCATGCCGAGAAGGCTACGAATCCAAGCGACACCCCGCCAGCCTGGGCCAGCGTGCGGGAATGTCCCCAGAGGCCCGCGCTGCTGGGAGACGTCCGTTGCGTGAGCGCGCCGAGCGCCGGCCTCGTGCCGCCCGACATGCCCGAATCTGGATCTCAACCCGCGCTCAGCGCGGACCACGAGTTCTCCACCGCGGGCATGACACAAACCGGATCTCGCCGCAGGGCGGTCCCGGAGTCGATGCGACACCGCGCCGGCCTGCGTCAGCGTCCCCTCCGCCGACACCGCGAGCCCGCACGCCTCGAGCGACCACCGGGCGTCGATGCCGGGCCTGGAAGCACGGTCTGTCCTGCCGGGGGGCCGTGGCTACGGCAGGTTCTCGATCACATACGCCCGCTCGCCCGGGCGCACCATGCCCAGCCGGCGCGCCTCGCGCTCGAGCGCGCCGGGGCTGCGCAGGGCCTTCACGCGCCGCGTGAGGCGATCGTGCTCGGCCTGGAGCCGCACGACGTCGGCGCGGCGCTGCGCGGCCTCACCGCGCGTGGACCAGATCGAGAGCAGCGGATGCACGTAGAGCGCCGCGACGAAGAGGAAGACGACGAGGACCATGAGTCGCCCCACGCGGTCCCAGCGGATTGCCCCGGCGCGTCCGCTGCCCGCCACCACGCGCGGGCGGGCTGCGGGGCGCCGCGCGGGCCGTGGGGCGCGGGCGGCGTTGCGGGCGGCGGCCATCGGGCGTCCCTTCGACGCCCGGCGGCCGATCCCTCCCGTCGCGGACGGGCGTTCAGCGGCGCAGCCCGCTGCGTCCCGGGTACGTCGCGTCCGTCCCGAGGGCCTCCTCGATGCGCAGCAGCTGGTTGTACTTGGCGACGCGATCCGAGCGCGCGGGCGCCCCGGTCTTGATCTGGCCGCAGCCGGTCGCGACGGCGAGGTCGGCGATCGTCGTGTCCTCGGTCTCCCCCGAGCGGTGCGACATGACCGCGGTGTACCCGGCGTCGCGCGCCATCGCGATCGCGTCGAGCGTCTCGGTGAGCGTGCCGATCTGGTTGACCTTGATGAGGATCGAGTTCGCGACGCCGAGGTCGATCCCGCGCTTCAGGCGCTCGGTGTTCGTCACGAACAGGTCGTCCCCGACGAGCTGGACGCGGTCGCCGATCCGCTCGGTGAGCGCGCGCCAGCCGTCCCAGTCCTCCTCGGCCATCCCGTCCTCGAGCGAGACGATCGGGTAGCGGCC
>DAIPYF010000069.1:0-7747 GCA_036782855.1 Solirubrobacteraceae bacterium
GGCGCTCGGCGACGAGCTCGCCGTCGGTGACGTGCACCGCGGTGATCTCCATCGCGACGCCGATGCCCAGGCGCGCGGCCAGGCCGGCGCCGACCTCGAAGCCGAGCAGGCCGCCGCCGAACAGCGCGTAGTCGTACCCGCCGGAGGCCCAGGCGGCCGCCATCGCGTCGACGACCGGCTGCGCGAGGCCCTCGGCGCCCTCGGCGCGGAGCACCTTGGTCGCGCCGTACGAGCCGAGCGAGGCGGCGAGGTCGTCGGCGACGCCCTGCCCCACGAGGATCGCGTGGCACTCGCCGCCGGTCTTGGCGGCGAGGTCGGCGCCCTCGGAGACGGCGCCGAGCGAGTTCTTGTTGATGGCGCCCTCGTAGTGGAGCGCGTAGACCAGGATGTTGGCCATCTAGATCAGCTTCCTCTCGTCGAGCCAGGAGACGATCTTCTCGACCGTGTCGTTGGTGTCCTCGTCCTCGATGATCTGCCCCGGCTCCTTCTTGGGAGGCAGTGACGCGCCGACCCACTTGGCGGCGGCGTTGTCGCCGCCGACCCTGGAGGCGTCGATCTCGACGTCCCCGGCGGAGACGGTGTCGAGCGGCTTCTTCTTCGCCCCCATGATCGCCTTCAGCGACGGGTAGCGCGGCTCGTTGATCGCGTCGCCGACGGCGATGACCGCCGGGAGCTGGATCTTGACCGTGTCGTAGCCGTACTCGGCCTGGCGCTCGGCCTTCAGCTCGGTGCCGCCCTCGACCTCGAGCTTGATGACCTGGGTCAGCGACGGCATCTGGAGGTGGTCGGCCACGACCGCGCCGACGGTGTAGCACTCGCCGTCATCGGACTGCTGCCCGAGGAGGACGAGGTCGGGGTTCTCGCGCTTGAGCGTCTGCGCGAGGGCGTACCCGGTCGCGGCGACGTCGGAGCCCGCGAGCGCGTCGTCGCTCAGGTGCACCGAACGGTCGGCGCCGAGCGAGACGGCCTTGTGGAGCGCGCGAACGGCCGACTCGGGGCCCATCGACACGGCGACGACCTCCTCGACGGGCAGCGCGCCGCTCTCCTTGAGCTGCATCGCAGCCTCGATGGCGTGGGTGTCGTACGGGTTGAGATTCTTCTCGCCGCTTCGGTCCATGCGCCCCGTGGACGGGTCGATGCGCTTCTGGACGGCGGCGTCTGGCACCTCTTTGACCAGGACGCAGATCTTCACTTCAGTCCTCCTGTGGCAACGGGGATTCGGAGTGTACCGGCGATATTGACTGACGAGTCAATCGGGCGCTTTGACGGCACGTCGCCGCCCGCCACCCGGGGTGGCGCCGCCTAGCGGGGTTCCCGCTCGGAAACGGCGCCTTCGATGAAGTCGATGATGCCCTGCGTGGGTGCCCCGGGCGTGAACACGGCGGCGACGCCGAGGCGCTCGAGCTCGGGGATGTCGTCCGCGGGGATCGTCCCGCCGACGGTGACGAGCACGTCGTCCGCGCCCTGCTCGCGCAGCAGGTCGACGACCCGCGGGACGAGCGTCATGTGCGCGCCCGAGAGGATCGAGAGGCCCACGGCGTCCGCATCCTCCTGGATCACGGTCTCGACGATCTGCTCGGGCGTCTGGTGCAGGCCCGTGTAGATGACCTCCATGCCGGCGTCGCGCAGCGCGCGGGCGATGATCTTCGCGCCGCGGTCATGGCCGTCGAGGCCGGGCTTGGCGACGACGACGCGGATCTTCTGCTGAGTGCTCGGACTGGACATGGGGCCGCTCGGCCGCACAGGGTAGTCCGTCGCGGCGGAAGATGACGTGCGCGTCACGCGCGGGGGCGGAAGTCGGCCCGGGCGGCGCCCGAAGGCGCCGCCCGAGTCCGCACCTCCGGGCTCGGTCCCAGTTACGGACCCGGAGCTTGAGGCGTGCGGCCTATCGCACGCGAACGGTCATCTCCATCCCGGGGTGGATGGAGCAGGTGAAGAGGAAGCGGCCGGTGCGACGGAAGGTCCGCGTGTAGGAGCGGCGCCGCGTCGCGGGCGTCTCGAGCCGCCCGGGGACGCCGGGGCCGAGGAGATTGTGGGCGAGCTGGCCGGCCCAGACGAAGCGGACCGCCCCGCCGCGGGCGAGCGTGACGCGCGAGGGCGAGAAGAACGAGTCCTTCAGGCGAACCACGCGCGTGACCTGTGCGGCGTCGTGCGCGCCGGCCCGCCCGGCGGCGAACGCCGGGGAGGCGACGAGCAGCGCCGCGGTCGCGGCGGCGCAGGCGGTGGAGACGACGCCGAGCATGCGCTCAGAAGACGGGCGTCTCGGTGTAGCGGCCGAACACCTGCTGAAGCGCTTCGATGATCTCGCCTTCGCTCGTGTGCGCACGGGCGCAGTCCAGCAGCGGGGGCATGACGTTGGCACCGTCCGTCGCGGCGACCCGCCGCAGCTCTGCGAGGCTCGTCTCGACGGCGACCCCGTCGCGCTGCGCGCGGACGCCCTGGAGGCGGTCCACCTGCTTGCGCTCGAGCGCCGCGTCGATCTTGTGGATCGGCGTCTGATCCTCGTCGTTGCCGTCGGTGTACGCGTTCACTCCTACGACAATGCGCCGCCCGGCGTCGATCTCCTGCTGCAGCTCGTAGCTCGCATCGGCGATCTCACGCTGGGGGAAGTTCTGCTTGACCGCCTCGACCATGCCGCCCAGCTCGTCGATCCGGCGGAAGTACTCGTACGCCTCCGCTTCGATCCGATCGGTCAGCGCCTCGACGAAGTAGCTGCCGCCGAGCGGGTCGATCGTGTTCGCGACGCCGGTCTCGTGCGCGATCACCTGCTGCGTGCGCAGTGCGACGCGCACGGCGCCCTCGGTCGGCAGCGCGAGCGCCTCGTCGTGGCTGTTGGTGTGCAGCGACTGGGTCCCGCCGAGCACACCCGCCAGCGCCTCGATCGCCGTGCGGGCGATGTTGTTCAGCGGCTGCTGGGCCGTCAGCGAAACGCCGGCCGTCTGCGTGTGGAAGCGCATCAGCAGGCTCTTGGGGTCCTTTGCTCCGAACGTGTCGCGCAGCTCGCGCGCCCAGATCCTGCGGGCCGCGCGGTACTTGGCGATCTCCTCGAAGAAGTCGATCTGCGCGTTGAAGAAGAACGACAGGCGCGGCGCGAAGTCGTCGACGTCCAGGCCGCGCTCGACGGCCTGCTCGACGTACGTCAGCCCGTCCTTGAGCGTGAACGCCAGCTCCTGGGCGGCCGTCGAGCCGGCCTCGCGGATGTGGTAGCCGGAGATCGAGACGGGGTGCCAGCGCGGCATCTGCGTCGAACACCACTCGATCATGTCCCCGAGCACCCGCATCGCGGGGTCGATCGGGAAGCACCACTCCTTCTGCGCGATGTACTCCTTGAGGATGTCCGCCTGGATGGTGCCGCCGAGGCGGTCGGCCGGCACGCCGCTGTGCTCGGCCGCGACGACGTAGTAGGCGAGCATGATCGCGGCCGGCGCGTTGATCGTCATCGACACGGTCACCTCGCCCAGGTCGATCCCCTGGAACAGCGTGCTCATGTCGTCGATCGTGTCGACGGCGACCCCCTCGCGGCCGACCTCGCCGAGGGAGCGCGCGTGGTCGGAGTCGTGGCCCATCAGGGACGGCATGTCGAACGCGGTGCTCAGGCCCGTCTGCCCGTGATCGAGGAGATAGCGGAAGCGCTCGTTCGTCTCCTCGGCCGTCCCGAACCCGGCGAACTGGCGCATCGTCCACAGCCGGCCCCGGTACATCGACGGATAGACGCCGCGCGTGTACGGGTACTCGCCCGGGAGCCCGATGCGCTCGAGGTCGGGCAGATCCGCCTCGGTGTAGAGCGGCGCGATCGGATCACCGGAGAGGGTCGTGAAGGTCGCGTCCCGCTCGTGGGTCGCGGGGGTGCCGGTGCTCCGTGGGGTCGTCGCCATGCGGGGCATAGTACGGATCTTCGTGACGGTGCCGTCACCTTTGTCCGGGGCCGTGGAACGACGAGGGGCCCGCCTCGCTGCGGGCCCCTCGTGACCGGCATGTTGACCGGAGTCGCGCTACTGATTGCGGCTCTGCTGCGCCCCGATCTCGCTGCGGCTGGTGTTGAACCCACCCCCCACCGCAACCTTGCCAGGCGAGTGCCAATGTGCCATGTGCTGGTCCGGCGCCCGTCGGGGTGCCGTCAAGACCTGCTCAAGGTGCCCGGGTTCGCAGGACCGGCACGGTCAGTACATTCCGCCGCCATGAGCCTCGTTCCTCACCCTGCCCCGCCGCACGGGACGCGCCGCCACGCGGTGGGCGTGCTGCTCCTCGCGCTGTGCCTCGGTCTGCTCGCGGGCTGCGGTGACGACTCCTCCGACGATGGGAGCGGCGCGCCCGGTGTGAAGACCGGCGTGCCGACGATCCTGTCCGAGTCGCAGCTGCGCGCCTACGGGAAGGCGCAGGCCTTCCCGGTCTACTGGGCCGGACCGCAGGAGAACCGCCGCTACGAGCTCACGCGCACCGCGGGGGGTCGGGTGTACATCCGCTACCTCACGCCGGGCGCCGACGCGGGCAGCGCGTCCCCCCGCTTCCTGACGGTCGGGACCTACCCCGGCTCGAACGCCTACGGCGCGCTGCAGACCGTCGGCAGGCGCGACGGCGCGGTCCGCGTCAAGACCCAGAGCGGGGCGCTCGTCGTCCTCCCGACCGCGAGCTCTCGGTCCGTGTACTTCGCGTTCCCGCAGCAGAACTTCCAGGTCGAGGTCTACGACCCGCAGGCCGGTCGCGCCCGCTCGCTCGTGCTCGACGGCCAGATCTCGCGCCTCGGCTGAGTCGTGACCCTGGCGGCCGCGTGGGTGCTCTTCCCGGCGGCGCTGCTTGCGGTCGCGGCGGGCTGGGGGCTCCTCGTCGAGGCCGCCGCCGGCGCGCGGCTCCCTGCGTCACTCGTCCCGGCCACCGGGCTCTGCGCCCTCGCGACGGCGCTCACGATCACGAGCGCGACCGCACCGGGCGTGACCCTGGCACTCGTCGTGACGGTGGCCGGCGCGCTCGCGGGGTTCGCGGGGCGGATCCTGCGGCCCGCTCCTGCGTCGTCCGCCGAGCCTGACGCCTCGAGGTCCGCGATCCTCGCCGGCCTGACCGCGTTCGGGCTGCTGGCGCTCCCGGTCGTCCTGACGGGCGCTCCCGCGGTGTCCGGCTACATCCGCCTCGACGACACGACGACGTTCCTCGCACTCGGCGACTGGGTGCTCGCCCACGGGCGCAGCACCGCCGGCCTGGCCCCTTCGACCTACGAGGCGATGCTCAGCTCCTACCTCGCCGGCGGGTACCCGACCGGGTCGGTGCTGCCACTCGTGTCGACCGGCCGCCTCACCGGCATCGAGCTGACGTGGCTCTGGGCGCCGTACCTCGCCGTCCTGGGCGGCGCCCTCGCCACCGCGATCGCGGTGCTCCTGGGCCCGCTCGTGCCGGGCCGGGTGCTGCGCGTCACCGCCGCCGTCCTCGCCTCGTGCTCGGCACTGCTGCTCGGGTACGTCCTCTGGGGCGGTGTCAAGGAGATCTGGACCGCCGCGATGGCCGCACTCCTCGCGGCGCTCGTGCCGTGGACCATCGCCCGGCTGGAGGCCCCGGGGCGGGTGGCGGCGCTGCGGTCGCTCCTGCCGATGGCGGCCGGCGCCGCCGGCCTCGTGTGTGCGGTCAGCGTCGCCGGGCTCGTCTGGGCGGCGCCCGCGCTCGCCGCGCTGGCCGCGGGCCTTGCGGTCGCTCGCGGCCACGGGCGCCGGGTGCCGATCGTGGTCGCCGTGCTCGTGGTCGCCGGCGCCGTGCTCATCCCGCTCGTGCAGCTCGTGCCGTTCGTCGACGGGCTCTCGAACGCCCCGGCGTCGGGGCCCGACTGGCTGGGCAATCTGCTGTCCCCCCTGCCGCTGTCCCAGGTCGGCGGCATCTGGCCGGCACGGGACTTCCGCGTCGAGCCCGATGCGGCCGTGGCGACCGCCGTGCTGCTCGTCGCCGTCGCCGCCGGAGCATCGTTCGGCCTGTGGCGCGCGGTCGCGTCCCGCTCCTGGGCCGTACTCGCGTACGCCGGCGTCCTGGGCTCCGCCGCCGTCGTCCTGCTGACCACGGGCTGGGCGTGGGGCGAGGGCAAGGCACTGGCGATCGCCTCGCCGGTGCCGCTCGCACTCGCCGGCGCGGGCGCCGCGCAGCTGCTGGCCCGAACGCGCGGGCCCGTGCCGCGCGCGGTGGGCGGCATCCTCGCCGCGCTGCTCGTCATCGGGGTCTGCTGGTCGTACGCGCTGGCCTTCCAGGGCACGACGCTGACGCCGTACGACCGTCACGACGAGCTCGTCCGGATCGGTGAGCGGTTCGCCGGACGCGGTCCCATGCTCGCGACCGAGTTCGACCCGTACGCCGGCCGCTGGTTCCTGCGGCGGGCGGACGCCGAAGTCGCCGCGGGGCTGCGCGGGGGACAGGTGTCCCTCAACGCCGGGTCGGTGCTGGAGAAGGGCACGTCCGCCGACATCGACCGCTTCGCGCTGACGGGGCTCGACCCGTACCGCCTGCTCGTCGTGCGGCGTTCCCCGGCGGCGAGCAGGCCGCCGTCGTCGTTCCGCCGCGTGTGGCGTGGGCGCTGGTACGAGGTGTGGGAGCGTCGCGACGGGCGGACGGTCGTCGCGCATGTGGGCCTGGGGAACACCGTGGACCCGACGGGCGTCGTGTCGTGCGCGGACGTGCGCCGGCTCGCGCGCGCCGCCGGCCCGGCCGGCGTCGTGCGCGCCTCCGTGGCCGCGCAGCCGGCAGTCGCCGGGCTCGACGGGGCGTCGGCGCCGAACGGCTGGCGGGCGACCGACGGCGTGCTCTACCCCGACGGCCGCGGGACGGGAACGGGACGCGCGACGGTGACGCTGCCATCCGCGGGCCGTTACGAGGCCTGGGTGGGCGGGTCATTCCGCGGCGGCGCGAGCCTCGCGGTCGACGGCGTCGCGGTGGGCTCCGATCGTCACCAACTGAGCTTTCCCGGGAACTGGGTGCCGTTCGGAACGGCCGACCTGAGCGCCGGGCCCCACGCGGTCACGGTGCGGCTTGACGGCGGCGGCATCCACCCGGGGGTCCACGGCATCGACCGCTACGCGATCGGGCCGGTGGCGCTGGTGCCCGTCGACCGACCGGGACGCGTGATCGAGGTGCCCCGGAACGACGCCGGCGCCCTGTGCGGGCGCCGGCTGGACTGGGTTGAGGCTGTGCGCTAGGTCCGCACGGACAGGCCTACTGGTCGATGCAGATCACGGACGCCGTCACGGTCCAGTTCGAGTTCGTGTTGAACGTCTCGACGACCGTGACCGTCCACTGCGTGTTGCTCGCGGCCTGACTCGTGGCCGCGGCAAGCGACGTCGTGTTGCTCGTGTCGATGGTGTGGCCGCCGCCGACCGCGACCTTGCCCGCTGGGCAGGTCGCCGTCACCGTCTTCGGGCTGGTGCTGTTGTTCGCCGAGATGGTGCCGGGCTGACGCACATACCCGTTCGCCAGGGCACCGGTCGCACCGGTGGCGCCAGTCGCGCCGGTCGGACCGGTCGGGCCCTGCGGGCCTGCGGCGCCGTTCGCACCGTTCGCACCCGTGGGGCCGATGGGCCCGGTTGCGCCGGCGGGGCCGGCGGGGCCGGCCGGGCCCTGTGCTCCTGCGGCGCCGGTCGGACCCTGTGCGCCCGCGGGTCCCTGGGAGCCGGCATTGCCGGCGGTGCCCTGCGGGCCCTCGGGGCCGGTCGCACCGACGGGACCCATCGGACCCGTCGGACCCTGCGGACCCTCCGGACCGGTCGCACCATCAGCACCGTTC
>DAIPYF010000069.1:7847-11680 GCA_036782855.1 Solirubrobacteraceae bacterium
CGGACCCTCCGGACCGGTCGCACCATCAGCACCGTTCGTGCCGTTCGTGCCGTTCGTGCCGTTCGTGCCGGCCGGACCCGTCGGACCCTCCGGACCGGTCGCACCATCAGCACCGTTCGTGCCGTTCGTGCCGTTCGTGCCGGCCGGACCCGTCGGACCCTGCGGACCCTCCGGACCCGTGGGGCCCGTGTCGCCGCCGCCGGGACCGGTCGGGCCTGCGGGGCCCTGCGGGCCGGCAGCGCCGGCCGGACCCTGGGCTCCCGCCGCACCGTCAGCACCCGCGGCGCCCGCAGCGCCCGCAGCGCCCGCGGCACCCGCGGGGCCCTGGGCGCCTGCCGGACCGGCCGGCCCCTGCGGGCCGACGGCGCCCGCCGGAGCGGTCGGCGTTCCCGTCACCGAGGTCCAGCTCAGCTTCTTCTCGCCCTTCTTGCACTTCGTCGACTTCGACTTGACGATGCGCAGCGCGCCCGTCTTCTTGTTGACGCACGAGTAGATCGTCGTCGTCTTCGTGGCTGCGATGCCGCTCGCCGGGACGGCCAGAAGGCCGACGGCCAGCAGCGACGTCAGGGCGAGCAGGGACAGGGTGCGACGCATCGAGAACTCTCCGAACGTGAGTCGACAGGACGGGAAACGGTGAAGGTACAGGCGGTACCGGCCGGAATCCGGCCATCTGGACGATCATTCGGCCCCGGCGGCCGAAGCCCTTCCCGGGAAGTCTCAGCCCTCGCGCGCGACGTCCCCGAGCAGGGCCCGGGCGATCACGAGGCGCTGGATCTCACTCGTGCCCTCGTAAATCTCCGTGACCTTCGCGTCGCGGAAGTATCGCTCGGCCGGGAACTCCTTCGTGTAGCCGTAGCCACCGAGGATCTGGATCGCCTCACCGGTCCAGTGACGGGCCACGCGACTCGCGAAGAGTTTCGCCTGCGCGCCCTCCACGGTGTGCGGGAGGCCCGCGGCCTTCAGGCGGGCAGCGCGCAGGGTGAGCGCGCGCGCCGCCTCGATCTCGGTCTGCATGTCGGCCAGCTTCTGCTGGATCGCCTGGAACCCGCCGATCGCGCGGCCGAACGCCCGGCGCTCCTGTGCGTAGCCCGCGGCGAGGTCGAGTGCCGCCTGCGCGATGCCCGTGGCCTGCGCGGCGATCCCGATCCGCCCGCCGTCGAGCGTTGCGAGCGCGATCCGCATGCCCGCCCCGGGCTCGCCGAGACGCTCTGCGGGCGTGTCCTCGAAGCCGAGGTCCGCGGTCGACGAGGAGTGCTGCCCGAGCTTCTCCTCCTCGCGCAGGACGCCGAAGCCCGGCGCCCCGCGGCGCACGACGAACGCGCTCGGGCGGTCGCCGGCGGCCGGGTCGCGGGCGAAGACGAGGAACGTGTGCGCGTGCGACCCGTTCGTGATCCACTGCTTCGTCCCGGTCAGCGTGGCGTGCCCGCCGTTCGCGCCGGGCGCCGCACGGGTGAGCATCGCCCCCGCGTCACTGCCGGAACCCGCCTCGGTCAGCGCGAAGGCCCCGAGCTCGTGGCCCTGCGCCAGCGGCGGCACCAGCCGCTGTGCCTGCTCGGGCGAGCCGTGCGCGACGATCGGCATCGTCGCGGCGCTCACGTGCACGCCGAACGTCGTCCCCAGTCCCGCGTCGGCGCGCGAGAGCTCCTCCATCGCCAGCGCGTAGGAGACGAAGTCCGCCCCCGCCCCGCCGAGGTCCTCGGGGATCGTGACGCCGAGCAGGCCGAGCTCGCCGAGCTGCGCGAGAACCTCCTTCGGGAACCGGTGCTCGCGATCCCAGGCGGTCGCCTGCGGCGCCACGACCTCGTCCGCGAAGCGCCTCGCCAGTTCGCGGATGTCCCGCTGCTCGTCGGTGAGGTCGTGGAGGCTCACGCGCCCGGCCGTCCCGTCCGGCGGCGGGGCGCGGCGGGCGGCGCGGACGAGCGGCGCGCGGCGGCGGCGCGCCCGGCCGTCCCGACGACGCCCATGCCGACGAGCGCGCCCGCGGCGAGCAGCCGCCGCCCGAGCTGCTCGAAGCGCAGGACCTCCCAGCCCTCGGCGGCGGCGATCCGCGCCAGCTCGCTGTCCGGGTTCACGGCCACCGGGTGGCCGACCGCCCGCAGCATCGGCAGGTCCGACTCCGAGTCCGAGTAGGCGTAGGACGCGGCGAGGTCGATGCCCTCCTCCTCCGCGAGCTCGCGCATGCGCTGTGCCTTTCCCTCCCGGTAGGTGAACGGGCCGTCGTCGCGACCCGTGAATCGCCCGTCGACGATCTCGGACTTCGCGCCGATCCCGCCGTCGAACCCCAGGACGTGACTGAGCATGTCGGCCATCTGCTGCGACGACGCCGTCGCGATGTAGACCTTCCGCCCGGCATCCTGATGGTCGTAGGCGACCCGCAGCATCTGCGGGTAGATGCGCGGCAGGACGCCGGCGAGGACCTCCGGCATCATCCGCCGCAGGTCGATCGCGCGCTGGCCGCGGATCATGTCCGCGATCTCCGCGCGCACCTCGTCGGTGCGCGCGTCGGTGGAGCCCTGAAGGCGGAAGCGGGCGTTATGCCAGATGAAGCGGCCCATTCGGCGGCGGCTGACCATGCCCGCGTCCATCGCCGCGCGCGCCCAGTAGTACCCGGACGAGCCCGCGACGAGGGTGCGGTCGAGGTCGAGGAACGCCGCCGCCGTCATGGCCGGATCGCGTCGTGGGCGGGCCCGGTCAGGATGCCGGCACGCGGATGATGATCGCGTCGCCCTGCCCGCCGCCGGAGCAGATGGCCGCGCAGCCCAGCCCGCCGCCGCGCCGGCGCAGCTCGTGCACGAGCGTGCCGATGATGCGGGCGCCGGACGCGCCGATCGGATGCCCCAGAGCCACCGCGCCGCCGTTGACGTTGACCTTCTCCTCGTCGATGCCGAGCATGCGGATCGAGTTGAGCGTGACCGAGGCGAACGCCTCGTTGATCTCCCACAGGTCGATGTCGTCGGCGGTCAGGCCCGCCTTCTCGAGCGCCTTCTGCGCCGCGCTGCCCGGCGTCGTCGCGAGGTAGGCGAAGTCGTTGGCCGACTGGGCGTGCGCGACGATCTCCGCGAGCGCCTCCTTGCCGTTGGCGGCGGCCCACTCGGCGGAGGCGAGCACGAGCGCGCCGGCGCCGTCGTTGACGCCCGGGGAGTTGCCGGCCGTGTGGCTGCCCTCCTTGCCGGTGAGGCCCGGCAGCTTGGCGAGCGACTCGAGCGTGCTGCCGCGGCGCGGGGCCTCGTCCACCTCGACGACCGTGTCGCCCTTGCGGCCCGAGATCGTCACGGAGACGATCTCCTCGGGCAGGACGCCGCTGTCGGTCGCCTCGATCGCGCGCTCGTGCGAGCGCAGCGCCCAGCGGTCCAGGTCCGGGCGCGTGATCTCGAGCTCGTCGCCGATCTCCGTCGCCTCGTCGAACATCTGGCGGCCGCTGAACGGGTTCGTCAGGCCGTCCTTGACCATCGCGTCGAGGGCCTTGACCTCGCCCATGCGGAAGCCCTGACGCGCGCCGGGGAGCAGGTAGGGCGCCTGGGACATCGACTCCATGCCGCCGCCGACGCCGACCTCGACCTCGCCGGACCGGATCGCCTGGTCCATGAGGACGGTCGCGCGGACGCTCGAGGCGCAGACCTTGTTGATGGTCTCCGAGGAGACCTCCTTCGGGATGCCGGCCTTGATCTGCGCCTGGCGCGAGGGGATCTGGCCCTGCCCGGCCTGGAGAACCTGGCCCATGATCACGTGCTGCACCTGGTCCGGCGCGACGTCCGCCCGCTCGAGCGCCGCCTGGATGGCGATGCCGCCGAGCTCGGTGGCGTCGAGGGTCGACAGGCTGCCGCCCATCTTGC
>DAIPYF010000070.1:0-11629 GCA_036782855.1 Solirubrobacteraceae bacterium
CGCCACGCACTCGATGTGCGGCGTCTGCGGGAACTGGTCCACCGGGCGCACCTTCACGAGCCTGTAGCCGGCCTCGACGAGCTGCGCGGCGTTCGGCGCGAGCGTCGTCGGGTTGCACGAGACGTAGACGATCCGCTTGGGCGAGGACTCGGCGATCCGCGCGACGACCTTCTTCGACAGCCCCGCGCGCGGCGGGTCGACGACGACGACGTCGGGCCGGGCGCCGCTCTCGATCAGCCCCTTGAGAACGACGCGCACGTCGCCGGCGACGAAGCGCGCGTTGGAGATCTCGTTGACGCGGGCGTTGTACGCCGCGTCCTCGACCGCCTCGGGCACGATCTCCACGCCGAGCACCTCGGCGGCGCGCGAGGCGAGCGTCAGGCCGATCGTGCCGATGCCGCAGCACAGGTCGTACACGCGGTCGAAGCCGCCGAGCGCCGCGTACTCGCCGGCGACGCGGTACAGCACCTCGGCCATCTCGGTGTTGGTCTGGAAGAACGCCTCGGAGCTGAGCGCGAAGCGCAGGCCGCTGAGCTCCTCCTCGATGCGCGGGGTGCCGGAGATCAACTCGTCCTGCCCGCCCTGCGTCGTCTCCCCGACGCCCGCGGCCTGGGTCCAGATGACGCTCTGCACCTCGCCGAGGGCGATCGCGAACGCCTCGGCGTCGAAGTCGCCCGGGGAGGTCACGAGGCGCACCTGCTCCTGCCCGGTGCGACGGCCCTCGCGGACGACGAGGTTGCGCAGGAAGCCGACCTGCGTGCGGCGGTCGTACGCGCCGAGACCCTGCTCGCGGCAGGCCGCGGGCGCGAGCCGGCGCAGCTCGTTGCCGCGCTCGGACGCGAGCAGGCAGTCGTCGATGTGCAGGATCCGCTCCCACGACCCGGGCGCATGGAAGCCGCAGACGAGCTCCCCGTCGTCGCCGGTGCCGTACGAGTACTCGAGCTTGTTGCGGTAGCGCCACTGCTCGACCGCGGGGATGATCGGCTCGAGCTCGAAGCCCTCCAGGCGCCCGAGGCGCCGCAGGGCGTCCCCGACCTGCTCCTGTTTGACCTGCAGCTGCCGCTCGTACGGCAGGATCTGCCAGGGGGCGCCCGGGTGGTCGGCGACGGGCGCGATGCGTTCCGGGCCCGGCTCCAGCACCTCGAGCGTCCGCGCCTCGGCGTAGTCGCGCTTGCGCTTGGTGACGACCGCGCGCACGCGGTCGCCCGGGATGGCGCCCTGGACGAAGACGACGTAGCCGCGGTCGCCGAGCTGCAGGCGTGCGACGCCGTTGCCGCCGAAGGCGAGCGCGTCGACGCGCAGGTCGAGCTCCTCGCCGCGCTCGGGCTTGCGGGTGGTGGGCGCCGCGGGGTCGGTGGTCACCCCGTCCAGGCTAGTGCGCGTGCGGGTTACCGGCCGAGGCGGCGGTCCAGGTCGCTGAGCAGCTCCTCGAGCTGCCGGCGCCCGGTGCTCGTCAGGCGCTCGGCGAGCTCCTGCGCGTCGGTCGGCAGCATGCGGCCACGGCGGACGGCGTCGTCGATCGTCTCCTGCAGGCGATCGGCGCTGAGGACGAGGTGCTCGGCGAGGACGTCCCTGACGGCCGCGAGGTTGTCGAACAGCGCGACGTCGCGGGCCGCCTCGGTCTTCGAGCGTGCGGCGGCGGTCCGCTTGCTGCGGCGCTGGGCCGGCTTGGGCTTCACGCGCGGCGCGGCCTTGGCGGCCTTCGCGGGCCGCGGAGCGGGCGCGGCGCCGCGCTCGGGCTTCTTCGCGGCGGGCTTCTTCGCCGCAGGCTTCTTCGCGGCGGGCTTCTTCGCCGCGGGCTTCTTCTTGGGCTGGGGCACTCCCGGATCCTCCCTCAGTCCTCGGCGAGCAGCCATTCGAGCAGCGCCTTCTGCGCGTGCCGGCGGTTCTCCGCCTGGTCCCAGATGCGCTGGCGCTCGCCGTAGAGGACATCGGCGGTGATCTCCTCGCCCGGGTGGGCGGGGAGGCAGTGCAGGGCGATCGCGCCGGGCGCGGCGGCGTCCAGCAGCGCGTCGTCGAGCCGGTACGGGGTCAGCGCGGCGCGGCGGGCGTCCGCGGTGTCCTCGTCGCCCATCGAGACCCAGACGTCGGCGTACACCGCGTGCGCGCCGGCCACCGCGGCCGCCGGGTCCGCGGTGCGCGTGCCGCCCGCCTCGGCCTCCAGCTCGTAGCCGGCCGGCGAGGCGACCGCGACATCGAGTCCCGCGATGCCCCCGACGAGCGCGAGCGACCGCGCGACGTTGTTGCCGTCGCCCACGTACGCGAGCTTCAGCTCGTCGAGCGGGCGGCCCGGGAACGCCTCCTGCAGCGTCATCAGGTCGGCGAGCGCCTGCGACGGGTGGTGACCCTCGGTGAGCATGTTGAAGACGGGGATCGAACCCTCGGCGGCGAGCGTCTCGAGCTCCGCGTCCGGCCCGGTCCGCACGCCGATCGCCTGCACGTGGCGCGAGAGGATCCGCGCGGTGTCGCCGACGGACTCGCCGCGCGAGAGCTGCATCTCGCCGGGGCGCAGGATCAGCGGGTGCCCGCCGAGCTCGACGATGCCGGCCTCGTAGGAGAGGCGCGTGCGGGTGCTCGGCTTCTCGAACAGCAGCGCGACGATCCTCCCGTCGAGCGCCTTCGAGGAGCGCGGCGCGGCCTTCAGCTCATGGGCGCGCGCGAGCAGCGCGAGGAGCGTGTCGCGATCGAGTTCGGTGCCGGTGAGGAAGTGGCGCGGCAGGCGCGGGAAGATAGCGCCGTGCTGCGCATCCTCACCTGGAACCTCTTCCACGGCCGTGGCGTGCCGGACGTCGCCGGACCGCTCGGCGGCGCGTTCGCGGCGACGCTGGCGGCCTGGGAGTGGGACGTCGCGCTGCTGCAGGAGGTGCCGCCGTGGTGGCCGCCGCGGCTCGCTCGCGCCTGCGGCGCCCGGGCCTTCACCGCGCCGACGTCGCGCGGACAGGCGCTGCCGGCGGCGCGCGTGCTGGCCGCGCGCCGTCCGGACATCGTCAAGTCGTGGGGCGGCGGGGCGAACGCGATCCTGCTGCGCGGGGGGCGGGGCGCGACCGTGCACGCACGGCTGCGGGTGCGGCTCACGCCGGAGCGGCGGGTCCTGCAGGCGGTGCGGCGGGACGACGGCGTGTGGCTGGCGAACATCCACGCGAGCGCACACGACGTGGGTCGCGCGCAGGCCGACCTGGAACGCTCGGGCGCCGCGCTGCGCCGCTGGGCCGGGGACGAGCCGATCGTCTTCGGCGGCGACCTGAACACACGGGCACCGCGCGTCCCCGGTTTCGAGCCTGCGGGCGGGCACGTGCTGGATCACGTCTTCGTGCGCGGCCTGGAGGTGGCGGTCCCGGCCGTGACACTCGAGCGCGGCGGGCTCTCGGACCACGTGCCGGTGCTCGCGACGGTGCGGCGGCCCTGAACGCGGCATGGGAGCGCCACGCTCGGTCGCGCGCCCACCTCAGCGCGTCGCGGGCGGGCCGCCCTCGACCTCGCCCGGCCCGGCGCCCCGCCGCATCCCGAAGCCGCGGACGACGAGCAGCGCGCGCTCGGCGAGCGATCCGCGCTTCGGGAGCACGCCCATCTGGATCGCCGCGTCGTAGCCGTCGAGGAACACGCGCACCCGCCACAGCCGCTGGCGCGGCGGGTCGAGCTCGCAGTAGACGATCGCGTGCACCGACACCGGGCGGCCCGTCGGCGGGAGGTTCGGCAGCTCCCCCGCGTGCGTGCCGCTGATCCGCACGGGCGCCGCGATGAAGCGCCCGTCGCCCAGCCGCTCGCCGGAGACCTCCACGCGCGCATCCGGGAACGCCTCCCACAGCGTCGCCGCGTGGTCGCCGATCGCCTCGGGGCCGTAGAGCGGCTCGGCGCAGAACGGGTCCTGCCAGTGCACGTCCACCGCGAGCATGTCGCGGAACGCTCCGCGGCGCCGGGCCTGCCATGCCTCCTGCAGCGCGTCCACGAGCTCGTCGGGCGTCACGGCGCGGGCGCGTCGGCGGGAGCCAGGTCGGCGAGGCCGTCCATCGGGGACGACGCCTCGGCGTGCGTGCGGCGCGGGATGCGTCCGGCGAGTCGCGCGAGCCGCCCGCCCTCGACGCCCGCCCGGATCGCACGCGCCATCGTCACCGGGTCCTCCGCGCGGGAGATCGCGCTCGCGCACAGCACCGCCTCGCAGCCGAGCTCCATCGCGAGCGCCGCGTCCGACGCGGTGCCCACGCCGGCGTCGAGGATCACCGGCACACCGGCCTGCTCGACGATCAGCGTCAGGTTGTACGTGTTGCGGATGCCCATGCCCGAGCCGATCGGGGAGCCGAGCGGCATCACGGCCGCGCAGCCGACGTCCTCCAGGCGCCGCGCGAGGACCGGATCGTCCGTCGTGTACGGCAGCACGACGAACCCGTCGGCGACGAGCTGCTCGGCGGCGACCAGCAACTCGGGCGCGTCGGGCAGCAGCGTGCGCTCGTCGCCGATCACCTCGAGCTTCACCCAGTCGGTCTCGAACGCCTCGCGCGCCAGGCGGGCCGTCATCACCGCGTCGCGCGCCGTGAAGCACCCGGCCGTGTTCGGCAGCACGCGCACGCCACAGGCCTGCAGCACGTCGACGAGGGAGTGGCGCGAGGCCGGGTCGATCCGGCGGACCGCGACGGTGACCATCTCGGTGTCGCTCGCCTCGATCGCGTCGGCGAGCGTCCCCCCCCGCGGGACCCCCCCGCCCCGGGGGGGGCGCCGCGGGCGGACCGCCCCGCCGGCGCCCCGGAGGGCGTCGGCCCCCCGCCCGCTTCCGCCGTGACGGCCTCGACCTTCGACCCGTCCGCGACCGTGAACGTCGGCCATTCTCCCTGGGGCACGACCTCGCCGTCGACGGCGACCGCGACACCGCGGGCGTCGGCGTCCACTCCCAGGTCCGCGAGCAGGCCGGCGATCGTCGCGCCGTCGCGGCCCCACACCTCCCGGCCATTGACGCGAATCACGCGGCGACCCCCGAGAAGCGGTCCGGCGAGAACGCGGGCGCGACGGGCGCGTCCTCCTCGGCCAGCGCTGCGGCGAGCAGGTCACCTGTGACAGGGGCGAGCAGGATGCCGTTGCGGTGGTGGCCGGTCGCCCAGTGCAGCCCGGGCAGCGCGCCGCTCGGGCCGAGGACCGGCGCGTTGTCCGGCGTCCCGGGGCGCAGGCCGGCCAGGGTCTCCTCGACCTCGAGCTCGAGCAGCCCCGGCACGAGCTCGCTCGCGTCGCGCAGGAGCTCGTGGAGCGCGAGCGCCGTGACGCTCGTGTCGAAGCCGCGCTCCTCGACCGTCGCGCCGACCACGTAGCGCCCGTCGCCGCGGGGAACGACGTACCCGGTCTCGTGCCGGACGACGCGGGACAGCAGCGGCGCGGATGGATCATGGCCGGGGTCGCGCAGGCGCAGGAGCTGGCCCTTCACCGGCCGGACCGGGACGCGCGCGGCGTCCGGCAGCCCGGGCAGCGCGCCGGACCACGGCCCGGCCGCGACCACGACGTGCGTGGCCTCGACGGTCGCGCCGTCCTGCAGCTCGAGGCCCGCGGCGCGGCCGCCCGAGACGACGAGCCGCTCCACGGCCGTCTGCGGCCGCAGCTTCGCGCCCGCGCGCTCCGCGGCGACGGCGAGCGCGGCGCCGACGAGCCGCGGGTCGACGGCGTGGTCGCCGGGCACCTCCGCGGCGGCGCGCAGCGACGGGGCGAGCGCGGGCTCCAGGGCGCGCGCCTGCGAGGGCAGCAGCGCCCGGGCCTGCAGGCCGAGGCGCTCGCGGAGCGCGAGCTCGCGGTCGAGCCAGCCCGCCTCGTCGGCGTCGCGTGCGACGAGCAGGGTGCCGCACGCGCGGTGCGCGACGTCGATCCCGCTGACGTCCGCGAGCTCCGCGGCGAACGACGGCCACCGGCGCGCGCTCTCGAGCCCGAGCCGCGTCAGCGAGCCCTCCTGCGGGTCCGCCTCGCTCACCGGCGCGAGCATCCCGGCGGCGACCGCGGTGGTCGCGCCCGCGAGCGGCCCGCGATCCACGAGCACGACGCGCAGCCCGCGCGCCCTGGCGCGCCACGCGACGGCGAGGCCGCAGACGCCCCCGCCGACGATCGCGACGTCCCAGCTCTCGTGCTCGGTGGGTGGCAGAACGGCCTCCTCGCTTCGCCGGCATGACCCGGATCAGCTGTTGACGGTCGGCGCCGTCCGGCGCCCTCTCAGCCCCGCGACGGGGCTCCCGTTCGTTCCCTCCATGCTACCCCGGCGCGGGCGCGCCGCAGCGCGCCCGCGCAAGGGCCGGACCGCTACGGCGCCGGCTGGATCAACACCGGCTTGGTCATGGTCGGCACGGTCCCGGCCTCCTTGACCGTGTAGACCTGCGATGCGCCCGAGTTCGTGTCGCTGCAGCTGCTGGACGTCCTGGTGCTCTCCGCCGTGAAGCTCTCCGGCGTGCCCGGAATCCCCACGTAGATCTTGGATCCCGGGCTGGGCGGACTCTCGAGCACGATCGCATGCTGGAACAGGTAGCTGCTGGAGACGTACGCGTAGGGCTGCCCGGTACAGCCGTTCGCCTTGTAGTAGAGGGGCCCCGCACTGGCGAAGCTCGGATAGTTGGTGGGGCTGTTGTTGTCGTAGGTGAGGATGGCGCCCTCGGCGGTGTACGCCATCGGGAATCCCGACGAGTACATGCCGGCGTACTGCCCGAGCACCTTGCCGGTCGCGTCGACGACGTTGAACGCGCCGGCCGGCCCGCGGGCGCCCGCGGCACCGGGCGCGCCGTTCGCGCCGTTCGCGCCGTTTGCGCCGGGCGCGCCGGCGGCACCGTTCGCGCCCGTCTTCTTGATCGCCTTGCGCAGGCCGGCGGAGAGCTTCGCGTCGGTGATCGCCCCGTTGGCGATCGCCTTGCCGGTGACCGCACCGGGCGCGATCTGGTTCTTGGTGACGAGCTTGCCGGCGGTCGCCGGTCCACCCGCGGCGACGAAGATCGCCGCGGCCGCGGCGATCACGACGAGCACCGTCCGGCGCCTGTTCCTGAGCATGAGTGCGTCTCCTCGATGGGTCCTGATGGTCGTCGCCCAGTCTGTCAGTGGCCCCCGACCGAACCGGACGGATCGACGGGTTGCGACAATCCCCGTGTGACGTCCCTGGCCGACCGCCGCGACCGCCTCGACCGTTCCCGCCTCTACTTCGTCGCCGGTGCCCGCCCGGGCGCCCGGTCGCTCGCCGACGTGCTCGCCCCCGCGCTCGCGGGCGGCGTCGACGTCTTCCAGCTGCGCGAGAAGGACGCGGGTGACGCGGACCTCCTGGCGGCGGCCGCCGTCGCGCGGGAGCTGTGCACCGCGGCCGGCGCCCTCTTCATCCTCAACGACCGGCCGGACCTCGTCGCCGCGACCGGCGCCGACGGCGCGCACGTCGGCCAGGACGACATGCCGATCGCCCGCGCGCGGGAGCTCGCCGGGCCGGACGTCCTGATCGGCCGCTCCACGCACAGCCCGGCGCAGGTGGACGCCGCGCACGCCGAGGGCGCGGACTACCTCGGCGTCGGCCCCGTGCACGCCACGCCCACAAAGCCGGGCCGGCCCGCCGTCGGCCTCGAGCTCGTCGCCTACGCGGCCGGCGCCGCGACCCGCCCGTGGTTCGCGATCGGCGGGATCGACACGGGCACGATCGACGGGGTGACGGGCGCGGGCGCACCGCGCGCCGCCGTCGTGCGCGCGATCACGGCCGCCTCGGACCCGCGCGCGGCGGCCGCGGCGCTCCGCGCGCGGCTCACCGGCGTCCCACTCCCGGCTCCCGCGGGACCGGTCCGTGGGTAGGCGCAGCCGCAAGCGGCCGATCGGCGAGGCGGCGCCCGCCTCCGCCGCAGCGGAGCGCCCCTCCCGCAGCGCCGAGCGCGACGCGGTCGCCCGCGCGCAGCTCACGCCCCTGGAGCCGGGGGAGCGCCCGGCGCCGCTCGTCGTAGCCGCGGTCATCTCGACCCTGCTCGCCGTCGCCAACGTCGCCTTCTACGCCGCCGGCGTCGAGGTCGAGGGGCAGGAGCCCGCCCTGAGCGGCGTCCTCGCGTTCGCCGGGATCATGCTCGTCGCCGCGTGGGGGCTGCTGACACAGCGCTACTGGGCGGTCCTGGGCTTTCAGGCCCTCCTGGCCATCACGATCGTCGTCGCCGCGCTCTCGCTGCTGGTGGCATCGAACATCGCCGCGGTCGTGCTGTGCCTCGTCATCATCGGGACGGGCGGCTGGCTCTTCTGGAAGCTCGTGCGGGTGCTCGGGCGGATGAAGGTCCCGCGACTCGGGGACGCATAGACTCGCCCGCATGGCCACCGCAACGTACGACTGCATCATCATCGGCTCCGGCCCCGGCGGATACGTCGCGGCGATCCGCGCGGCCCAGCTCGGCCTGAAGACGGCCGTCGTCGAGAAGGACGCGATCGGCGGGCGCTGCCTGAACGTCGCCTGCATTCCCGCCAAGGCGGTGCTCCGGTCCGCCGACCTCCTGCAGGAGGTCCGCGAGGCGGGCGAGTTCGGGATCACGGTCGGCGAGCCGGTCGTGGACTTCGGCAAGGTCATGGAGCGCCGCGGCGAGGTCGTCGGCACGCTCACCGGCGGTGTCGCGATGCTGCTGAAGAAGCACGGCGTGGACGTCCACGAGGGCGTCGGGTCGCTCACCGCGTCGGGCGCGGTCACGGTCGGCGACCAGGAGCTCGAGGCGACGAAGGCGATCATCGTCGCGACCGGCTCCGTCAAGCGGCCGATCCCGGGCGCGACGTTCGGCGGGCGCGTGATCGGCACCGAGGAGGCGTGGGCGCTCGAGGAGCTTCCCGCCTCGCTCGCCGTCGTCGGCGCCGGCGCGTCGGGCGCGGAGATCGCCAGCGCGTACGTGCGCCTGGGGGCGAGTGTCCAGCTCTTCGAGGGCCTGGACCGCGTGCTGCCGAGCGAGGATGCCGACGTCAGCAAGGCCGCGCAGCGCGGGTTCAAGAAGCAGGGCATCGACGTCCACACGAAGACGTTCGTCACCGACATCGAGACGGGTGAGTCCTCCGTGACGTTCGCCTACGGCGAGGAGCGGGGCGAGGCCGACTGGCTCGTCATCGCCGCCGGCCGCGGGCCGGACATCGAGGGCCTGGGCCTCGGCGCGGCGGGCGTGACGCTCGACGAACAGGGCCTGATCGCCGTCGACGGGTCGATGCGCACGAACGTCGCGAAGGTGTACGCGATCGGCGACCTCGTGCACGGCCCGGCGCTCGCGCACAAGGCCAGCGAGGAGGGCGTCATCGCCGTCGAGCACGCCGCCGGCCTGGACCCTCACCCGCTCGACTACGCCGACATCCCGCGCGCGACGTTCTGCCTCCCGAACGTCGGCAGCTTCGGCCTGTCCGAGCAGGAGGCCAAGGACGCCGGCCACGACGTCGTCGTCGGCAAGGTCCCCTACGGCGTCGCCGGCGCCACGACCGTCTACGGCGACCGCACCGGCATGGTGAAGCTCGTCGGCGACCGGCGGTACGGCGAGATCCTCGGCGCGCACATCGTCGGCGCGAAGGCGACCGACATGGTGCAGGAGGTCGTGAACGCGAAGCTGCTCGAGGGCGGCTACCCGGAGCTCGCGCGCATGATCCACGGCCACCCGACGTTCAGCGAGGCGATCCTCGAGGCCGCCCGCGCCGCTGACGGCTGGCTGATCCACGGCTGACCCGGCGGTGACGACGCTCGGCGTCTCAGGCCACGCCCCCGGGGACGAGCCCGCCGCGCCGGTCTTCCACTTCGATCTCGGCAGCCCCGAGGCGTACCTCGCCGCCGAGCGCGTGCTGCAGGTCATGCCGGTCGCGACGCCGTGGGTGCCCGTGCTGGCGCGCGACCTGGGCGGCGCCGCAGGCGGGCCGGTCGACCGCGACGGTCTCGCCGCGCGTGCGGCGGAGGCCGGGCTGCAGCCGCTGCGCTGGCCGGACCCGTTCCCGTTCGACAGCGAGCTCGCGATGCTGGCGGCGACCTACGCCCGCTCGATCGGGCGCGTCGTCGCGTTCTCGCTCGCCGCGTTCCGCCAGGCGTTCGCCGGCGGCAGGGCGCTGTCGGGCGACGACGCGGTCGTGATCGCCGGCGCCGCCTGCGAGATGCACCCCAAGGCGCTGCTGACGGGATGCACGACGCGCGGAACGCGCACGGCGCTTGCCCGGGAGACCGCGCTGGCGACCGCGCGCGGCGTGCGCGGCGTCCCGGCGGTGTGGCTGCCGGACGGGCGCGTCTTCGACGGGCAGGACTGCCTGGAGCGCGCGGCCGCCGCCTGCGGGAGCGCGTCCTGATGCGCGCGAAGTCGGCCTTCGACCTGACGGTCACCCGTACGGGCCGCGCCCCCGGGCGGCTCGCCGCGCCGGACCGCGTGGACCTCGTGGAGGTCGTCAGCCTCGACGACCTCGAGGTGGTGCTGTTCTGGGACGTCCCGGCCCGCGAGACGAGCCGCGTCGAGGCGGCGCTGCGCGCGGACCTCGAGCGCCTGGAGGCCGACGAGTTCCTCGCGAGCTGGGCGGCCTTCGACCCGCTGACGGACCTCGGCGGGTAGCGGGCTCAGCCGCCGGCGGCGGCGGTCGCCTCGGCGGTCCGCGCCAGCCGCTGAACGAGACCGGCCATGACGAGCCCGTAGGTGCGGGCGAGCGCCGGCTCGAGCGGGCCGGGCGCGTCGACGACGACGGAGATGACCGAGCCCTCGTGGTCGGGCAGCTCCTCGACGATGTGGTCGACCGTCACCAGGCCGATCTGCCACGCCCACGACTCACCCGGGTTCACGCGCGAGATGCGCGCCGGCACCGGGACGACGCCCAGCACGCGCACCGCGCCGATCGCGCCCTCGCGGACCTGCGGCCAGCCCAGGCCCCAGGCGCCCCGCACGTGCGGCGCCCACTCGTTCCAGCGCGTCGGGCACGCGAGGAGCGTCCACACGGTGTCCGGCCCGGCCTCGGTCTGTGCGTCGTAACGGAGCATCACCGTGCACCGTACGCGCCCGGCGCCCCCCGGGGTCAGGACGCCGCGCGAGCGGGAGCCGGCGGGGATGCCGTCACCGTCACCCGCGCGGCGCCGGGCAGTGCGCGGACCACGACGCGGTCGGCGGTCCGCCGCACGACGCGGGCCCCCGTCAGCGTCAGCCGGTATCCGTCCGGGTAGGTGCGCCGCCCGAGCCACAGCTCGCTGACGGCGCCGTCGCCCGCCGGCGTTCCGCCGGGGAGGTTCGTGGACCAGGACGCGGTGAAGACACCGGTCTTCGGCGCGTGCGACCAACCCACCGGCGTCCCGGCGATCAGCCGGGGGTACGGCGTGTCGAGCGCGCCGAGCCGCGCCTCGTCCACGTTGGCGCCGGTCGCGGGGCGGCCCAGGTCGCGCACGATGCCCGGCTGGTCACCCGGGCGGACGGGCACGTTGGCGTAGGGCCAGCGCAGCCACGAGAGCATCCGCGCGTCCGCGATGCGCCGCAGGCCCGCGACGGTCGCGCCGCGCCGGGTCGCGGCCGGGCCCGTGAGCAGCGCGGGGCGCCCGGCGCTGCGCGACCACGCGACGGCACGGTCGAGCGCGGTCGCCTGCAGCGCGCCGCACGGCAGGCCCGCGGCGCCCGCCGACGCCGCGGCGGCCAGCCCGCAGTCGGCCTGGAACACGAGGCCGGGGCGGCGCCGGTCCCCGGCCGCCGGG
>DAIPYF010000071.1:0-11577 GCA_036782855.1 Solirubrobacteraceae bacterium
ATCACGCAGGAGCTGCGGGCCAAGCGCGAGCTCGACCGGCTGGCGGCGCTCGTCGCACCGACGGCGACCGTCGTCCGCGACGACGTCGCGCGCGAGGTCCCCGTCTCCGACGTCGTCGTGGGCGACCTCGTGCGCGCCGGCGCGGGCGACCAGGTCGTCGCCGACGGGCGCGTGGAGCCGGGCGGCCACGCGTCGCTCGACGAGTCGATCCTCACCGGCGAGTCACGGTCGGTCGAGCGGGTGGAGGGCGACGAGGTGCGGTCCGGCTCGTTCGTGGTCGAGGGGGCGCTCGCGTACGTCGCGATGGCGGTCGGCGCGGACAGCTACGCGGAGCGGATCGCCGGCGTCGCGCGCACGTTCCGTCACCCGCGCTCGCCGCTGGAACGCGGGCTCAACCGGCTCCTGACCGTGCTCGTGCTCGCGATGCTGCCGCTGGGTGTGGTGCTCGCCGTCGCGCTCCTCGCGCGCGAGTCCGACAGCCTCCAGGAGACCGTGTCCACGGCCGTCGCCGCGCTCGTGATCCTCGTCCCCGAGGGGCTCATGCTGCTGGCGAGCCTCACGGCCGCGGCGGCCGCGGTGAAGATGGCGCGGCGCGGCGCGCTGGTGCAGCAGCTCAACGGGGTGGAGTCGCTGGCGTCGGTCGACACGATGTGCCTGGACAAGACGGGCACGCTCACGCGCGCGGGGCTGCGCGTGGAGCGGCTCGTCCCGGCGGCGGGCGTGAGCGAGGAGGCGCTGCGCGAGCGCACCGGCGCGCTCGCGGCGGCGGCGGGTGACCGCAACCGCACGATGGAGGCGCTCCACGAGGCGTTCCCGGCGGACGCGCACGCCCCCGTCGCCGAGGTGCCGTTCTCCTCGCGGCGGCGCTGGAGCGCGGTGGAGCGCGGCGACGGGACGATCCTGCTGGGGGCGCCCGAGCTGTTCGAGCTGGGAGCGCTCGCGGCCGACCTGCGGTCCGCCGCCGCGTCCGGGCGCCGCGTCGTCGCCGTCGCGACCGCGCCGGCGGGGCTCGAGCAGCCGGAGGCCGACGGCCCGCCGCCCGCGGACGCCCGCGTCAGCGGGCTGGTGGTTCTCGCGGAGCGCCTGCGCGACGACGCACCGGAGACCGTCGGGTATCTGCGCGAGCAGGGCGTGCGGCTGCTGATCCTCTCCGGCGACGCGCCGGCCACCGTCGGCGCGATCGCGCGCGACGCGGGGGTCACCGGCACCGGGGCGGCGCTCGACGGGCGCGAGCTGCCGGACGACGATGCCGAGCTGGAGGCGCTCCTGGAACAGACGTCGGTCGTCGGGCGAATCTCGCCGGAGGGCAAGCAGCGCGTCGTGGAGCGGCTTGTCGCGGGCGGGCGCTACGTCGCCATGGTCGGGGACGGGGTGAACGACGTCCCCGCGCTCAAGGCCGCGCGGCTGGCGATCGCGCAGGGCACCGGAACGCAGATGGCCAAGGGCGTCGCGGACGTCGTCCTCGTGAAGGGCGACTTCTCCGCCGTACCGCCGATGGTCGGCGAGGGCCGCACGATCCTGCGCAACGTCCAGCGCGTCGCGCGGCTGTTCGTGACGAAGTCGGTCTTCGCGGGGGTGATGATCGTCGCGTTCGCGGCGTTCGGCTTCGACTATCCGTTCCTGCCGCGCCAGCTCAGCCTGGCGGCGACGCTCACGATCGGCGTCCCCGCGTTCTTCCTCGCGCTGGCGCCGAGCGCGGGGCCGTGGCGCCCGGAGGGGCTCGTGCGCGAGATCGCGCGGTTCGCGGTGCCCGCCGGGCTCGCGCTCTCGCTCGGGGTGCTCGCGGCGTACCTGCTCGCGATCCACGCCTTCGACGAGAACACCGTCGACGGGCGGACGGTCGCCACGACGACGCTCGTCGGCGTCGGCCTGGGCTACGTCGTCGCCCTCGAAGGCGGCCGCCGCCGCTCGCTCGCGGTGCTGCTGGCGGCGGCGATGGGCGTGTCCTACGTCCTCGTGCTGGCCGTCACGTGGCCGCGCGAGTTCTTCGCCCTGTCGGCGCCGGACGCCGGCATGCTGGTGGCGTCGGGCGCGGGCACGGTGCTCGCACTCGGCGTGTTCCTGCCGCTGTGGCGGCGGATCGCCGAGCGCGAGTCAGCCGGCGGGGATCAGCTGCCGCAGACCGGCCACGGCGCGGCGCCGGATCGCGCGTAGAGCATCGCCGCGCGCCGGTACTGCTCCTCGCTGGAGGCGGCGGCGGGGTCACCCGAGCCGCCCACCGACGCCCAGGTCCCGTAGTCGAACTGGAACAGGCCGCGGTAGCTGCCGTTCGCGCTCACCGCGCCCGGGTCGCCGCCGGACTCGCACTGGGCGATCGCGGCGAGCGCGGCGGGGATCGGCACGTCCGGCGCGCCGCCGGTGCGGCGCAGTTCGCTGACGCGGGCGCGCAGCCGGCGCTCGTGACGGCGCAGGTCCCGGGTGCTCCAGCGCGTGAACGTCACGCGCCGGGCGGCCCGCTCGTCGGCCAGGCGCGCGCGAGTGCGGGCGAGGCGCACGACGTCGGTGACGGCGTCGCGGTGCTCGAGGCGGGTCTGCACGCGGTGGGTCGCCCGATCGGCGGCATGGACGGCCGCGAGGTCCGCCGCGTCGTCCGCCGCGGTGGCGGGGGCGGGGGCGAGCGGGCCGGACGCGGCCAGCGCGACCGTGGCGGGCAGGACGAGTGTCAGGGCGCCGGCGAGGGCCGGCAGGAGCTGTCGGATGCGCATGATGCTGGAGTCCTTCCTCGGGGTGCGCGCGTGCGTTGGCGCACGGCGACGCCCGTCGGGTGGGGGCGGCTCGACCGCGGATCGGTGGTTCCCGGGACCAGGAGGGCCCGGGTCGTCCACGGCCCGTGCGCATCACCACGACGCGCACCGGAGCCTGGGTACGGGTATTCGAACCCTGTCGGATGCAGGGGGTTTCTGCAGTGTGACCTACGTCACAGAGCCGGACGGGCGGCTGACCGGCGCGTTTGCCCCCTCGGGGCGCGGCTCGGCGGCACGCTCGCGTAGCATCGGACGCGATGAACGTCACCCTGCCCGACGGCACCCTGCTCGACCTTCCCGACGGCGCCACGGGCGCGGACGCGGCCGCCGCGATCGGCCCCGGGCTGGCGCGCGCGGCGCTGGCGGTCAAGGTCGGCGGCGAGGTGCGCGACCTCGCGCTGCCGCTCGAGGACGGGGCCGCGCTCGAGGTCGTCACCGCCAGGAGCGGGCAGGATGCGCTCGACCTGATCCGCCACGACGCAGCGCACGTCCTCGCGACCGCGGTGATGGAGCTGTACCCGGGCGTGAAGATCTCGATCGGGCCGCCGATCGAGCACGGCTTCTACTACGACTTCGACTTCCCCGAGGGCGTCACCGTCACCGAGGCCGACTTCCCCGCGATCGAGGAGCGGATGCGTGAGCACATCGCCGCCGGCGAGGGCTTCGACCGCAGCGAGATCACCGTCGCCGAGGCGCTCGAGCGCTTCCGCGGTGAGGAGCAGGACTACAAGGTCGAGCTGATCGAGGACCTCGTCGCGGCGCAGGGCATCGACAGCGTGTCGCTCTACCGCAACGGCCCGTTCACCGATCTGTGCCGCGGGCCGCACGCGCCCACAACCGGCAGCGTCGGTGCCGTGAAGCTCCAGTCGGTCGCCGGCGCCTACTGGCGCGGCGACGCGACCCGCCCGATGCTCACCCGCATCTACGGCACCGCGTTCTTCTCCAAGAAGGAGCTGGCGGCGGAGCTCGAGCGGCTCGAGCAGGCGCGGGCGCGCGACCACCGCAAGCTCGGCCGCGAGCTCGGCCTCATCACCTTCTCCGACGTCTCGCCGGGCTCGGCGTTCTGGCTGCCGAAGGGCACCGCGATCTGGAACGAACTCGTCGCGCTGTCGCGCGAGATGGGCGCCGTGCGCGGGTTCACGGAGGTCAAGACCCCGCAGCTCTACGACAGTGAGCTGTGGAAGACCTCCGGTCACTGGGGCAAGTACCGCGAGAACATGTTCGTCACGGAGACCGAGGGCCACGAGTTCGGCCTCAAGCCGATGAACTGCCCCGGTCACGCGCACCTCTTCAAGAGCCAGCACTGGAGCTACCGCGACCTGCCCGTCCGCTACTCCGAGCCCGGGCTCCTGCACCGCAACGAGCTGAGCGGCACGCTGCACGGGCTGCTGCGCGTGCGGCACTTCGTCCAGGACGACGCCCACATCTTCTGCACCGACGACCAGGTCGGGGAGGAGGTCCGCCGGTGTCTGGAGTTCGCCTTCGCGACGTTCGCGATCTTCGGCTTCGAGATCGAGCTCGAGCTCTCGACCCGGCCGGAGCAGCGGATCGGCACCGACGAGATGTGGGACCGGGCGGAGGCGGCGCTGGAGGACGTGCTGAAGGCCGACGGCCACGAGTACACGCTGAACCCCGGCGACGGCGCCTTCTACGGCCCGAAGATCGACCTGCACACGACCGACTCGATCGGCCGCTCCTGGCAGCTGGGCACCGTCCAGCTCGACTACTCGATGCCCGAGCGGTTCGGGCTGGAGTACATCGGGGCCGACAACGCCGAGCACCGGCCGGTGATGATCCACACCGCGCGGATGGGCTCGTTCGAGCGGTTCATCGGGATCCTGATCGAGCACTACGCCGGCGAGTTCCCGGTCTGGCTGGCGCCCGTGCAGGCCATGGTCCTGCCGATCTCCGATCGTCACCACGGCGCCGCGCACGGCGTCGCGGCCGAGCTGCGGCAGCGCGGCCTGCGGGCCGACGTCGACGACCGTTCGGAGTCGATCGGGCGCCGGATCCGCGACGCTGAGCTGCAGAAGATCCCGTACATGCTCGTGATCGGCGACCGCGAGGCCGAGGACGCGACGGTCGCCGTCCGCCGGCATCACGAGGGCGACATCGGGACCTTCGAGGTCACGCGCTTTGCGGAGCATCTGCTCCGTGAGAGCGCCATCCGGCGCGACGAGCCCTTGACGAGCTGACATCGCGGCTATACTGGCCGGGTTGACCTTGATGTCCGCCCACACGTGCGCTTGACGCACCCGCGCAACAGCTAGTGCCGGTTCCCCGCAGATTCGACCGGCGCCCTCCCGAACGGGACACGACCCGGATCAACGAGCGCATCCGCGTTCCCGAGGTTCGGGTCATCGGCGACGACGGCACCCAGATCGGCGTGATGAAGACCGAGGACGCCCTGCGCTACGCGCAGGAGCGGGACCTCGACCTCGTCGAGGTCGCTCCGGAGTCCAAGCCGCCGGTGTGCCGCGTGCTCGACTACTCGAAGTACAAGTACGAGCAGGCCCAGAAGCTGAAGGCCGCGCGCAAGCACCAGAAGCAGATCGTCATCCGCGAGATCAAGTTCCGGCCGAAGATCGCCGAGCACGACTACGCCACGAAGAAGGGCCACGTCGAGCGCTTCCTCAAGCACAAGGACAAGGTCAAGATCACGATCATGTTCCGCGGGCGCGAGCAGTCGCACCCCGAGCGCGGGACGATGATCCTCGACCGCCTCGCGGGCGAGCTCGAGGAGCTGGCCGTCATCGAGCAGCGGCCGAACCTCGAGGGCCGCAACATGACGATGGTCCTCGGCCCGTCGAAGGCCGTGCTCAAGGGCGACTTCGACAAGGACGGCCCCGGCCCCGATGCCGACGCCGACGTTCCGGACGCATCGGTCGCCGAGCCCGACGCGGCCGTGGAGGAGAGCCCGGCTGACGAGAGCCCGGCCGCCGCCGAGGAGGCCCCGGTGTCCGAGGACGCTCCCGCCGACGACGCTCCCGCCGACGACGCTCCCGCCACCGACGCCGCAGCACCCGCAGCGGAGCCCGACGCCGCGGAGCCCGCGGCCGACGAGCCCGCGACGACCTCGTAGCGCGCTTCCCCGCGGCGACCGCCGCACCCGGTCCGGCTGATCACCACATGACCGAGAGGAGCACCATGAGCAGCATGGCCGGCGGCAGCGGCACCCCCGACGATCCGTGGGTGCTGAAGACCCCGTCCCTCCAGTCGGAGTTCACCGCCCATCGTGACGAGGGCTCCGACCCGCCGGCGCTCGTCGCGCAGGTCGGCTCGACGCAGGTCCGCTACCGGCTCAGCTGCATCGAGGATCTGCACGCGTGGCTCACCGAGCAGGGCGACTGGGTCCCGCTCGGGAACGCCGACGAGCAGAAGGAGGCGAAGGCGGGCACCGTCGAGGCGTGGGGCCGCTCCCCCGACAACCCGGTCGGAGGCTTCTACGGACTGAAGAAGGGCCTGCGCGGGCGGTTCGGGAACTACGTCCCGCCGGTGCTCGAGGTGCTCGGCCTCGCCGAGGTCGAGCACAACGCGCGCGGCAACCGGATGCGCGCGACCTGACGCGTCACGCTGCGTCGGGCGGCGTGACCAGCAGCGGCCGGCGGGCATGGTGCAGCAAGCCGCTGGTGGTGCTCCCGAGCAGGAACCGGCGCAGCGCGCCGGTCCCGCGCGCGCCCACGGCGATCGCCGCGGCCTGCGCGTCGTCGGCGACGCGTGCGAGCTGCGACCACGGGGCGCCCTCGGGGCGCACGATGTCCGTGAGGGGCGCCTCGACCGCGAGCGGCTCCGCGCGCAGGCCCGCCGCGGTCGCGATCTCGGCGCCGGTCCCCGCGAGCGCCAGGTGCCCGACGTGCACGACGATCGCCCGCCGGCCGGGGAACACCGCGGCGGCGTTGCGGATCGCCGCGTCGGCCAGCGGTGAGCCGTCGTATCCGATCACGATCGGCGCGTCCGCCGGGACGTCGGCCGTCCCGTCCGGGACGACGAGCACGGGCCGGTCGGCGAGCCGCACCACGGCGTCGGCGACGCGGCCCAGCGGGCTCGCCCCGCCCGCGCCCCGGGCGCCGATGACCACGAGGTCCGGGTCGAGCTCACGCGCGATCGCATCGAGCTCGAACCACACGCCCTGCTGGCTCTCCCGGCTCAGGGCGGTCGCCGTCCAGCCCGCCGCGGTCGCGCGGGACGCGCCGTCCGCCGCCGTCTGCGCGGCCTCCGTCCCGCCGATCTCCCGCAGGCGCGCCGCAAGGTCGTCGACCGTCACGCCCTCGCGCTCGTGCAGGATCTGCTGGAGCAGGTCCCCGGACGGCCACGGTGCGTGCCACACCGTGACGACGGTCGCGGTGACATCGGGAAGGAGCGCCGCCGCCGCCGCGATCGCGCGGTCCGCCTGGGGCGAGCCGTCGTAGCCGACGAGAGCCGTCATCGAAGTCATGCTTCGACGATACCCGCGTCCCGGCGCCGTAGGCCCCGCCGGGCGGTCACGCGCCGGCGAACACCTCGGTGAAGCCCTCGCGCCACGTCGGCCGCGCCGGTGCCCAGCCCAGTTCCGCGCGCGCCTTCCCGTTGTCCGCGCCGCGCATCGAGACCGCGCCGTCCGCCATCGGCCCGGCCGCGAGCTTCGCGAGCCAGAGCGGCACGTGCCGCGGCGCCTTCACGCCCATGATGCGCGCGAGGCCCGGGACCCAGTCGCGCTGCGGCGCCGGCTCGTCGTCGGTGACGTGGTAGATCCCCGGCGCGCCGCGATCGAGCGCGAGCACGGTCGCGGCGGCCGCGTCGTCGACGTGGACGAACGAGAAGCGCCCGTCGCCCGAGCCGACCACGGGCAGCCGGCGCCGGCGCACGTCCTCGGCCATCGAGCCGCCGGGCGCCAGCTGCCCGGCGCCGTAGAAGAACCCGTAGCGCAGGACCACGCCCTCGATGCCCGCGGTGTCGAGCGTCGCGTCCTCCAGCACGCGCATCGAGGCGACGGCCGTGCGGGTGCTCGGCGGGGGGTCGGCGACCAGCGGCGCCGTCTCGTCACGGACCCACGGTCCGGACGGATCGAGCATGAAGGAGACGCTCTGCGAGATGACCCGGCGCGCCCCGGCCTCCGCCGCCGCGCGCGCGACCACCGGGTAGGCGACCCGTCGCAGCCTCGTGGTGGCCGCGAGGTCGGCCTCGTAGTGCCGCGGGCGGATCGCCGCGGGGAGCGCGGTCAGCTGGTTCACGACGACGTCGGGGCGTGCACCGACGATCGCCGCGCGCAGCGCCTGGGAGTCGAGCGCATCCGCCACGACGGGCTGCGCACCGGCGGCCCGCAGCGCGGCGGCGCGCTCGTGGGAGCGCGCGAGCGCGTCGTGGCCGGCCGCGAGCAGCCGCGGGAGCAGCGGCGTGCCGATGGCGCCCGACGCACCGGCCAGAAAGACCCTCATGCGCGCTCCTCCCGCTGGGCGGCGATGAGCAGCCACGCCGTGACGAGCGTGATGCCCGCGAGGAGGCCGACCGTCGCCCAGCCCTTCCAGCCCGGCTCGGCGATTCCGGCATCGAACACGTGATTGACCATGTGCAGCACGCCCTGCAGGACCGCGAACGCGAGGATCGGCACGCGCCACGCGGCCAGCCGCGCCGCGACGAGGAGTGCGGCGCCCAGGGTCGCCGACCAGGTCGCGACGTCGCGCACGAGGTGCTCGTTCACGGCGCCGAAGCCGCCGACCTCGCCGAGGAAGCCGGCCGGGTCGACGGTCATCGCGGCCGCCGTGAGGAGCGAGAGGATCCCGAGCGCGGCGCACCCGGTCGCGATCACGCGCTCGCGGGCGGTCGCCGCGGCGGGCAGGGCGGTGGACGTGGTCATGGCGCCACGGTACGTTCCAAGTGGTCACGTGGGAAGAACCACTTTGGATACGAGTATTGGAACCACTGCGCCCCGGGGGCCGGAGCTGCTGGTCGAGCTGGGTGACGCGGCCGCGGGGACCCGGGGCATCCGCGTCGAGAGCGCGCTGCGCGACGCGGTCACCGAGGGGCGCGTCGCGCCGGGCGCACGCATGCCCTCCACCAGGGCGCTCGCCCGCGACCTCGCCGTCTCCCGTCGGCTCGTCGTCGAGGCGTACGCGCAACTCGTCGCCGAGGGACTCCTCGAGGGCCGGCACGGGTCGGGCACGTTCGTGACGGCCGCGGGCGCCGTCGGCCCGTCCCCGGCTCCCGGAGGCGGCGCGGTGCACGCGACGCCGCGCCCGCCGTACGACTTCTTCCCGGGCTCTCCCGATCTCGGCAGCTTCCCGCGCGCCGCGTGGCTGCGGGCCGTCCGCGACGCCCTGCGCGAGGCGCCGGACAGCGCGCTGCACTACCCCGACCCGGCGGGGACGCCCGAACTGCGAACCGCCCTCGCCCGGCACCTGGGCCGCGCTCGCGGCGCGCAGGCCCGGCCGGACCGGATCGTCATCGTCAGTGGTGCCCGGCAGGGGCTCGCCGTGCTCTCCCGGGCGCTGCGCGCCCTCGGCCACGAGCAGATCGCGGTCGAGCAGCCCACGCTCCCCCTGCACGTCGCGGTCCTGCGCGCGGGCGGCCTGCAGGTGCGCGGCGTCCCGGTCGGGGCGGGCGGGCTCGATGTCGCGGCGCTCGCGCGGTCGGCCGCCGACGCGGTCCTCGCGACGCCCGCCCACCAGATGCCGCTCGGCGTCGCGCTCGCGCCGGCGGCACGCGGCGCGCTCCTGGACTGGGCCGCCGCGGCCGAGCGGCGCGTCGTCATCGAGGACGACTACGACGCCGAGTTCCGCTACGACCGCCGCCCGCTCGGGGCGCTCCAGGGCCGCGCGCCGGAGCGGGTCGCCTACCTGGGGTCGGCGAGCAAGACGCTCGCACCGGGGCTGCGGCTCGGGTGGCTGCTCCTGCCGGCGCAGCTCGTCGAGCCCGTGCGCGAACAGAAGCAGCTCGACGACGGCGGCAGCGGCGTGCTCGACCAGCTGGCGCTCGCGCGCCTGCTCGAGAGCGACGCCTACGACCGTCACCTGCGCCTCGCACGGCGGCGCAACCGCCTGCGGCGCGACGCGCTGCAGGCGGCGCTCGCGGAGCACATCCCCGGCGCCCGGCTCGAGGGGATGGCCGCGGGCCTGCACGCGATCGCGCGCCTGCCGCGGGCGGTGCCGCTGGGCCCGCTGACCGCGAACGCCCACGCCCGCGGCGTCGGCGTCGGGGGCCTGCCGGCGGACGACGGGACCACCGACGCGCTCGTCCTGGGGTACGCCGGACTCAGCGCGCCGGCGATCGCCGAGGGGGTGCGGCGGCTCGCGGCGGCCGTCGCCGAGACCGCCTGATCCTCGTCGCTCACGGGCGCTCGCGCGACTTTCCTATACTTCTGCGCTCGCCATGCCGAAGATGAAGACCCATTCCGGCGCCAAGAAGCGCTTCAAGGTGACTGCCAAGGGCAAGGTCCGTGGCCGTCACGCCTACTCGAGCCACATCCTCGAGAAGAAGTCGCCCAAGCGCAAGCGGGGCTTCCGCAAGCCCGTGGCGATCTCCGATCACGATGCCCCGCGCATCAAGAAGATGCTGGGAGTCGGCAAGTGACCCGCGTCAAGCGCAGCGTTCACGCGAAGAAGAAGCGCCGGGCGACGCTCGAGCGCGCCAAGGGCTTCCGCGGGAACGGCAGCACGCATTACAAGCGTGCCAAGGAATTGACCATGAAGGCCGATTCCTACGCCTACCGGGATCGGCGCAACCGCAAGCGCGACTTCCGCCGGCTGTGGATCACGCGCATCAACGCCGCCGCGCGCCTGAACGGCATGACCTACGGCAGCTTCATGCACGGCATGAAGCTCGCCGAGCTCGAGCTGGACCGCAAGGTGCTGGCGGACATCGCCGTGCGCGACCCCGAGACGTTCTCCCGATTTGCCGACGCCGCCCGTGAAGCGTCGGCCGCTGCCGCCTAGTCGCAGCCGACACCACCGCTTCACCGGGCGCCGCTTCCCTCGAGGACGGCGCCCTTTCTCGTTCCAGGACCCCGATGATCGACAGCCCGAACAACCGTCACCTCAAGGATCTGCGCAAGCTGCGGACCGCGCACGGGCGCGCGAAGTCGGGTCCGCCGCGGCGGTTCGTCGCCGAGGGCGAGGACCTCGTCGCGGCGGCGCATGCCGGGGGGTGGACGGCGCTGGAGCGCTACGGCGCCGCAGGCAGCGGACTCGAGGGCACCGCGGGCGATCCCGAGCTGCTTGCGGGGGCGAGCAGCCTGGGCAGCGGCACGCGGGTGCTGGCGGTGTACGAGGAGCGCTGGGGCGCGCCGGCCGGCCCGCGCTGCGTGTACCTGCACGGCGTCGCCGACCCCGGGAACGTCGGCACGATCCTGCGCTCGGCCCTGGCGTTCGGCGCAGCGAGCGTCGTCCTGGGGCCGGGCACCGCCGACCCCTTCGGCCCGAAGGCCGTGCGGGCCAGCATGGGCGCCGTGTTCGCCGTCCCCGTCGCGCGTGTGACGGAGGCCGATCCGCGCGCGCTGCTCTCCACGCTCCCCGGGCGGGCCGTCGCGCTCGCGGCGCGGGCCGGGGAGCCGCTCGCGGGGCCGCTGGAGGGCGAGGCCACGATCCTCGTCGGCGCCGAGCGCGACGGCCTCCCGGCGGAGCTCATCGCGGCCGCCGACGAGACCCGGCACATCCCGATCGCGGCGGAGTCCCTGAACGCCGCGATGGCCGCCACCGTCGCCCTCTACGAAATCTCTAGGGTCCCAGCCGCATGATCGAGCGCATCGACGCCATCCGGGCCGAGGCCGAAGCGGCCGTCGGCGCCGCCGCCACCACGGCCGAGCTCGAGGAGCTGCGGGTGCGCTTCCTCGGGCGCAAGGCCGAGCTGCCGAACCTCCTGC
>DAIPYF010000072.1:0-11438 GCA_036782855.1 Solirubrobacteraceae bacterium
TGATCATCTGGCTGCTGGTCGGCATCCCGATCGGGATCATCTCCGCCGTCAAGCGCGGCACCTGGATGGACAAGGCGTCGATGGGCCTGGCGCTCGTGGCGATCTCCGCGCCGGTGTACTGGCTCGGGCTCGTCTCGCTCTACCTCTTCTCCGACGACCTCGGCAAGTTCCCGATCTTCAAGGGCTCGGGCACCTACCCGCTCGACTGCAACGTCCTGCAGTGCCCGGATCAGGTGATCCCGTCGCTGGTCCTGCCGTGGATCGTGCTGGCCGCGTCGTTCGCGGCGATCTACGCGCGCTTCCTGCGCGGCAATCTCACCGAGGTGCTGGGCGAGGACTACATCCGCACCGCCCGCGCCAAGGGCCTGGGCGAGCGGCGCGTCATCCTGCGCCACGGCGTGCGCTCGGCCGGTACGCCGCTCGTGACGATCCTCGGCCTCGACCTCGGCATCCTGCTCGGCGGCGCGATCCTCACCGAGACCGTGTTCAACATCCCGGGGATCGGCCGGCTCTCCTACGACGCGATCCAGAAGAGCGACCTGCCGACGGTTCAGGGGACGGTGCTCGTCGCGGCCTTCTTCATCATCTTCCTGAACCTCATCGTGGACATCATCTACGCGTTCCTCGACCCGCGGGTCCGGTACAGCTGATGGCACTCCTGGAGGTTCGCGACCTCACCGTCTCGTTCGAGACGGAGGACGGCCTCGTGCAGGCGGTCGACTCCGTCTCGTACACGGTCGACCGCGGCCAGGCGCTCGGCATCGTCGGCGAGTCCGGCTCGGGCAAGAGCGTCTCGTCGCTGACGGTGATGGGGCTCACGCGCTTCGCCGGCAACGCGGTCATCAGCGGCGAGGTCCTGTTCGAGGGACGCGACCTGCTGACCGCCGGCGACGACGACCTGCGCGGGCTGCGCGGCAACGACATCGCGATGATCTTCCAGGACCCGCTCAGTTCGCTGCATCCGTTCTACAAGATCGGCGACCAGCTCGTGGAGGCGATCCGCGCGCACCGTGACGTGAGCAGGGCGCAGGCGCTGGACCGCGCTGTCGAGATGCTCGGGCTCGTCGGGATCCCCGAGCCGCGCCGGCGCGTGGACGGGTACCCGCACGAGTTCTCCGGCGGCATGCGCCAGCGCGTGATGATCGCGATGGGGCTCATCAACGACCCCAAGCTCCTGATCGCCGACGAGCCGACGACCGCGCTCGACGTGACGGTGCAGGCGCAGATCCTCGAGCTGCTCGAGCGCCTGCAGCGCGAGCTGGACACCGCGATCGTGCTGATCACGCACGACCTGGGCGTCGTCGCCGAGGTGACCGACGACATCGCCGTGATGTACGCCGGCAAGATCGTCGAGCACGGCCCCAAGGAGGCGATCTTCGCCGCGCCGCGCCATCCGTACACCTGGGGTCTGCTGCAGTCGATCCCGCGGCTGACGCAGAGCAAGGACGACCCGCTCGTCCCGATCCCGGGACGCCCGCCGTCGCTCATCAACCGCCCGACGGGCTGCGCGTTCCACCCGCGCTGCCCCTACGTCGAGGAGGAGCACAAGCGGATCGTGCCGCAGCTCGAGCCTGTCGGCGGCGCGCCCGGGCACACCGCGGCGTGCCTGCTGACCGAGGCGCGCCGCGACGCGCTGTGGCGCCGGCTGAAGGACGGCGACCGGCCCGAGCAGGCGCTCGCCGCCGTCGAGCAGGCCGGCGCCGGCCCGGGAGCGGGCGCATGAGCCCGGCTCCCGGCACCCCGCTCGTCGAGGTCCGCGACCTCGAGATGCACTTCCCGATCAAGCAGGGGATCGTCTTCCAGAAACAGGTCGGCGCGGTCCGCGCGGTCGACGGCGTGAGCTTCGACGTCCTCGACGGCGAGACGCTCGGCATCGTCGGCGAGTCCGGCTGCGGCAAGTCGACGACCGCCCGCGCGATCATGCGGCTGCTCGACCCGACCGGCGGCAGCGTGCGGTACGACGGCCAGGACATCACGAACCTCTCACCGCGGGAGCTGCTCCCGTTCCGCCGCGAGATGCAGATGATCTTCCAGGACCCGTACTCCTCGCTCGACCCGCGGCAGACGGTGGGCTCGGTGATCGCCGAGCCGTTCGTCATCCACGGGATCGAGAAGGACGAGGGTCGCCGCAAGGTGATGGTGCAGGAGCTGATGGAGCAGGTCGGCCTCAACCCGGAGCACTACAACCGCCTGCCGCACCAGTTCTCCGGCGGCCAGCGCCAGCGCATCGGCGTCGCGCGCGCGATCGCGCTGAAGCCGAAGCTCATCGTCGCCGACGAGCCGGTCTCCGCGCTCGACGTCTCGATCCAGGCGCAGATCATCAACCTCCTGCGTGACCTGCAGCGCGACCTGGGCCTCACGATCATCTTCATCGCGCACGACCTGAGCGTCGTGCGCCACATGTGCGACCGCGTCGCGGTGATGTACCTCGGCAAGATCGTCGAGCTCGCGCCCGCGGACGACCTGTTCGGCCATCCGCGCCATCCGTACACGGGGGCGCTGCTCAGCGCCGTGCCGGTCGCCGACCCCGTCCTCGCGAAGGCGAAGACCCGGCAGGTGCTCAGCGGCGACGTGCCGTCCCCGACCGCGCCCCCGGCGGGCTGCCGCTTCCATACGCGCTGCCCGCGCGCCCAGGCGGTCTGCGGCCACGACGAGCCGCCGCTCGAGATCAAGGACGCCGGGCCGACGCAGGCGGCGTGCCACTTCCCGCTCAGCAGCGAGGACGTGGCCAAGACGGTCCCGACCGCGATGTCGTGAGCGCACCGGCGGGCGCGACCGAGCGCGTGGTCGCGGCGTTGCGCGCCGCGGGCGTCGAGCCGGACATCCACGAGTTCCCGCAGGGCACCCGGACCTCGCGGGACGCCGCGGACGCGGTGGGCTGTGACGTGGCGCAGATCGCGAAGTCGATCGTCTTCCGCCTGGAGCGCGAGGGCGAGGCGCCCGAGGCGCTGCTCGTGATCACGAGCGGGCCCAACCGCGTGGACGTCGCGAAGGCGGGCGCGCTGGCGGGCGGGCGACTGGAGAAGGCCGACGCCGCATTCGTGCGCGAGCACACGGGCTTCGCGATCGGCGGGGTGCCGGCGGTCGCGCACACGCGCCCGATCCCGGTGCTCATCGACGAGGACCTGACGGTGTTCGAGGTGGTGTGGTCGGCGGCGGGCACGCCGAACGCGGTCTACCCGATCGCGTTCGAGCGGCTCGAGGCGCTCACCGGCGGGCAGGTCGCCGACGTCGCCGAGCGCTGAGTCAGCGCTTCTTCGTCTTCTTCTTCGTGGCCTTCTTGGCGCAGGTGCGGTAGGTCCGCGAGCCCGTCGCGGTGCGCCCGTCGGCGAGCGTCAGCTTGACGCGCACGACGAAGCTGCCGCGCGGGAGGCCCTTGAGGCTGACGGTGATCGTCCCCGCCTTGCGCACGGTCCTCACCTTGCGGCCGCGGAGCCGCACCTCGGCGCTCTTGACCTTCGCGCCCTTCGGGGCGCGCACCGTGATGCGCAGCGTGCGCCTGCTGACGCAGCGCTTCGCGGAGGGCAGCGTGACGACGGACGCGAAGCGGACCGTCCGCGCCGCGGCGGCCGGCGGGCCGCTGGGTGAGATGGGCTCGGCGACCTGGATGATCCAGGTGCGCGACGCGGGCGGCCCGACCTTCCCGGTCGGGTCGGTCCCCTTGACCTGAAGCTGGTGGCCGCCGATGTCCAGGCCGTTGAGCGTGAAGGGCGACGCGCAGGGGACGAAGGCGCCGCCGTCGACGCTGCACGAGAGCCGGGTCCCGGGCTTGTTCGCGGTGAAGGTGAAGGTCGCCGAGCGGGTGTCGACCACGCCGGACGGGCCGCTCTGGAAGCTGATGATCGGCGGCGGATTGCTCTCCGAGGCGCCGAGCGGCGATGCGTACTCGGAGGAGCCGTCGGCCGCGGTCGTCTGCGAGGCGAGCAGCTTCACGCCGTTCTTCAGCGGCGTGTCGAACGCGATGCCCCAGATGCCGTCGCCGGCGACCGTGGTGGTCGAGGGGGTCGACGGGAAGGTGTAGCCCTCGACGTTCGGGTCGGGGTCGCCGACGACCGGCGGACGCTGCTGGACCAGGACGTGGATCGTCGCGCCGGGGATGCCCGTGCCGCCGACGCCGGTGGTGCTCGACACCGTCACGGTCGGCGGCTGGATGCCGTTGTTCACCGTGCCGGAGTTGCCGGGACCGGGCGCCGGGAGCAGGTCGGTGAAGAGGCCGGCGGGCTGATCGAAGTCGTTGACGGACAAGCCCTCGTTGCCACCGATGACGATCTTCGTCGAGCTCTCGGTCACCTGGATCCCGGGGCCGCCGTCGCGTCGCAGGATGTTGCGGCGCTCGGGGTCGTCATCGTTGTCGCCGATGTCGGCGCCGACCGCGCCGCCGCCGATGAAGATGGGCGGGCCGGGGATCGGCGCGGCGAGGCCGCCGCCGATGGCGTTGCGCCAGATCCGCGCATCGCTCGCGCCATCGATCCAGATGCCCGCTGCACCCGGCCCGGTGTGGCCGATCGTGTTGCACGGGTCGGCGAACGGGACGTAGCAGCTGATCGGCACGGCCGGACTCATCCCGATGAACGCGTTGTCGCCGTCGGGGCCGACGTACACGGCCGCCTGGCTGAACCGCCGGTGGTCGGGCGATTGGAAGAAGCTGCCGAGCAGGTTCGCGTGCGAGCCGTCGAAGATCAGGCCACGTGCCGCGGGGCCGAACGTCACGTTCTCGACGAACGGGTTCAGCCCGTAGCCGCCGCCGCGCAGCCGCGCGTTCCACTCCCCGTTTCCGACGGACGTGTCGCCGTCCGGCGAGATGCCGAAGACGCCCCAGCGCAGCGTCGTCGCGGTCGTGCCGGAGCCCTGGGTGACGCCCTCCGCGTTGCCGGCGATGACATTCCCGCTCTCCGGGTTGCTGCCGCCGATCGTGGTGTCCTGCGCGTCGCCGATCTTCACGGCCTGCTCGTTGGGGCCCGCTGCGCCGGAGGCGGTGTAGACCCCGATCCAGTTCCCCGAGATCGCCGTGCCGTCGGAGAAGAAGCCGTCGGGCAGGCCCGCGGGCGCCTCGGTCGCGCCGGTGCCGACGAGGTCGATGCCCGTGACCGTCGACCCCACGATCGTGTTGCAGTAGCGGTTGCAGTCGGCGGGATCGCCGGTCGCGTCGGACGGGCCGCCGATCAGCGTCGAGGTCGCGGCGTTCGCCAGCACCGCACCCTGCTTGCGCCCGGTGACGCTCACGGCGGCGCCGTTGCCCTGGTTGACGTTCGTGAGCGTCCGGCCGAACAGGTTGCCCGCGATCTGCGTGCGGTCCGCTCCCCAGACGTGGATCGCCCGGGCGGGGAAGTTCGTCATCGCGAGGTTGTAGATCGCGACGTCGGTCGGGTCGGTGCTCGCGCTGCCGACCTGCAGCCCGGTCGTCGCACCCGCGCCGCCGAGGCCGACGCACGGGTCGTCGTCGGGCGTGTTGGGCGCCTCCAGCGCGCTGAAGCCGACGTCGCAGCCGTCGATGAACGTGCCGTCGCGCGTGATCGCCGGGAGCCCGCCCGGCGGGATCGAGATCTGGTTCACGAAGAAGTTGATGCGGTGCGGGACGCCGCCGGAGCTCGCGTTCGACTCCTCGATCGCGGCGCGCAGGGTGCAGCCCCCGGTCGCGGCGCAGAGACCGTCGCCGGGCGTGAAGTCGGCACCGTTCCCCGTGCTGTCCACGGTGTACGTCGTCGGCGCGGCCACCGCGGCGGGCGCCAGGGCCAGGACGACGATGAGCGTGATGGCGAGGCTGATCAGTCGGATCGGCACGTACTCTCCTCCGTGAGTCGACCGAGCCTACCCCTCAGGGCAGCCACGTGACGAAGTCCCGCGGGTCCGCGCGCTCGGGCACGCGCTGGGCCTGCCGGGCCGTCCCGAGGTGCAGGAGGCCCAGGACGCGCTCCTCGTCGGGGATCGCCAGCGCCGCGCGTCCCGCCGGCTCGCGCAGGATCCCCGGAGTGCGCCAGTAGCCCGCGAGCCCGCGCGCGTGCGCCGCCAGCAGCACGATGTACGCGGCGACGGCCGCGGCGTCGCGGTCCTCGCCGGCCTCGACGGGATCCGCCGACGTGACGACGGAGACGGCGACGAGCGTCGGCGCACGGTCGAGCTTGCGCGCGGCCTCGGCCCCCGCCGCGTCCTTCAGCAGCGCGAGCGCCGCGGCGCCGATCACGCGAAAGCGCCACGGGTTCGTGAGGTGGTGGTTCGGCGCCCAGCGCGCGAGGTCGAGCAGCTCCTCGAGCGTCGCGCGGTCCACCGGCTCGGGCCCGTAGGCCTTGTGGGTGCGGCGGGTGCGGATGGCCTCCTCGGCGTCCATCGGCGCGTCAGTCCTCGCCGGCCTCGTCGTCGTCCGCGTACAGCGACTCGCGCGCGAGTTCGCGGCCGCCACGGTCGAACAGCAGCACGTCGAGCGTGTCGGCGCGGTAGTCGTCGGGCGCCAGCAGCGTGAAGCGGCCCTCGAGGACCGGGCACTGGTCGACGCACAGCGCCGCGAGCTCGGCCGTCGCGATCACCGCGCCGGTGACCAGCGGGCGGCCCCAGACGAGGGTCATCGCGGCGACGTTGCCCTCCTCGCCGCGCCACGCGCCGACGACCTCGTCGCAGAGGTCGATCGTCCAGTCGGGGTTCGCGTCCGCGGTCTCGCTCGTGGCGTCGGCGACGGCGTGGAACGCGGACGGCTCGCGGTCGCCCTCGCCCCGCGCGTAGCTCACGAAGCCGAAGACCTCGAGGCCCGACGTCGTCGAGGAGGTCGCAGGCACGTACGTGCGCCCGTGCCACGTGCGGTCCGGGTACCACGTGATCTCCCCGAGCTCTCCGATGTCGTCGGCGTCGCCCGGGTCGATCCGCAGGCACGCTGCGAGCAGCTCCTCCTGCAGGCGCTCCGCCCAGCGGCCGTATGGCAGCAGCTCCTGCGAGGGCTCGGCGGCGAAGCGGGGGACGACGCGGATCTCGGGCGGCATGCGCTGCAGCCTACGAGGACGGCTGCAGCTCCAGCAGGAGCGTCACCGGCCCGTCGTTCACGAGCTCGACCTCCATGTGCGCGCCGAAGCGCCCGCCGGCGGCGCCGAGCCGCGCGCGGAAGCGCCCGTACAGCGGCCCGGCCAGGGCCGGCGCCGCGGCGGCGACGAAGCCCGGGCGGTTGCCCTTGCGCGCGTCGCCGTAGAGCGTGAACTGGCTGACGACGAGGACCTCCCGGTCGCCGAGGGCGTCGTTCATCCTCCCGGCGTCGTCCTCGAAGATCCGCAGCGCCGTGACCTTGTCGGCGAGCCTGTCGCACACCGCCTCGTCGTCGCCGTGGGTGACGCCGAGCAGGACGAGCAGTCCCGGGCCGATCTCCCCGGTCACCTCCCCGTCGACCCGCACGGCGGCTCGGGACACGCGTTGGACGAGCGCTCGCACTGCGCGGACGCTACAGCCCGCCGAGCGCCGCGACGACGCTCGCGGCGACGAGCACGATCGCGGTGCTCCAGGCGATCGCCGCGGCGGTGATCCGCAGGTCGAGGCCGTAGATGTGCGCGACCGCGAGGCTGTTGATCCCGCACGCCATCCCGGACTGCATGAGGAACACGGGCGGCACGGCCACGACCGTCAGCGACAGGACCGCCATCACGGCGGGCGCGACGAGCAGCCGCAGCCCGACGGCGCTCACGACCGGCGCGGTCAGCGGCGGCGGGAACACGCGCACGCCGTCCTCCTGTTCCTGCATGAGGTTCACGCCGAGCGCGAAGAAGCCGAGCGGCGCGACGGCGAGCACCGCGACCTGCGCCGCGTCGCGTGCCCAGTCGGGGCTGAGGCTGCGCGGAGCCACGAGCGCCAGGAGGAAGGCGAACAGCGGCGGGTTGCGGATGACGAAGGACCGCAGCCGTTCGCGCGGCGTGTCGCCGGCGCGGGTGCCGAAGCCGGCGCCGATCGCGAACCCGACGAGCAGGAGGAACGTCGCGCTGACGACGACGTCGTAGGTGATCGCCTGCCCGACCGCCTGCGACTCGTCGAACAGGCTGCGCGCCAGCGGCACGCCGAGGTAGCCGGTGTTCGCGATGCCCGCGCACACCATCAGCGCGCCGGTGCTGGGGCGCGCGAGGCGCAGGATGCGCGTCCCGATGACGTAGGCGAGGGCGGTCGCGATGCCGCGCTCGGCGAACCCGAACGCCAGGCCGGCGCCGACGCCCGCCGTGATCTCCACGTGCGTCACGGTGAAGAACGTCACGACCGGCATCAGGACGTAGATGAGGATGTCGAGCGAGCGCCGTCCGGCCGCGCGGGCGCTCGCGCCCCAGCGGCGCTCGGCGCCGGCGCCGATGCCCACCGACGCGATGATGACGAGGGCGACCGCGATCACGCGTCGCGCAGCTCGCGTGCCGCGCGCTCGGGCGCGACGGGGTTCAGGTCGACGCCGGTCCCGAGCTCGAGCCCGGCCTGCGCGGCGAGTCGCGGGCGGATGTCGATCCGCCAGCAGTAGTGCTCGGCGCCGCGCGGCGCGGTGCGGACCCACAGGTTGAGCGCGGCGGGCCGCCCGAAGCGCCGGGCGAGGCGCGCGATCGCGTCGTGCAGCGCGGCCGCGCCGAGCGGCCCCTCGTCCTCGAAGCGCATCGCGGGCCGCCGCGGGGCGATCAGCAGCTGGTAGGCGGAGGCCGATGCGTAGGGCGCGAGCACGACGGCCTCGTCGTCGATCGCGACGATGCGCTCGCCGAGCCGCACCTCCTCCTGGACGAGGTCGGCGAGCAGGTTGCCGCCCATCGTCGAGGTCGCGTACGCGCCGAACCGCTCGCGCTCGCGCGCGAGGAGCGCGGGCACGAAGTCCATCGCGACGAGCTGCGCGTGCGTGTGCGGCTGCGAGGCGCCCGCCGCGCGCCCGTCGTTGACGAACAGGTGCACGCACGCGGCGCCGTGCGCGGCATGGTGCGCCATCCGCCGGCGCCACATCGTCATCGCCGACTCGAGCTCCGCGGGCTCCAGCGCGGCGAGCGAGCCGACGGGCCGCGGCGTCGGGACGATCACCTCATGGTGCCCGGTGGCCGGGGCGGTGGTGAACAGGTCCACGCGCGCCTCGCGCGGCGGGGCGGCGGCGTCGGCGCTCAGCGCGGGGTAGAGGTTCGGGACGACGCGCACCTGCCAGCCGGGCGTGTCGGGCGCCGACTCGTCGGGGCGCAGCGCGTCGAGCTCCGGCGGCGTACGGTCCTCGTGGCCCGCCAGGAACGGGTCGCGCGCGGGGTCGATCGGCGGGTCGACCGGGGGCGCCTCCAGGCCGGATCCGGGGCGGTCGGCCCGCTCGTCGGCGATGATCGCCTTGTGCCCGCTCAGCGGGTCGACGCGCACCTCAGGCATACCGCTTCTCCATCCAGACGTGCTCGATCCCGGCGTCGAGGAAGACCTCGCCGCGGGCGGCGTACCCGGCGCGCTCGTAGAGCCCGAGCGCGGTGAGCTGGGCGGCGAGCACCGTGCGCTCCGCGCCGGACGCCCCCGCCTCGGCATCCGCCAGCTCGAGCAGGCGCAGCCCGAGGCCGCGCCGCCGTGCCGCGGGCGCGACCGCCATCCGCCCGAGCTTCAGCGTCGCCCCGTCGGTGAGCAGCCGGCAGGTGCCGACCACCGTCCCGTCGTCGGCGACCGCCACGAGGTGCAGCGCCTCGCCATCGCGGCCGTCGAGGTCCTCCTCGAGCGGAACGCCCTGCTCGTCGACGAAGACGGCGGCGCGCAGGGCGATGGCCGCGGCGACCTCGTCGGGTCCGCTCGCCCGCCGCACGTCGGTCATGGCGCGGCGGTGGTCGCGGTCGCGCCCACCGCGTAGCGATCGATGTCGTCCTCCAGGTCCTCGGCCGAGGCGTACGGGCCCTGGTGCGTGAAGACCTTGCGCCCGGAGGCGTCGTAGAAGATCGTCGAGGGCGCGCCCGCGAGCGCGTACGCGTTGTAGATCTCCCCGTCGGGATCCTCGTAGCTGGGGTAGCTCAGCGGGACGGTCTTCAGGAATCGCTGCGCGGCCCCGCGATCGTCCTTGAGGTTCACGCCGAGGAACGCGACCTCGCGCCCGCGGTCGAGCGCGACGCGCTGGAACGTCGGCATCTCCACGCGGCAGGGCCCGCACCACGACGCCCACACGTTCACGACCGCGGGGTGCCCTTCGAGCATCGCGAGCCGGCGGTCGAGCGCGGGCCGGGCGCCCGGGAGCAGCTCGTTCGCCTGCTCGTGGAGCGCCGCGAGCGGGGCCGGGGAGCCGCTCAGCGCCTTCGCCGTCTCCTTCGCGGTCGGCTGCAGCGCCTGGGGCTCCGGTGTCCCGCCGTCGCCGCCGGACGCCTGCTTGAGGCCGATGCCGATCGCCGCGCCGACGGCGATCACGACCGCGAAGAGGACAACCGTCCGCATGGGCGTGAGGATCGCACAGCGGTGCGGTATCCTCCTCTGCACGTCGCTGGGCCGCACCCCAGGGAGGACCTCCCGGCGACTCGTCCGGCCCCGGCCGGGCCCCGGGCCTGAGTGCTGCAGCATCCCGCACTCCGGCTCCACCGCTTGAGAGCTTCTGGCCACCATGGCTGACCACACGACGGCCGTCGAGGCCGCTTCCGTTCCGTCCGCGAGCGACATCGCCCGCGCGGAGGCGTTCGCCCGCGAGCCGTTCCTGTTCGAGGGCGAGAGTGCGGAGAGCGCGCTGGCTCCCGGCGCGCCGCGGCGCCTGGCGCTCGACTACGCGCTCGGTGAGCTCGACGGCAAGCTGCAGGTGCCCTCCACGCGCTGGCGGCGCGCCTGGTCGCTCATGCTCGGCCTGGAGCGTGTGCTGAGCGAGGACGAGCCGCACCTCGCGGACGGCACCACCCTCAATCCCCATCAGGTCGACGCCCTCTCCGGCACGCTCACCGCGCTGCTCGCCGATCGCCTGCGTGCGCACGAGGAGGGCGACGCGGAGGACGTCGCGGCCCCGGTCCTCGCGGTCGAGGAGGAGCCGGCGGAGGTGCCGCCGTCCGACGACGAGGAGGTCGCGGCCGAGCTCGCCGCCCTCGACGAGGAGCATGAGGAGGACGAGGACGACGACGCGGTCGAGGCCGCCGCGGAGGCCGAGCCCGCCGACGAGGAGGAGCCCACCGACGAGACCGACGAGGACATCGACGCAGCGGTCCTCAACGACCCGAACGCGCACAAGCGGTTCTGGTTCGAGCACGCGACCGGCGCCGGCAAGACGGTCGCGGCGATGGGCTTCGTCGAGGCGTCCCGGACCGGCGGCGTCCTGATCCTCACGCACCGCCGCAACCTCGTCGACCAGTTCAACGACGAGCTGCGCACGCGCGGCTACGCCGACCGCGTCCACCCGCCGCTGCTGGGGGACGACACCGGCCCGGCCGACGGCCCGGTCACGGTCGAGACCTACCAGTGGTTCGTGCGCAACGCGGGCCAGATCTCGAGCGCCTACACGATCGTCATCTGCGACGAGGCCCACACCGCGC
>DAIPYF010000073.1:0-11354 GCA_036782855.1 Solirubrobacteraceae bacterium
TCAACCACGTCGCCCAATTCGTCCGCGACCACACCGGCACACCCGCACCCGCAGCGGCCCCCGCGGCGCCGCCCGCTCCGGCGCCCGCGCCCGAGCCGCAGGCCGCCGCGCCGCCCGCCGGCGACCCGATCCTCGACAGCGTCCTGCAGGTCGTCGCCGACCAGACCGGCTACCCCACCGACCTCCTGGACCCCGACCTGGACCTCGAAGCCGACCTCGGCATCGACACCGTCAAGCAGGCCGAAGTCTTCGCCACCATCCGCGAAGCCTGGGACATCCCCCGCGACGACAACCTCAAGCTCCGCGACTACCCCACCCTCAACCACGTCGCCCAATTCGTCCGCGACCACACCGGCACACCCGCACCCGCAGCCGGCGCGCCCGCGGCGGACGCGCCGCCCCCGACGGCCGACGAGCCCGCCGACGAGGACCCCGACCCGTCATTCCCCCGCCGCGTCCCGACGGCCGTCGTGCGTCCCCCGCTCGACCGCTGCCTGCCGACCGGCGTGACGCTCGGCGCGGGCGCGCGCGTCATCCTCGCCTCCGACGCCGGTGGCGTCGGCGCGGCGTTGGCGTCCCGGCTGGAGGCCCTCGGAGCCGAGGTCCTGACGCTCGACACCGCACTCGACATCGCCGGGGCCGAGGAGCACGTGGCCGACTGGCTGCGCGGCGGGCCCGTGACCGGCGTCTACTGGCTTCCGGCGCTCGACGACGAGGGGCCGCTGAGCGGCCTCGACCCCGCCGGCTGGCGCGAGGGACTCCACCGCCGCGTGAAGCTGCTCGCCGCGACGATGCGGCCACTCGAGCCGGAGACGTTCCTCGTGAGCGCCACGCGCCTCGGCGGGCGTCTGGGCTACGACGAGGCGGGCGCGACGTCCGTCATGGGCGGCGCCGTGAGCGGCTTCACCAAGGCCCTCGCCCGCGAGCGCGCCGACGCGCTCGTCAAGGTCGTCGACGTCCCGCCGAGCCGCAAGACGAGCGCGCTCGCCGACGTCCTCCTCGACGAGACGCTGCGCGACCCGGGCGCCGTCGAGATCGGCCACGCCGACGACCTGCGCTGGACGGTCGCGCTGCGGGAGGAGCCCGCGCACGCCGACCCCGCCCGCGCGCTGACCCCGGCCACGACCTTCCTCGTGACCGGCGCCGCGGGCAGCATCGTGTCCGCGATCACGGCGGACCTCGCCGCGGCGGCCGGTGGCGGCACGTTCCACCTGCTCGACCTGATCGGCGCGCCGGACCCCGGCGACCCCGACCTCGAGGCGATCGCACGCGACCGCGACGGGCTGAAGTCCACGATCGCCCAGCGGCTGCGCGACGCGGGCGAGAAGCCGACGCCGAAGCTCGTCGAGCGGGAGCTCGCGGGCATCGAGCGCCACCGCTCGGCGCTCGACGCGATCGGCGCGATCGAGGCGGCCGGCGGCACCGCGCACTGGCACCAGTGCGACCTGACCGACGCGGCCCAGGTCGCGACCGCCGTCGACGCCGCCGTGGGCGACGACGGGAAGCTCGACGTCCTCCTGCACTGCGCGGGCCTGGAGATCAGCCACGTGCTGCCCGGCAAGCCGCAGGCGGAGTACGACCTGGTCTTCGACGTCAAGGCCGACGGCTGGTTCCACCTGCTCCACGCGCTGGGCGACCGCCACCCCGGCACGGCGATCGTGTTCAGCTCGATCGCGGGGCGCTTCGGCAACGGCGGGCAGACCGACTACTCCGCCGCCAACGACCTGCTGTGCAAGAGCGTCAGCCGGATGCGCCGGGACGGCGTCACCCGCGGAATCGCCGTCGACTGGACCGCATGGTCGGGGATCGGGATGGCGAGCCGCGGCTCGATCCCGAAGATGATGGAGGTCGCCGGCATCGACATGCTCCCGCCGGACCACGGCGTGCCGGTCGTGCGCCGCGAGCTCACGGCCGGTGGCGACGGCGGCGAGATCGTGGTGGCCGGCGCACTCGGGATCCTCCTGGAGGAGCGCCATCCGACCGGCGGGCTGGATCCGGCCCTCGCCATCGGCGGCGCCGCCGGCCCGATGACCGCGCGCGTCACCGCGTTCGGCGTCGCCGACGGCGCGCTGGTCGAGGCCGATCTCGATCCCGCGCGCGAGGCGTTCCTCGACGACCACCGGATCGACGGCACCCCGGTGCTGCCGGGGGTCATGGGCATGGAGGGCTTCGCCGAGACCGCCGCCGCGCTGCTGCCCGGGTGGCGGGTCGTCGCGCTGGAGGACGTCGACCTGAGCGCGCCGCTGAAGTTCTACCGCGACGCCCCGCGAACCCTGGAGTTCCGCGCGCAGACCCGCGACGGCGGCGACGGGACACTGCTCGCCGACTGCCGCCTGGTCGGGCGCCGCACGCTCGCCGGGCAGGGCGAGCAGGAGACCGTGCACTTCACGGGCCGGGCGCGGCTGGCGCGCGACGCGGCCCCACCGCCCGCCCACGAGCCGCCGCGCGACCCCGACGGCGACCGCGGCGTCGGCCGGGAGGCCGTGTACCGCGTGTACTTCCACGGGCCCGCCTACCAGGTGCTGGACCATGCGTGGCGTGAGGACGGCCACGTCGTCGGCCGGCTGGCCGACGACCTGCCCGCCGACCACGCCGGCGAGGGCCTGCTGGCGATCGAGCCACGGCTCATCGAGCTGTGCTTCCAGACCGCGGGCGTCTGGGAGCTCGGCACGTCCGGCCGCATGGCGCTCCCGACTCACGTCGATCGTGCTCAGCTGTTCGACCGCGAGGGGCTGGCGCCGGGCGGGCGCTGGGCGATCGTCACGCCGCGTGAGGCGGGCGTCAGCGACGCCGACGTCGTCGACGCGACGGGGCGCGTGCTGCTCCGGCTCGAGGGCTACCGCACGATCGAGCTGCCCGGCGGCCCCGGCGAGGCGGAGCTCGCCCCGATCCGTGAGGCCATGAGCTGATGGCGGCCGCACTGCGGCGGCTGGCGCTCGCCGGTCGCGGGCCGGTCGCGATGCGGATCGTGCACGCCGCTCGTGAGTACGGCGCCGCCCACGGCGCGCCCGTCACGCTGATCGCCGTGCGGGTCGCGGGCGACCCCGCGACGCTCGCCGTGCGCGAGGCGGACGAGGTGCTCGACGTCCGGGCGGCCGACGCCGACGCCGACGCGATCGCTGAGGCGCTGGCGGCGCAGGCGGTCGACGCGGTGTGGGTCGGGCCGGGGCTGGTAGCGCACCCGGCGGCGCTCGCCGAGCGCTGCGCGGCACGCGGGCTCGTCGTCGTCGGCGCGCCCGCGGCCGACGACGCGCCGGTGCCCGACGGCGGCGACCGCCGCCTCGAGGTTCCGGTCTTCACCGACGACTTCGGTGGCGCGCTGGCGCTCGGCGTCGTGGAGACCACCGTGCGCGACGCCGGCGGAGCCCTGCTCGCCGAGTGCGCGACGCCCGCGCTGCCGCCCGGGGACGAGGCGCGCGCCCGCGCGTCGGCGAGCGCGGCCGCGCTCGCGTCCGGGTACCACGGAGCCGTCACGGTCGTGCTCGCCGCGGACGGGTCCGCCATCGCGGACGTCGTCGCCGGCCTCGCGCCGGAGCACGCCGTGGCCGAGCTGACGACGGGCGTCGATCTCGCCCGCCTCCTGCTGCGAGTGGCCTGCGGCGACGCCGTGGAGTCCGGCACGCCCCAGCCGCGCGGACACGCGATCCAGGCCTCGCTGCGCGCGGACGCCGGGAGCGGCGACGGGATCGTCGCGCTCCTGCGCCTCCCGTCCGGACCGTTCGTCCGCGTCGACGCGGGGGTCGCAGAGGGCGACGCGATGGCCGGGGCGGACCCGCTGATCGCGACGGTCGGCGCCTGGGGCGCCGACCGGCCCGAGGCACTCGCCCGCCTGCGCCGGGCGCTGGCCGAGACGCACGTGGTCGTCGAGGGCGGCACGACGAACCTCGGGCTGCTGCTCGAGCTCACCGCGCATCCCGCGGTGATCCGCGGGGAGCTCACCGCCGGCGAGCTCGCCGACCTGCACGCGGGCCCGGGCGCGAAGACCGCACCCGGAGCCGACATCGCCCTGCTGCAGGCCGCGATCGAGGTCGCCGGCGAGCAGGCACTCATCGAACGGCGGCGGTTCGGTGCGTTCGCGCGCCGCGGACGCCCGACCGCAGAGGCGCCGCTGAGCCACACGGCCGAGCTGCGCCACCACGGCCAGGACTACCGGCTCGCCGTCTCGCAGATCGCGCCGTCGCGCCACCGCGTCGTCGTGGACGGCGCGTCGATCGACGTCGACGTCGAGGTCCGCGGGCCGCACGAGCGCCGGCTGACGATCGGCCGCCGGACGGTGCGCACCCTCGTCTCGGCGCTCGACGCCGACCTGCTCGTCGAGGTCGACGGCATACCCCACCGCATCGCCCGCGACGACGGCGGCATCGTGCGCAACCCGGCACCGGCGGTCGTGGTGTCGCTCCCGGTCGCGGTCGGCGACGAGGTGGCGGCGGGCGACGTCGTGGCGGTCGTCGAGAGCATGAAGATGGAGAGCACCCTCGTCGCGCCGTTCGCGGGGCGGGTCCGCGCCCTCCTCGCGACGCCGAACGTCCAGGTCGGCGCCCAGGCACCGCTCGTCCAGCTCGAGCCGCTGACCCATCGCGCGCCGCGCGGCGACGACGTGGGGCGCGTGGTGTTCACGAGCGCGGACGCGCGTGACGGGGGGCCGCTCGACTCGGCGATCCGGCTGCTGCTCGGCTACGACGTCCCCGTCGCCGATGCCGAGCGCGCGATCGTCGCCGCCGGCCCGTCCGTCGCAGCCGCCGAGCAGGACGTGCTCGAGTGCTACGCGGACATCCAGGCGCTCACGCGGCCCCGCCACGACGTGGCCGATCAGGACGCGGTGCAGCGCAGCCCACAGGAGCACTTCCACGCCTGGCTGCGCACGCTCGACCCGGAGACGGAGGGCCTGCCGCGCCACTTCGCCGACGCGCTCGAGCGAGCGCTGGAGCACTACGGGATCCGCAGCATGGCCCGCACCCCGGAGCTCGAGGACGCGGCCTACCGGCTGTTCGTCGCCGAGCAGCGCTCGGCTGACGCGCGCGCCGTGGCGCTCGCGATCCTCGACCGCTGCCTCGACGGCGCATCCGCCGACCCGCCGCCCGGCCTGCGCGCCACGCTCGAGCGCGTCGCGCAGGTCGCAGAGCGCCGCGACCCCGTGGTGTCCGACGTCGCGCGCGAGTGCCGCTGGCGGCTGTTCGACGGGCCCGTGGTCGCGGCGGTTCGCGCGGAGGCCTACGCCGACGCCGAGGCGCGAATCGACCGGCTGGTCGCCGGCGACGCCGAGCCGCAGCGGGCGGAGGACCTGCAGGTGCTCGTCGAGTTCCGCTACCCGCTCGTCACGCTCATCGCCGAGCGCCTGGCACATGCGCCGGCGGACGAGGGACGCATGCTGCTGGAGCTCATGACGCGGCGCTTCTACCGCATGCCGTCGCTCGAGGGCTTCGGCCAGGAGGGCGACCTGCTCACGGCCACCTACCGCTTCGACGGCGTCGAGCGTCACCTCGCCACCGCCTTCGTCGCCGTCGAGGAGCTCGAGGGCGCGGTCGAGCGCTTCGCGGCGCTCGCGGGCGCGTTGCCGGACGATGCCGAGGCTTCAGCCGACCTCTACGTGCGCTGGGACGGTGAGGCGCCCGTCACCGCCGCGCTCGCCGCCGACCTGCTCGAGCGCCTGCGCCACGTCACGCTGCCCCCGGCGGTCCACCGGGTCGTCGTCGCGGTGGCGGTCCCCGCGCGCGGCCGCGGGCTCGGCGCGGTCGAGACGTTCACGTTCCGCCCGGCGCCGGACGGCCTGCACGAGGACGAGCTGCTCCGCGGCATGCACCCGATGATCGCCCACCGTCTGCAGGTATGGCGGCTGGCGAACTTCACCCTCGACCGGCTCCAGAGTGCCGAGGACGTCTACGTCTTCCACGGCGTCGCGCACCAGAACCCCAAGGACGAGCGGCTGTTCGCGCTGGCGGAGGTGCGCGACCTCACTCCCGTCCGTGACGAGGACGGTCGCCTCACCGCACTGCCGGAGTTCGAGCGCATGTACATCGAGGCACTCGAGGGCCTGCGCGGATACCAGGGCCACCGCGCGACCGGGCGGCGCCTGCAGTGGAACCGCGTGCTGCTGCACGTCTGGCCGGAGATCGACCTGACGCCCGCGGAGATGACCGGCCTGCTCACGCGCCTGGCGCCCGCCGGGGACGGTCTGGGACTGGAGATGCTGATCGTCCGCGGACGCCTGCGCGAGGCCGACGGCGTGGTCCGTGACCGCGTGCTGCGCTTCTTCTCGCCCGCCGGGACGGGTGTGCTCGTCGAGGTCGACGACCCGCCGACGCGCCCGCTGGAGCCCCTGGACGAGAGCGCCCGCCGCGTGGTCTCGGCGCGGCGGCGCGGGACGCCCCATCCCGCGGAGGTGCTGAAGCTCCTGGGCGGCTCGTTCGAGGAGCACGACCTGGACGAGTCCGGCGCCCTCGTCCCGGTGGACCGGCCGATCGCGACCAACAGCGCGAGCGTCGTCGTCGGTCTCGTGCGGAACGTCACCGACCGCCATCCCGAGGGGATGTTGCGCGTCGCGCTCCTCGGCGACCCGACGAAGGCGCTGGGCTCGCTCGCGGAGCCCGAGTGCCGGCGCATCAACGCCGCGCTGGCGCTGGCCGAGCGGCTCGGCGTCCCGCTCGAGTGGTTCGCGCTGTCCGCCGGCGCGAAGATCGCCATGGACAGCGGGACCGAGAACATGGACTGGATCGCCGACGTCCTGCGGCGCGTCATCGAGTTCACCCAGCGCGGCGGCGAGCTGAACGTCGTCGTCACGGGGATCAACGTCGGCGCCCAGCCGTACTGGAACGCCGAGGCGACGATGCTCATGCACACGCGCGGCATCCTCGTGATGACCCCGGAGAGCGCGATGGTCCTCACCGGCAAGCAGGCGCTCGACTACTCCGGCGGCGTCTCGGCCGAGGACAACTTCGGCATCGGCGGGTTCGAGCGGATCATGGGCCCCAACGGCCAGGCGCAGTACTGGGCGCCGGACCTGGACGGCGCCTGCAGGCTGCTGCTGCGCTACTACGACCACGCATACGTCGTGCCCGGCGAGCGGTTTCCGCGGCGCGCGCACACCGGCGACCCGCGCGAGCGCGACGTGCGCCCCGCGCCGCACCATGCGCCCGGATCCGACCTTCAGACGGTCGGCGCGATCTTCAGCGACGCCACGAACCCGGGTCGCAAGAAGCCGTTCGACATCCGCAGCGTCATGCGCGCGGCCATCGACGCCGACCACGAGCCGCTCGAGCGCTGGGGCGCGATGCGCGGAGCCGAGAGCGCGGTCGTCTGGGACGCGCGCCTCGGCGGCTGGCCGGTCGCCCTGCTGGGCCTCGAGTCCCGGCCGCTGACGCGCTTCGGCGCGGTCCCGGCGGACGGGCCCGACCGCTGGACCTCGGGCACGCTGTTCCCGCGGTCGTCCAAGAAGATCGCGCGGACCATCAACAGCGTCGGCGGGCGGCGCCCGCTCGTCGTCCTCGCGAATCTCTCGGGCTTCGACGGTTCGCCGGAGTCGATGCGCGAATGGCAGCTGGAGTTCGGCGCCGAGATCGGCCGAGCGGTCGTGAACTTCGACGGCCCGATCGTCTTCTGCGTCGTCTCCCGGTATCACGGCGGGGCGTTCGTGGTCTTCTCCCGGCGCCTGAACGAGCACTTCGAGGCCGTCGCCCTGGAGGGCGCGCATGCCTCGGTGATCGGCGGCGCGCCCGCGGCGGCGGTCGTCTTCGCCCGCGACGTCGACGCGGCGACACGGGCCGACCCGCGCGTGGCGGCCCTCGACGAGCGCCTCGCGGCCGCCGAGGGCCCCGAGCGTCAGCGCCTGCGCGCCGAGCGAGCCGAGCTCTGGGCGGCGGTGCGGTCCGAGCAGCTCGGCGCCCTCGCCGACCGCTTCGACTCGATCCACAGCGTCGAACGCGCGGTCGAGATGGGGTCCGTGGACCGGATCATCGACCCGGCGACCCTGCGTCCGTACCTGATCGACGCGATCGAGCGCGGAATGGGGCGGTTCACGGCATGAGCGCGAGCGGGCACCTGCTGTGCGCCGCGACCGACGTGCCGGACGACGACGGGTGGCTCGGCGCCCGTGAGCGGGCGCTCCAGGACCGCCTGGCGATCCCCCGGCGCCGCAGCGCCTGGCGCCTGGGCAGATGGTGCGGCAAGGCCGCCGCCGCCGCCTGGCTCGAGGCGTCGCCGGATCGTCTCGAGGTGCTTCCGGCGGCCGACGGCGCCCCTGAGGTGTGGCTCGACGGGCGGCCCGCGCCGGTCAGCCTGTCGCTGAGCCATCGCGCCGGGCGCGCACTCGCGCTGGTCGGCCCCGCCGCACGGCCGCTGGGCTGCGACATCGAGCTGATCGAGCCGCGCAGCGGCGCGTTCGTGCGCGAGTGGCTCGCACCGGCCGAACAGACGCTCGTCGCCGCGGCCCGCGACGTCGTCGCCCGGGACGTCGTCGCGAACCTCATGTGGACCGGCAAGGAGTCCGCCGCGAAGGTGCGCCGTGAGGGGCTGCGCCTCGACGTTCGGCGCGCGGTCGTCGCACTCGAGCCGCGCTGCGACGACGGCTGGCGCGGGCTCCGCGTGACCTGGCCCTCCGGCGAGGACACCACCGGCTGGTGGCGGGTCGAGGACGAATGGGTCATGGCGGTCGCCGGGACGGACCCGGACGCCGCCCCGCTGCGGCTGCAGCCGGACGCCGTCGCCGCCCGCTGAACGCCTCCCCGTCGCACCGGGAACCGGATGATGGATCCCGCTTTCGCCCGTGACGTTTTCCCTCTACCGTTGTCCACTCGGGAAGAGGTTCTGTGAGTCCGCAACTCCCCACCGTGCTGCTCCGAGCGCAGACCGACGAGCGTCTGTCGCGTCTGGCCGCCCTGGGCTCCGAGCGCGCGTTCGAGGCGATCGTCGAGCGCTATCGCCGCCCGCTGCTCGGGTACGCGCGGCGCATCGCCGGTGAGTCGAAGGCCGAGGACGTCGTCCAGGCTGCATTCCTGGCGGCCTGGGGACGCCTCAGCGACGGCGCCGAGGTCCGCGACCTGCGCGCATGGCTTTTCCGGATCGTCCACAACGGGGCGATCAACGCCGTCAAGCGCGCGAGCGCCTCCGACGTGGAGTTGTTCGACGACACACCGGCACTCGGCGACGTGCACGCGGAGATCGAGCGCCGCGACGACGTGCGCCGCACGCTCGACGGCATCGCCGCGCTGCCGCTGCAGCAGCGCGAGGCGCTCCTCGGCGTCGCCGTCCAGGGACGGCGCCACCGGGATGTCGGCGCGGACCTCGGCGTCACCGACGGCGCGGTCCGCATGCTGCTGCACCGCGCGCGCACGACGATGCGCACCGCGGCGACCGCCCTGACCCCCTGGCCGCTGCTGGCCTGGCTGTCCGGCGACCGCGGCGCCGAGGTCGCGGCCGGCGGCGCCGGCGCGGGCGCGCTCGCCGCCGGGGGGCTGAAGGCGGCGGCCCTGCTGTCGACGGCCGCCATCGCCGTGAGCGCCGCCCCGCAGCTCGCCCCCTCCCCGCCGTCCTCGCCGGCCTCCGGCAGCGGCGGCGCGATCACCGCCGCTGCGTCGTTCGGCGCGGGCTCGCTGCCCGGCGCGCCGCGGGAGTCCACCAGCCCGACGCCGAAGGGCGACGACGAGCGCCGTCCGTCCACGCGCCGACGCCACGACGCGCCGGCGCCCGACGCCGGGCGGGGGCCCGCGGCGGCGCAGAGGCCCCGGGGGCCCCGGCCCGCCGCGGCCGCCCCGGCGGGGCCGCCCGCCGCCCCCGTCGTCATCGAGCGTGACGAGACCACCGCCCTGCCGCAGCAGGATGAGAAGGACGACGCCTTCCTGCGCCCCGCCGTCGGAGAGGACGACGAGATCGCCGTCGACGAGGAGGCGCCCGACCTCGCCGCCGGCGAGCGGCCGATCCCCGCCGAGGGCGTGCCGGACGCGATCGCCGAGGCCGCCCTGCCCGAGGCGCCGGCCGCCGCGCAGGACGCGAGCGAACTGGACGCCGAGGAGGCCGCTCCCGCATCCCCGCAGCCCGCCGCGGACCCCGCGGCGGCGGCGTCCTCCGCCGCCGAGACGAGCGCTCCCGCTCCCGCTCCGTGAGCGGCCGGCCGGCCGCGTGACGTTCGCGCGGCCGGGCTGTCTCATCACCTGAACGACGCTGCGGGCCGACTTCCCCCCCGGCCCAAGGAACGGCGTCGTTCACCACCTCGGTGGGTTCGGACCACTTCCGGCCGCCCGAGCCGGTGAGGGCGGCAGGATGCCGCCCTCACCGGGGCGGGCGGTCGGAGGTGCCCACCGGCGGGCGGCGGGCCGGTCAGTCCCTGCGCGGCCCGATCGCGACCATGCGCTCGATCGGGACGAGCGCCTTCGCGGCGAGGTCCGGGGCGACCTTCACCTCCGGGCTCAGGTCGCGCAGCGCGTCGCGCAGCTTCGGCAGCGTGATCATCTTCATGTAGCGGCAGCTGGCGGCGCGGTTGGCCGGGATGAACGTCACGTCCGGCGCGGCCTTGCGCATCGGGTAGAGCATGCCCGTCTCGGTCGCGACGATGACGGTCCCGCCGGCGTGCTCGCGCTCGGCCTCCTGCGCGTAGTCGAGCATCCCGCCGGTCGAGAGCATGTGCACGCCCTCGGCGTCGACGTCACCGGCGGCGACGTACTCCATCACCGAGGTCACGCAGCCGCACTCCGGGGGGATCAGGAAGTCCGCGCCCGGGTGCGCGGCGCGCACCTCGCTGATGTCGGATGGGCGGATGCCGGCGTGCACGTGACACTCGCCGCTCCACACGTGCATGTTGCGGTGGCCCGTCGTCTTCTGGACGTAGGCGCCGAGGAACATGTCCGGGCCGAAGAGGATCTCGACGTCCTCGCCGTGCTCGCGGCGGATGTGCTCGACGACGTTCACGGCGTTCGACGAGGTGCAGCAGTAGTCGGTGAGCGCCTTGATCGCGGCGGTCGTGTTGACGTACATCACCGTGATCGCGCCCGGGTGCTCGGCCTGCCAGGCCTCGAGCTCGGGGACCGTGATCGAGTCCGCGAGCGAGCAGCCGGCGTCGAGGTCGGGGATCAGCACGGTCTTCCCGGGGCAGAGGATCGACGCCGTCTCGGCCATGAAGTGCACGCCGCAGAACGCGATCACGGCGTTGTCGACGGCCGCGGCGCGCTGCGAGAGGCCGAGCGAGTCGCCGACGTAGTCGGCCACGTCCTGCACCTCGGGCACCTGGTAGTTGTGGGCCAGGATCACCGCGTCGCGCTGCGCCGCCAGCTCGCGGACCTCCGCGCTGAGCGCCGGGATGTCGATCGGCTCGGGGTCGCCGGCCATCGGGAGGGAGAACGAGGAGGTCATGGCAGCGGCTCCAGCTT
>DAIPYF010000074.1:0-10506 GCA_036782855.1 Solirubrobacteraceae bacterium
CGGGGGTCTCGGTGCGCTCGAGATCGCCCGCGATGTCGTGCAGCTCGGCGAGGCGCGCACCCTCCGCGTAGGGCATCAGCAGCTCGATCGGCTGCATCCGCCGCACGAACTCGTCCTCGATGCGCTCACGCAGGCGGTCCAGTCCGGTGCCCGCCGCAGCCGAGATCAGGACGGCGTCGGGGTGCAGCCGCCGCAGCTCCGCGCGGCGCTCGGACCCGATCAGGTCCGCCTTGTTCAGGACGAGGAGCCGCGCGTTCTCCCCCGCCCCGATCTCCTCGAGGACGGAGTCCACGGCGGCGAGCATCTCGAGCAGCTCGTCCTCCTCGGCGCTCGCGTCGACGACGTGCAGGATCAGCTCCGCGAGCCGCGTCTCCTCGAGCGTCGCGCCGAACGCGTCGACGAGCTGATGCGGCAGCTTGCGGATGAAGCCGACGGTGTCGGTCACGAGGAACGGCCGACCCTCGAGGCGCATCGTGCGGGTCGTTGGGTCGAGGGTGTGGAAGAGGCGGTCCTGCACGCCGACGTCGGAGCCGGTGAGCGCGTTGAGCAGCGTCGACTTGCCGGCGTTGGTGTACCCCGCCAGCGCGATCTCGGGCAGCCCTGAGCGCTCGCGCTCGGCGCGCATGACGTCGCGCGAGCCCTTGACCTGCGCCAGGGTGCGCTTGAGCGCCGCAATCCGGTTGCGCGCGAGCCGGCGGTCCGTCTCGATCTGCGTCTCCCCCGGTCCGCGCGTGCCGACGCCGCCGACCCCGAGCCGGTCGAGGTGCGTCCACAGGCCGCGCATGCGGGCCATGTTGTACTCGAGCTGCGCCAGCTCGACCTGGAGCTTGCCGTCGGCGCTGTGCGCGTGCCCGGCGAAGATGTCGAGGATCAGGGTGGTCCGGTCGATGACCGGCATCCCGAGCTCCTTCTCCAGGTTGCGCTCCTGCCGCGGGCTGAGCTCGTCGTCGCACGCGACGACGTTCGCGTCGGCGGCCTTCGCTGCGGCCTTCACCTCTTCGAGCTTGCCCGGACCGAGGTACGTGTTCGGGTGCGGCTGCTCGCGGTGCTGGACGATCTGCCCGACGACGGCGACCCCCGCGGTCCGCAGCAGCTCCCGCAGCTCGGCGAGGTCGTCGCCCTCCTCCAGCGCCGCGATGCAGAACGCGCGCTGCTTGGCGCGCCCCGGGCGCTCGGCGCCCGGGCGGGGCGTCTGGGTGGTGCGTCCGTGACGACTGCGCTCCTGCAAGTCCCCCCATCCTACGGCCCTCTCGCGAGCGCGCTAGCGTGCGGCCCGTGACCAGCGACCTCGCCGCGCGCCTCGCCGCGCGCACGCTCGAGCTCATCGACGTTCCGTCGGAGTCGCGCAACGAGGACGCGCTCGCCGCGCACGTGCTCGGTGTGCTCCTGGATGCGGGCGTCGCGGCGCGCGACGCCGGCGACACGTGCGTCCTGGCCGGCGTGACCGAGCGTGGCGAGCGCCCGCTCGTCCTGCTCGCCGGGCATTTCGACACCGTGCCGGCGCAGGACAACATCCCGGGCCGGATCGACGAGGGGGTCGTCCACGGCCTCGGCGCGGTCGACATGAAGGGGTCGCTCGCCGTGATGATCGAGCTGGCGATCGACCGTGCCGCCCGCGGAACCGCCGAGGACGCGATCGACCTCGGCTTCGTCTTCTTCGGGCGCGAAGAGCTGCGCAGCGCCGAGAGCGCGCTCGAGCCGCTCCTGGAGCGCGAGGCCGGCCTGCGGACGGCCGACCTCGCGATCGTGATGGAGCCCACGGCGACGGCGCTGCAGGCCGGCTGCCTGGGCAACGTCAACGCCACGTGGACGTTCCGCGGGCGCAGCGGGCATTCCGCGCGGCCCTGGCTCGCCGACAACGCGATCCATCGTGCCGCCCGCGGGATCGCCGCCCTCGCCGAGGTCGAGCCGGTCGAGCACGAGTTCGACGGCCTGACCTACACCGAGGTCGTCTCCGTCACGACGATCGCGGGCGGCATCGCGGAGAACGTCATCCCGGACACGGTGCGCGCCCATGTCAACTACCGCTACCCGCCCGGCGTGAGCGCGGAGGACGCGGCCGCGCGCATCCACGCGCTGTGTGACCCTCACGGTGAGCTCGAGATCACCTCGAACGCCCCCTCCGGGCCGGTCCCCTCCGGCAACCCGCTCGTCGAGCGCCTGCGGGCCGCGGGCGACCTGCGGCGCGAGCCCAAGCAGGCATGGACCCCGGTCGCCGAGTTCGGCGCGGCGGGAGTCGACGCGGTGAACTTCGGGCCCGGCGACCCCCCGTTCGCCCACGCCCGCGACGAGCGGGTTTCGGCGGTCGACCTCGCCCGCGGCTACACGGTCATCGACGCGTTCGCCCGCTCGTGATGCAGCTCAGCCCACTGCTCGACGAGCTGGGGACGTACCCGTTCGCGCGGCTCACCGAGGCCCGGGCACGGGCAGAGGCCCGCGGAGTCCGGCTGATCGACTTCGGGGTCGGCGAGCCGCGCGAGGAGACCCCCGCGTTCATCCGGCGTGCGCTCGTCGACGCCGTGGAGGCCGAGCCGGTCTCCGCCTACCCGCTCGCGGCGGGTCTCCCGGATCTGCGAGCCGCCATCGCGGCCTGGCTGCGCCGGCGCTTCGCGGTCAGCCTCGACCCCGGGATCGAGATCCTCCCCACGCTCGGCAGCAAGGAGGCGATCTACCACCTCGCTCAGGTCCTCATCGCACCCGGCAGCGCCCGGGACCTCGTCGCGGTCACGACGCCGGGGTACCCGGTGCCCGCCCGGGGCGCGCGCTTCGCCGGCGCCCAGGTCGTCGAGGTCCCCCTGGACCCCGCGTCCGGCTGGCTCCCGGACCTGTCGGTGCTCGACGACGCGACGTGGAGGCGCCTGGCCCTGATCTGGGTCAACCATCCTGGGAACCCGACGGGGGCGACCGCGCCGACCGCGTTCTACGCCGACCTTGCGGAGCGCTGCCGGCGCGAGGGCGTCGTCCTGGCGTCCGACGAGGCGTACAGCGAGATCTGGCTCGACGGCGGGCCCCCCGCCTCCGTGCTGCAGGTCGACGACCCGACGCACGTGCTGGCGTTCCACTCGCTCTCCAAGCGCTCGTCGATGCCCGGCTACCGCTCCGGCTTCGTCGCCGGCGACCCGCTGCTCATCGCCGCGCTCAAGCAGGTCCGCCCGTCGCAGGGCGTCACGCCGCAGACGTTCGTCCAGCGCGCGTCGATCGCCGCATGGAACGACGAGGCACACGTCGACGAGACCCGCGAGCGATACCGGGCCAAGCGCGACGCCCTTCTCCCGGGGCTGCGCGCCGCCGGGCTCGTGCACGTCGGCGGGCCTGCCGCGTTCTTCCTCTGGTGCCGCGTCCCCGGGGACGGCGACGCGGAGGCGTTCGCCGAGCGCCTGCTCGGCCACGGGCTCGTCGTCGCGCCCGGGACGTTCTTCGGTGACGGCGGCGCCGGGCACGTGCGGATCGCGCTCGTGCCGACGCTCGCGGACTGCGCCGCCGCGGCGGACGCCCTCGCGGGGCTCGCGCAGTAGGTTGCGGGCGTGACCGACGAGCAGCCCGCCGGCGCCTGGGGCGCCGGCCTCGCCACCATCTCCGGGGACGACCGCGTCCTCGACACCTACTTCCCCGCGCCCGCGCTGGGCGCACCTGCGGTGCGGGCGGGCGCCGGGACCGCCGAGATCCATGCGCACCAGGCCGCGACGCTCGACGCCCACCTCCTCGCCGAGGCCGCGGGGCACGACGATCTGCGCCGGGTGCGCACGGTCACGGTGCTCACGGTCATCGAAGACCTCGCCGCGCCGCCCGCCGACGCGTACGACGCGTACCTGCGCCTCCACCTGCTCTCCCACCGGCTGGTCGCCCCGCGCGCGCTGAACATGGACGGCGTCTTCGGCGTGCTCAACAACGTCGTCTGGACCAGCGCCGGCCCGTGCGACCCCGACGGCTTCGAGACGGTACGCCGGCACGTCCTGGCGGCCGGCCGGCGCCTGCAGGTCTCCGGGGTCGACAAGTTCCCGCGCATGACCGATTACGTCATCCCGTCCGGCGTGCGGATCGCCGATGCGGACCGGGTGCGACTCGGGGCGCACCTCGCGGAGGGCACGACGGTGATGCACGAGGGGTTCGTCAACTTCAACGCCGGCACGCTCGGCGCGTCGATGGTCGAGGGGCGCATCAGCGCCGGCGTCGTCGTCGGGGCGGGGTCGGACCTCGGCGGCGGCGCCTCCGTCATGGGGACGCTCTCCGGCGGTGGGACGCAGGTCATCCGCGTCGGCGAGCGCTGCCTGGTCGGGGCCAACGCCGGCATCGGGATCTCGCTCGGTGACGACTGCGTCGTCGAGGCGGGCCTCTACGTGACCGCCGGGACGCGCGTCACCCTGCCCGACGGGGCCGTCGTGAAGGCCGGTGAGCGCAGGGGAGGGGGGGGGCTGCTCTACCGCCGCAACAGCACGACCGGCACCGTCGAGGTCCTCCAGCGCTCAGGCGACTGGGGCGGGCTCAACGAGGCGCTGCACGCGAACGACTGAGGGTCAGGGCGTCCCGACGCCGCGCGCATGGTCGAGCAGGTGGTCGCGGTGCGTGAGCTTGACGCGCGGGCGTCCCTGGGCCTCGCCCTCCGCCCGCTCGTGCTCATCGATCCGCTCCCACGCCGCGTAGTCGATCCGCGTCGCGCCGCGGGCGTCGAGCAGCGCGTCGAGCGCCGTGGCGTCGTGTTCGGGTGCCGGCAGGCGTCCCGCCTCCAGGTCCTGCAGCAGGAGGTCCACGGTCTCGTGGGCGCACTTCTTGTTCGTGCCGATGACGCCCGACGGCCCCCGCTTGATCCATCCCGCCGTGTAGACGCCCGGGAGCGGCGCGCCGCCGGCCTCCCGCAGCACGCGGCCGCCGTCGTTGACGATCGTCCCGGACCGCTCGTCGAACGGCAGGCCCTCGATGCCCGCGCCGCGGTACCCGACGGACCGCAGCACGAGGCTGCAGTCGATGGTCTCCTCGACGTCCGTGTGATGAGCGCGCAGGTGGCCGTGCTCGTCGGCGAGCAGTTCGTTGTGCACGATCCGCACGCCCTCCACCCGATCGGTCCCGACGATCTCGACCGGTGAGGCGAGGAAGCGCAGGACGACGCGCCTGGGATGCCCGTGCGGCGGGCGCGCCGCATAGGTGCGGACGAGCTCGACGTTGTCGCGCGCCGTCCGGTCGGCGTCGTCGGTCTCCAGCCACGCGGCGCTGACGGGGTCGAGCTCGACGTCGGCGGGGTCGACGATCACGTCGGCGGCGACCAGCTCGCCGAGCTCGCGCAGCTCGGGCGTCGTGTAGGCGGCCTGCGCCGGGCCGCGGCGACCGAGGACGACGACCTCCTCCACCCCACTCGCGGCCAGCGCCGCGATCGCCTCGTCCGCCGTGTCGGTGACGGCCAGCTCGTCGCCCGTGAGCACGAGCATCCGCGCGACGTCGATCGCCACGTTGCCGTTGCCGATGACGACGGCCCGCGGGCCGCGCAGGTCGAACTCGTGGTGGACGGCGTCCGGATGGCCGTTGTACCAGGCGACGAACTCCGTGGCCGGCACGCTCCCCGGGAGCTCCTCCCCGGGGATGCCGAGCCGCCGGTCCAGCGCCGCTCCGTAGGTGTAGATGACCGCGTCGTGGTGGGCGAGCAGCTCGTCGTGGGTGATGTCCGAGCCGACCTCCAGGTTGCCGTGGAAGCGAAAGCCCTCGAGCTTCGCGGTCTTCTCGAACACGCGGCTGACCGATTTGATCTTCGGATGGTCGGGCGCGACGCCCGCGCGCACGAGGCCCCAGGGGGTCGGGAGCCGGTCGAACAGCTCGACGTCGATCCCGCCCGTGCGCAGGAGTCTGTCCGTGGCGTAGAACCCTGCGGGTCCCGCGCCGACGACCGCCACCCGGGTCACCTCGATGCGTCCTCAGTCATGCCCACATGATCGCATCGTCGCCCGCCTGGCCGCGGCCGGGTCAGCGCGCGAGGCCGCGCAGCGTCTGCAGCAGCTCGTCGCTCGCGACGCCTGCGTAGACCGGAACCGCCCAGCCGCCGAGATCCACGTGGAGATCCTCCTCCACGGTCACTTCGAGCTCGCCCCCGTCCAGCGCCACGCGCACCGGCGAGTCGCCACCGCGCAGCACGTACGCGACGGCGGCTCCGCAGGCGCCGGTCCCGCTCGACATCGTCACGCCGACCCCGCGTTCGAAGATGCGCGCGCGGATGAAGCCGGGCTCGGTCTCCGTCCACCAGCTGACGTTCGTGCGGTTGGGGAACTGGGGGTCGTGCTCGATCGCCGGGCCGAAGTCCTCGAGGTGCAGATCGTTCAGCTCGTCCACGCTCTCGACCTCGATCGCGCACTGCGGGTTCCCGATCGTCACGTGCTGGAAGGACCAGGTGCGCCCCCCGGCGTCGACCGTTCCGCGTCCGTCGGGCGGCCCGCCGGGGACGTGCTCGGAGGCCGTGCGTGCGCGGCCCATGTCGACGGTGCACGTCGTCGGGGAGGTGATCGTCGGGCGGATCTCCCCGGCGTTCGTCTGGATCGAGAATTGCGCGGCGGTCGTCCAGCCGCGCCGGTGCAGGTAGAGGATCGCCTCCCGCGAGCCGTTCCCGGACAGCTCGGCCTCGGAGCCGTCGGGGTTGAAGATGCGCAGACGCGCGACGAACCCGGCCTCGTCCGGCGGCGAGATCTCGAGGACGCCGTCAGCGCCGATCCCGAGGTGCGGATCGCACAGCCGCCGCACGACCGGCGCGCTCAGCGGCACCGGAAGCTGGTCGCGCTCCACGATGAGGTAGTCGTTGCCCAGGGCCTGCCACTTCTCGAACCGCATTGGGAGGACCCTACGACGCTCCGGGCGGCGAGAGGATCGCGGTGGCGACCGCCTCCGGGTCGCGCCCCGTCACGTCGAGCAGCTCGACGCCCGCGAGCTTGCGCATCCAGGTGAGCTGGCGCTTGGCGAAGTTGCGGGTCCGTCGCTGCATGCCCTCGATGTCGCCGGTCAGGAGCTCGTCGAATCCGAGCGCCCTGCGTGCGGTCTCGGACGCCCCCGCCGCCTGGGCGGCGCGCACCTCGTCGACGGCGCCGGCGGCGACCATCGCCAGGACGCGCGCGTCGATCCGCTCATACAGCTCCGCGCGATCGCGGACGAGCCCGATGAGGCGCGTCGGCCTGCGCGTGTCGTCCGTCCACAGCCGGCTGGGGCCGTCGGGCGGCTCGAGCTCCCCCATGTCGAGCAGCGCGTGCGCACGGACGATCCTGTGGCGATCCGCGGGGTCGATGCCCGACGCGGCCCACGGGGCGCGCTGCGCGAGCCGGGCGTGCAGGGCCGCCGGGCCCTCGGCGTCGAGCTCAGCCTCCCAGCGCCGGCGCACGTCCTCCGGCGGCAGTGGGCGCAGGTCGAGCGAGGCGAGCGCGGCGCGCAGGTAGAGACCGGTTCCGCCCACGACGATCGGCGTCGCGCCCTGAGCGAGCAGCGCGTCGATCTCCGCGTGGGCGAGCTCCGCGTACTGGGCGACGGAGAACGTGGCGTCGATCGGCACGATCGAGACGAGCAGGTGCTCCAGACGCGCGCGCTCGGCCGCGCCCGGCACCCCCGTGATGATCTCCAGTCCCCGGTAGACCTGCAGCGCGTCGGCGGACACCGCGACGGGCCGCCGTCCCGCGGCGCGCAGCCGGTCGGCCACGGCGAGCGCGACGTCGGTCTTGCCGACGCCGGTCGGGCCGAAGATGGCCAGGAGGCCGCCCGCGGGGACGGCGGTGGGGTCGGGCGCGCGCGCCGGTGCGGGCATCGGGCGGGAGTATCGTGGCCCGGATGACCGTGCGCATCGGCTGCGGCCTCTCCACGGGCGGCGATCCGCGCATCGCGGCGATCGAGGCCGGGACCGACGCGCGCCATGCCCTCGACGGGCTTCCCGCGGACCTCGTCGTCGTGTTCTGCTCCGGCGGGCATCTCGCGTCGCCCGAGGCGACGCTCGAGGGGGTCCGCGAGGCGCTCGCGCCGGGCGCGCTTCTCGGTTGCGGTGCCGGGGGCGTCCTGGCCGGTGGGCGCGAGTTCGAGGGTGGGACGGCGATCGCCGTGTGGGCCGCGTCGCTGGGCGGCGGCCGCGCGGAGGTCTTCCACGCGCGAGCCTCCCAAGGTGAGGGCGGCGCGGTGGTCGTCTCCGGCGTGCCGGACGCCGCGGGCGCGTCGGCGGCCATCCTCCTCCCCGATCCCTACTCGTTCCCCGCCGATCGCGCGCTCGCCGAACTGGCCGCCCGCGCGCCGGGGATTCCCGTGCTCGGGGGTATCTCGAGCGCGCGGACGATGGACGGAGAGGCCGCGCTGTTCCTCGACGACACCGTGGTCGGCGCCGGCGCGGTCGGCGTCGTGCTGCGCGGCGTCGAGGTGCTCCCGTGCGTCTCGCAGGGGGCGGCGGCGATCGGCCCCGTGCTGGAGATCACCGCGGTGGACGGGCACGTCATCCGCGAGCTGGGCGGCCGGCCCGCGCTGACGTCGCTGCGTGAGGCGATCGAGGCGCTGCACGAGGAGGAGCGCGCGCTGGTCAGCGGAGGGCTGCTGCTCGGCGTCGCGGTCGACGGTCCCTACGGGCCGGGCGACGATCACGACTACCTCGTGCGCGGGATCATCGGGGCCGATCCCGACGCGGGCACCGTGACGGTCGGCGCCCCGGTCCACGAGGGGCAGGTCGTCCGCCTGCACGCCCGCGACGCGGCGTCCGCCGACCAGGATCTGCGCACGGCGCTCGAGCTGCGCCGCTCGGCGCTGGGCGGCGATCCGGCGGGGGCGCTCGTGTTCACCTGCAACGGCCGCGGGCGCGGCATGTTCGGCACGCCCGACCACGACGCCGACGCGGTCGACGAGGAGCTCGGGGGCGCGCCGTCCGCCGGGTTCTTCGCCGCCGGGGAGATCGGGCCGGTCGGCGGCGAGAACTTCCTGCACGGCTTCACGGCGACGGTCGCGGTGTTCGCGGGCGACTGACGTCCGCCACCGCCGGCGTGCGAGACTCGGCGCATGATCATCGCGGGACGCACGGCCCTCGTGACGGGCGCGACGGGCGGCATCGGGCAGGCGATCGCACGGCGCCTGCACCGCGCGGGCGCGGACCTGATCCTCAGCGGCAGGAGGACGGAGGTCCTGGAGCCGCTCGCGGCAGAGCTCGGGGGCGCTCGCGTCCTCGCCGCCGACCTCGCCGATCGCGCCGACGTGGCGCGGCTGGCGGCCGCGTGCGCGGACGTGGACATCGTCGTCGCGAATGCCGCGCTGCCGGCGTCGGGCCCGCTGGAGGGCTTCACGCCGGAGGAGGTCGACCGGGCACTCGAGGTGAACCTGCGCGCTCCCGTGATGCTGGCGCGCCTGCTCGCCCCCGGCATGGTGGAGCGTGGCGCCGGCCAGCTCGTGTTCATGTCCTCGCTCGCCGGCAAGACCGCGACGCCGGGAAGCGCGCTGTACTCCGCGACGAAGTACGGCCTGCGCGGCTTCGGCCGCGCGCTGCGGGCGGACCTGAGCCCCGTGGGCGTGGGCGTGAGCGTGATCTTCCCCGGATTCGTCCGCGGCGCCGGCATGTTCCACGAGGCGGATGTGCAGCTGCCGTCGTATGTGGGCACGAGCACGCCGGAGGAGGTCGCGGAGGGCGTGCGCGACGCGATCGAGCGGGACCGCGGTGAGGTCGACGTCGCCCCGCTCTCGATCCGCGCGGGCGTCAAGTTCGCGGAGCTGGCCCCGGGCGTGTCGGATCGTCTGACGGAACGGCTCGGCGGGCGCGACGTGGCAGGCCAGATGGCCGACGGGCAGGCCGGCAAGCGCTGATCAGGCCAGTGCGCGGGCGACGAGCGACAGCTCGCCCGTCAGCGTCTGGCTCGTCGCGCCGGTGATCTGCACGGGGACGATCTCCCCCGGCTGCGCGAGGCCGTTGAAGTTCGCGACCTTGTTGTGCGGTGTGCGCCCGCGCAGGCGCGCGGGATCCGTGCGCGAGGGGCCCTCGACGAGGACGTCGAGCGTCCGGCCCACGAAGCGCTGAGCGCGCTCGCGGGAGCGCCGCTGGACCGCCTCGACCAGCCGCTCCATCCGCTCGACCTTCACCTCGTGCGGGACGAGGCCCTCGGTGATGTCCGCGGCCGTCGTGCCGCGCCGCGGCGAGTAGACGAACGTGAACGCCCCGTCGAACCCGACCTCCTCGACGACCTCGAGCGTCCGCGCGAAGTCGGCCTCGCCCTCCCCCGGGAAGCCGACGATGATGTCGGTCGTGATCGCGCAGTCGGGGACGTGCTCGCGGATCAGGGCGACGCGATCGAGGAAGCGCTCCCGCGTGTAGGTGCGCCGCATCGCCTTCAGGATCGGCGTCGAGCCCGACTGCAGCGGCAGGTGGATGTGCTCGCACACGGCCTCGAGGCGGGCGTGCGCGACCACCACGTCCTCGCGCATGCCGCCCATCCACTGGCCCAGATAGAACAGCGTCACCGACGCCGCCAGCGGCCCCAGGCTGGCCCTCAGCACGCGCCATGGGCGGCCGTCCAGCGCGGGCCACAGCGTTTC
>DAIPYF010000074.1:10516-11219 GCA_036782855.1 Solirubrobacteraceae bacterium
CGTGTAGCGGATCCGGTCGATGCCGTCGATCGCGTCGATCGCGGTCAGGAGCTCGGAGAAGGAGCGCGGGCCGTGCGCTCCACGCAGGTCGCGGCCGTAGCTGTTGACGTTCTGGCCGAGCAGCGTCACCTCCCGCACGCCGTCGGCGGACAGGCGCGCGGCCTCCTCGACGAGCTCCTCGAACGGCCGGCTCACCTCGCGGCCGCGGGTGCTCGGGACGATGCAGTACGCGCAGGCACAGTTGCAGCCCACGCTGATCTGCATCCAGGCCGAGAACTCCCGGGCGCGCCGCATCGGCAGGTGGCCGGTGAAGCCCTCGAACTCGAAGAAGCCCTGCGCGGTGATCGACTCGGACGTGAGGAACTCGGCGAGCTTGTGCACCTGGCCGGGACCGAACGCGACGTCCACGAACGGGAACCGCGCGAAGACCTCGTCCTTGACCGACTGCGCCCAGCAGCCGCCGACGCCGACGACGACGTCCGGTCGCTCGCGCTTGACGCGGCGCGCGACGCCGAGGTGCGAGAGAAAGCGCTCGTCCGCCGCCTCGCGGATCGAGCAGGTGTTGAAGAGGATCAGATCGGCCTCCTCGCGCTCCGCCGCCTCCTCGTAGCCGAGCGACTCGAGCATGCCCTTCATCCGCTCGGAGTCGTGCGCGTTCATCTGGCACCCGAAGGTGGTCACGTGGTAGCGCTTCACGGGCGCG
>DAIPYF010000075.1:0-5021 GCA_036782855.1 Solirubrobacteraceae bacterium
ATCGCCGACGAGCTCGACTACGAGATCGAGGCGCAGAACCAGCGCCGCGTGCACCGCGCGTTCCGCGACCACCCGTTCGTGAAGATCCCGCGCGTCCACACCGACCTGTCGACGCGCCGCGTGCTCGTCACCGAGTTCGTGGACGGCGTCGGGTTCGACGCGGTCAAGCAGCTCGACGACGCCGGACGCGACCGCTTCGCCGAGATCGCCTTCCGCTTCTTCTACGGCCTGCTGGAGCGCGAGCACATCGCCGCCGGCGACCCGCATCCCGGCAACTACATCCTCTGCCCGGACGGGAGGGTCTGCTTCCTGGACTTCGGGCTCGTGCGCCACGTCGACGACGACTACCTCGAGGGCGAGCAGGCGCTCGCGCGCGCCGTCATCCACGGAGACGCGGAGGGCGTGCACCACTGGATGTCCACACTCGGCTACCTGCCCGACCCGGACGACTTCCACCCCGAGCGCGTGCTCGAGCAGCTGCAGATCGCCGGCGAGTGGTACTTCACGACCGGCTTCCGCCGGCTCGATCCGGACTACGTGCGTAACGCGATGGAGGTCGGCTCCTCGCCGCGCTCGGAGCACTTCGACTACATGCGCATGCAGACCCTCCCGCCGCAGGCGCTCCTCATCCGCCGGATGGAGGGCCTGCTGTTCGGCGTGCTCGGCGAGCTGCGCGCCGGCGCCGACTGGGGGCGGCTCGCGCTGGAGTACGTGGCGGACGAGCCGCCGTCGACGGAGATGGGCGAGGTCGAGGCGGAGTACCTCGCGGCGAAGACCTAGCCGCCCAGGTCGACTTCGAGGATGCAGCCTGCCGTGCGCGGGTCCCGGGGTTCGAAGCCGGTCACGCTCCCGCCGCCCCCAAGCTGATCGAGCACCCCCCGGACGATGCCCTTGTGGAGCGTGCAGACAACGGCGGGATTCTCGCGGACCACGTCGGCGTACGGGCAGGACATCAGGCGGTAGCGCACGGTCCCGTCCTCGCCGCCGTCGCGCTCCGGGGCGAAGCCCATCGCCTCGAGGGCGTGGTCGAGCGCGTCGACCGGAGCCTCGCCCGGGTGAACGCCGACGCCGCGGGCGAGCTCGGCGCCGAGATCGGCGCCGGCGGCCTCGATCTCGGTGAGTCGCGCGCTCGTCGCCGGGATCGCCCGCGCCAGTGAGCGCGCCATCGCCCAGCCGACGTGGGGGCGGTCGGCCTCGGCGATGGCGCGGGCGCTGAGGCGCCAGCGGTCGGGCGGCCGCCCGGCGGCGCCGTGTGCGCGGTCCCGCTCGACGAGGCCGCGCGCCGCCAGCCGCCGCAACTGGACGCGGACGCCGTTGGGGTGCAGCCCGAGGCGCTCCGCCAGGTCCGCGGTGCCGAGCCACGCCCCGTCGCTCGCGCGGAGCTCGGCGATCAGGCGCTCGTCTGTCGGGGGGCTGCTCGCTATGACCGTAATTCTCCGAAGCGGGACTGGGGGAAACCCGGATTTCACACTCTATGTGTGAAAACTAGCCTGTCAACTCGTGACCCCCGACGATACGGACGCCGCCGACGCGCTGCTCACGAAGCCCCGGCACTTCACGGCCTCCGCAGGCCCGGTGGAGGTCGTCCCAGCGGGCGACCGCTGGCGCACCGACTCGCGCCATTCGCGCGAGTGGGAGGAGCTCTACCGCGACCGCTGGCGTCACGACCGGGTCGTCCGCACGACCCACGGCGTCAACTGCACCGGCTCCTGCTCGTGGAAGGTCTACGTCAAGGACGGTCTCGTCACCTGGGAGACGCAGCAGACCGACTATCCCTCCAACGGCCCCGACATGCCGGAGTACGAGCCGCGCGGATGCCCTCGCGGCGCCTCGTTCTCCTGGTACATCTACTCGCCGATCCGGGTCCGCCACCCCTACGTGCGCGGCGCCCTGCTGCGGCTCTACCGGGACGAGCTGGCGCGCACCGGCGATCCGGTCGACGCGTGGGCCGCGATCGTCGAGGACCCCGCGAAGGCCGGCGCGTACAAGTCCCAGCGCGGCCGCGGCGGGTTCGTGCGCTCCTCGTGGGACGAGGTCAGCGAGATCATCGCGGCCGCCCACATCCACACGATCAAGCGGTACGGCCCCGACCGCAACGTCGGCTTCTCGCCGATCCCGGCGATGTCGGCCGTCTCGTACGCCGCGGGAACCCGTTTCCTCTCGCTGACCGGTGGCGTCTGCCTGTCCTTCTACGACTGGTACGCCGACCTCCCGCCCGCCTCACCGCAGGTGTGGGGCGACCAGACGGACGTCCCCGAGTCCGCCGACTGGTGGAACTCGGGCTACGTGATCCTCTGGGGCTCGAACATCCCGCAGACCCGCACGCCGGACGCGCACTTCATGACGGAGGCCCGCTATCGGGGGCAGAAGGTCGTCGTCGTGTCGCCGGACTACGCCGGCCACACGAAGTTCGCCGACCACTGGATGAACGCCGAGCCCGGCACGGACGGGGCGCTCGCGCTCGGCATGGCGCACGTGATCCTCAAGGAGCACTACGTCGAGAAGCAGACGCCGTACTTCGACGGGTACGCCAAGAAGCACACGGACCTGCCGTTCCTCGTCACCCTGCGCGAGCGCGACGGCGCGTACGTCGCCGACCGCTTCCTCCGCGCCTCCGACATCGGCGAGGCGTCCGAGAACGCCGAGTGGAAGACCGTCGTCCTCGACGACGCCACCGGCGAGCTCGCCGTGCCCAACGGCTCCATCGGCCACCGCTGGGGCGAGGAGGGCGCCGGCCACTGGAACCTCCAGCTCGGCGACGTCGCTCCGCGGCTCTCGCTGCTCGGCGCCCACGACGAGCTCGTCGAGCTCGACCTGCCGCGTTTCGACATCGGCGAGACCGAGGGCGGCGGCATCATGCGCCGCGGCGTTCCCGCCAAGCGGATCGGCGACCGGCTCGTGACCACCGTGTTCGACCTGCTCTGCGCGCAGCTCGGCGTCGGACGCGACGGCCTGCCCGGCGACTGGCCCACCGGTTACGACGATCCCGAGCCCGGGACGCCCGCCTGGCAGCAGGAGCACACGAACGTCGACAGCGGCCTGGTGACGCGGATCGCGCGCGAGTTCGCCCGCAACGCGGAGGTCACCGAGGGCCGGTCGATGATCGTCATGGGGGCCGGCACGAACCACTGGTTCCACGGCGACCAGATCTACCGCGGCATGCTCAGCATGCTGCTCCTGTGCGGGTGCCAGGGGGTCAACGGCGGCGGCTGGGCGCACTACGTCGGGCAGGAGAAGGTGCGGCCGATCACCGGGTTCGGCGTCGCCGCGTTCGCGACCGACTGGACCCGCCCGCCACGCCAGCAGGCGACCACGTCGTTCTGGTACCTGGCGACCGACCAGTGGCGCTACGAGCGCTTCGGCGTCGACGAGCTGACCAGCCCCCTCGGGCCCGGCGCGCTGAAGGGCAAGCACTTCGCCGACACCGTCGTCCAGTCGGCCCGCATGGGCTGGCTCCCGAGCTACCCGACGCTCAACCGCAACCCGCTCGACCTCTGCGACGAGGCCGCCGCCGCGGGCAAGGAGCCGGCGGAGCACGCCATCGACGAGTTGCAGGCCGGGCGCCTGCGCTTCGCGGCCGAGGACCCCGACGACCCGGCGAACTTCCCGCGCGTGCTGACGCTCTGGCGGGCGAACCTGCTCGGCTCGTCCTCGAAGGGGCATGAGTACTTCCTCAAGCACCTGCTCGGCGTCGACAAGACGGCGGTAACCGCGAAGGAGACCGGCCCCGACCAGCGCCCGACCGAGGTCGACTGGCGCGAGGAGGCGCCCACCGGGAAGCTCGACCTCTTCACGACGATCGACTTCCGCATGAACGGGTCGGCGCTGTACTCGGACATCGTCCTGCCCGCCGCGACCTGGTACGAGAAGCACGACATCTCCAGCACGGACCTCCACCCGTTCGTGCACGCGTTCGACCAGGCGGTCCCGCCGCCGTGGGAGGCGCGCAGCGACTGGGACGCCTTCTCGTCGGTCGCCGAGCGCTTCCAGGAACTCGCGAAGAAGCACCTCGGCGTGCGCCGCGACCTCGTCGCCGCGCCGCTGCTCCACGACACGCCCGAGGAGCTGGCACAGCCCGGCGGGATCGTGCGCGACTGGAAGGCCGGGGAGTGCGAGCCGATTCCCGGCCAGACGATGCCCAAGCTCGTCGTCGTCGAGCGCGACTACGGCGTCGTCTACGACAAGATGACCGCGCTCGGGCCGCTCGTCGAGAACGCCGGCATCGCCTGGAAGGGCATCTCCTGGAAGCCCGCGCAGGAGGTCGAGGAGCTCAAGCGCCGCAACGGAACCGTGCGCGGCGGTGTCGGCGACGGGCGCCCGCGGCTGCACACCGCCAAGCACGTCGCCGAGACGATCTTCCGCCTGTCCGGGACGACGAACGGCCGTCTCGCCGTCGAGGGCTTCCGGCAGCTCGAGCAGCGCACGGGCACCGAGCTCGCCGACCTCGCGACCGACCGCGAGGACGACCGGATCACGCTCGAGCAGGTGCGGATCCAGCCGCGCAAGGTCATCACCTCGCCGGAGTGGTCGGGGATCGAGAGCCGGACCCGCCGCTACTCCCCCTTCACGGTGAACGTCGATCGCGAGGTGCCGTGGCGGACCCTCACGGGGCGCCAGCACTTCTACCTCGACCACGACTGGATGCTCGAGTTCGGCGAGGGGTTGCCTGCCTACCGCCCCCCGCTCTCGACCGCGCGCCACGCCCAGGGCGACCTGGACCCCGGCGACGCCGAGGTCGTCGTCCGCTGGATCAGCCCGCACTCCAAGTGGTCGATCCACTCCGAGTACCAGGACAACCTCCGCATGCTCGAGCTGTTCCGCGGCGGGCCCGTCGTCTGGATCTCCCCGGGGGACGCCGACCGGATCGGGGCGGCCGACAACGACTGGGTCGAGGCGGTCAACCGCAACGGCGTCATCGCCTGCCGCGCCGTCGTCTCGCACCGCATCCCGGAGGGCAGCGCCTTCATGTACCACTCGCAGGACCGCCACGTGAACGTGCCGATCAGCGAGACCTCCGGCAC
>DAIPYF010000075.1:5121-11157 GCA_036782855.1 Solirubrobacteraceae bacterium
ACTGATGCGCGTCATGGCCCAGGTCGGGATGGTCATGAATCTCGACAAGTGCATCGGCTGCCACACCTGTTCGGTGACGTGCAAGAACGTCTGGACGAACCGCAAGGGCGCCGAGTACATGTGGTTCAACGACGTCGAGACCAAGCCGGGGATCGGGTACCCCAAGCGCTGGGAGGACCAGGAGCACTGGAAGGGCGGCTGGGAGCTGGACCGCAAGGGGAAGCTGCGGCTGAAGGCCGGCGGCCCGCTGCGCAAGCTCGCGTCGATCTTCGCCAACCCCGACCTGCCCGACCTCGACGACTACTACGAGCCGTGGACCTACGACTACAGCTCGCTGATCAGCGCGGGGCCGTCGAAGCACCAGCCGGTCGCGCGGCCGGTCTCGCGGGTCACCGGCGAGCACCTCGACCTCAAGTGGGGCCCCAACTGGGAGGACGACCTTGGCGGCGGGCCGGACCACGTCAAGCTCGACCCGAACCTCCGCGACGGCGTCGAGGAACAGGTCAAGGCCGAGTTCGAGTCCGTCTTCATGATGTACCTGCCGCGCATCTGCGAGCACTGCCTCAACCCGGCGTGCGTGGCCTCCTGCCCCTCCGGCGCGATGTACAAGCGCGAGGAGGACGGCATCGTCCTCGTCGACCAGAAGAAGTGCCGCGGCTGGCGCATGTGCGTCAGCGGCTGCCCGTACAAGAAGGTCTACTTCAACTGGCAGACCGGCAAGGCCGAGAAGTGCACGCTCTGCTACCCGCGCGTGGAGGCCGGCATGCCGACCGTCTGCTCGGAGACCTGCGTCGGCCGGATCCGCTATCTGGGGATCGTCCTGTACGACGCCGACCGGGTGGAAGCGGCGGCATCGGTGACCGACGAGCACGATCTGCTCGACGCGCAGCTCGACGTCTTCCTCGATCCGCACGACCCCGAGGTCCGCGAGCAGGCCCGCCGCGACGGCATCCCGGAGGACTGGCTGGAGGCCGCCGAGCGCTCGCCCGTCTGGAAGCTCGCGATGGACTGGCGGATCGCCCTGCCGCTGCATCCCGAGTACCGCACGCTCCCGATGGTCTGGTACATCCCGCCGCTCTCGCCGGTGATGTCGCTCGTCGAGGGGCCGGGGTCGGAAGCCGACCCCGACGACGTGTTCCCGGCGATCGACGAGCTGCGGATCCCGGTCCAGTACCTGGCGAACATCCTCACCGCCGGGGACGAGGACGTCGTCCGCGGCGTGCTCAAGCGCCTGGCCGCGATGCGCGCGCACATGCGCGCCGACCTCATCGGCGGGGAGCCCGACCCCGCGATCGCCGAGCGGGTGGGGATGACCGCGGTCGAGATCGAGGACATGTACCGCCTGTGCGCGATCGCCAAGTACGACGACCGCTACGTCATCCCGCTCGCGCACCGCGAGATCGCCGACAATCTCGAGGAGCGCCAGGGCGGCTGCGGACTGGACTTCGCCGGCGGCCCCGGGTCGTGCGGGCCCGGCTACGACACCAGTGACCTGCCCGCCGACGACGAGCTCGACCTCGTGACCGCCGCCACGGATGGCCTTTCGATCACCCACGTCCCGGGTGACGGGCGGGGACGCTGATGCCGCGCGACATCGTCCTGAGGATCGGCTCCGTCCTGCTCGAGTACCCGGACGGCGAGCTGCTCGACGCGACCCCGGGCCTGCGCAGCGCGGCGGCGGGCGTGCCCGGCCGGGCGGGCGACGACCTGCGCGCGTTCCTGGATCGGCGCGCCGATCTGGACCCGTGGGCCGTGCGCGAGGAGTACGTCGCGACGTTCGACTTCCACAAGCGCGCGTCGCTCCACCTCTCCTACTACCGCGACGGCGACCGCCGCCAGCGCGGAGCGACGCTGCTCGGGATCAAGCGCCGCTACCGCGAGGCGGGACTGGAGCTGACCGGCGGCGAGCTGCCCGACTACCTGCCCGCGATCCTCGAGTTCGCCGCGCTCGCCCCCGGCGAGGACGCCGACGCGATCCTCGGCCGGATGCGCCCCGGCATCGAGCTGCTGCGCGCGTCGCTGCACGACCTCGACAGTCCCTACGCCCGCGTGCTCGACGCCGTCGTCGCCGTGCTGCCCGCGCTGAGCGCCGAGGAGCTCGCCGAGGCGCGCCGGATCGCAACGGAGGGCCCGCCGGACGAAGAGGTCGGCCTCGAGCCGTTCGCGCCGCCGGAGGTCATGCCGGTCGCGGGAGCGCCCCGATGACGCTGCTCGCCGTCACCCGCGCGGGAACCCTGCTCTGGGTCATCCTCCCGTACCTCGCGATCGCGACGTTCGTCGTCGGTCACATCTGGCGCTGGCGCCGCGACCAGTTCACCTGGACGACGCGCTCGACCCAGCTGCTGGAGTCGCGGCTGCTGAAGCTCGGCAGCCCGCTCTTCCACCTCGGGCTGCTCGCCGTGATCGGCGGCCACGTGATCGGCATCCTGGTGCCGCAGTCCGTCACCGAGTGGCTCGGCGTCCCGGAGAACACCTACCGGATCTTCTCCGCGGTCATGGGGACGCTCGCCGGCCTCACGATGCTCACGGGACTCGCGATCCTGATCGCGCGGCGCCTGCTCAACAAGCGCGTCGCCGCGACGACCCGCGGGTGGGACGTCGCGGTGATGGTCCTGCTCGCGCTGATGGTGGTCACCGGCATGTGGAACACGTCGGTCGAGAACCTCATCGAGGGCGGGTACAACTACCGCGAGACCGTCTCACCCTGGTTTCGCGGGCTGTTCCTCCTGAACCCCGACCCGGGTCTCATGACCGAGGCCGGCATCCCGCTGAGCTACCAGCTGCACGCCGTCGGCGGCTGGCTCCTCATCCTCATCTGGCCGTTCACGCGGCTCGTGCACGCCTGGAGCGTGCCGGTCACCTACCTCGTGCGCCGTCCCATCGTCTACCGCGCGCGTGCGCCGCGGGACGTGCGGGCCGGCGTGCACGGGACCGGGCGCGCCCGGCCCGCCGCCGAGGGGGGCGCTCGTGTCCACGACTGAGTCGCTTCCGGAGGCACCCCCGGAACCCTCGGTGCCCGGGCTGCAGGCCCGCGCGACCCGCGACAAGGCGACCTCCGCCCACGTCCCGCCCGACGCGGTCCGCGTCCTCGTCGTCGCGACCGTGCTGTTCACGATCTTCTTCGCGGTCTGGATGATGTTCGCGATCGTCGGGCTGCCGATGCGCAAGGAGCTCGGGCTCAGCGACTCCGAGTTCGCGCTGCTCGTCGCGATTCCGGTGCTGACCGGCTCGCTGCTGCGCGTGCCGGTGGGGATCGCCACCGACCTGGTCGGCGGCCGCATCATGATGATCGGGCTGCTCGTCCTGACGGCCATCCCGACGTGGTTCGTGAGCCAGGTCGAGTCCTACGACGCGGCGCTGCTGCTCGCCCTCGGCCTCGGGCTGGCGGGCACGTCGTTCGCGGTGGGGATCGCCTGGGTGTCGGCCTGGTACCCCGCCGACCACCAGGGGTTCGCGCTCGGCGTGTTCGGCGCAGGCAACGTCGGTGCCTCGATCACGAAGCTGCTGGCGCCGACACTCGTGACGGCGGTGGGCACCGCCGGGCTGCTCGGCGGGCTCATCCCCGGCGGCTGGCGGTTCGTTCCCGCCGTCTACGCGATCGCCCTCGTGATCGCCGCCTGCGTCGTCCCGTTCGTCACGCCGCGGCACGATCGCAAGCCGTCGAAGGGCCGCTCGATCGCCGAGATGAGCAGGCCGCTGAAGCACGTCCGCGTGTGGCGCTTCGGCTTCTACTACGTGGTCGTCTTCGGCGCCTACGTCGGCCTCGCCCTGTGGCTGCCGAAGTACTACGTCGACGTCTACGGCTTCAGCCTGCGCGACGCGGGCTTCATGACGGCGCTGTTCATCTTCCCTGCGAGCCTGCTGCGGCCGCTCGGGGGCTGGCTGTCGGACAGGTACGGCGCGCGCCGGATCACGGCGATCTCCTTCGGCGGCATCGGCCTGGCCTCCGCGGCGCTCTGCTTCACGATGAGCGTCCTGCCGTTCGCGCTCGTGGTGTTCCTCATCGGCGTCTCGATGGGCATCGGCAAGGCGTCCGTCTACACGTACATCCCGCAGTACTTCCCCAAGGACGTCGGCGCGGTCGGCGGCCTCGTCGGCGCGATCGGAGGGCTCGGGGGCTTCGTGCTGCCGCTGCTCTTCGCCTGGGCCAAGGGCGTCACCGACCGCCCCGAGAGCACGTTCTACGTGATGGTCGGCCTGGCCTTCATCAGCGCCGTCTTCCTATCGATCGCCGTCGCGCACATCCATGCCGACGCACACCACGGAGAGATGTGATTCGCATGAGCAGCGCGACCTGGCTGAAGGAATGGGAACCCGAGGACGAGCAGTTCTGGGCCACGCGCGGCAAGGCGATCGCGACGCGCACCCTCATCATCACGACCGCGAACCTCATGGTCGCGTTCGCGGTGTGGTTCGTGGTCAGCGCCATGATCTCGCGGCTGGGGAAGGCGGGCTTCGACCTGTCGAAGTCCGAGCTCTACTGGCTCGTGGCGATGCCCGGGCTCGCGGGCGGCACGTTCCGGCTGATCCACATGTTCCTCACGCCGATCTACGGAACCCGGCACGTCGTGTCGATCTCGACCGCGCTGCTGATGCTTCCGCTCACCGGCTGGTTCTTCGCGGTGCAGGATCCCGACACCCCGTACTGGATGCTCCTCGGCCTCGCGTTCCTCGCCGGGCTCGGCGGCGGCAATTTCTCGTCGTTCATGCCGTCGACGAGCCTCTTCTTCCCCAAGCGCGACCAGGGAACGGCGCTCGGCGTCCAGGCCGGCATCGGCAACTTCGGCGTGAGCCTCGTGCAGTTCCTCACGCCGTGGGTGATCGGGTTCTCGATGATCGGCAGCGCGGTCAACGCCAAGGGCGACCTCTACCTCCAGAACGCCGTCCTGATCTGGATGCCCGCGGTGATCCTGCTCTCGATCCTCGCCTGGTTCGGCCTGCGCAGCGTCCCGGTGCGGGCGAACATGCGCGAGCAGATGGACATCTTCAGCGAGAAGCACACCTACACGATGACCTCGCTGTACATGATGACCTTCGGGACGTTCGCGGGCTTCGCCGCGGCGTTCCCGGTGCTGATCAAGAACGAGTTCGGCGACTTCGGCCACGACCCGCTCACCTACGCCTTCATCGGTCCGCTCGTGGGGTCCCTGATGCGGGTGGTCGCGGGCCCGATCTCCGATCGGCTGGGCGGCGCTCGCGTGACGCAGTTCTCGGCGGTCGGGCTGATCGTGTTCACGGTGCTGACGTCCTTCTACGTCGCGGGGGAGTCGCCCGACGACTTCAAGCCGTTCGTCCTGTGCATGGTCGGGATGTTCTTCTTCGCCGGGATCGGCAACGCGTCGACGTTCAAGCAGATCCCGTCGCTGTTCCCGACGCTGAAGGCCGCCGGCGTGATCGGCTGGACGGCGGCGATCGCGGCGTACGGGCCGTTCCTGTTCAGCGTGCTGATCTCGTTCTCGACCACGCAGAGCGGGGATCCGCAGGCGTTCTTCTACGGGCTCGTCGCCTTCTACATCTTCAACCTGATCCTGAACTGGTGGTTCTTCGCGCGCCGGAACGCGCCGAACCCCTGCTGAGCCCCGCGTCGTAGGATCCGCCCATGACCACCACCCTCACCGGACCCGACGAGGTCAAGGCGGCCGTCGGCCAGGAGCTCGGCGTGAGCGACTGGTACGAGGTGACGCAGGAGACGATCAATCAGTTCGCCGAGGTGACCGGCGACCACCAGTGGATCCACACCGACCCGGAGAAGGCGGCGCAGACGCCGTTCGGCGGCACGATCGCGCACGGGCTCTTCACCCTCTCGCTCGGCCCGAAGTTCTCCTACGAGGTCATGGACATGCAGGGCTTCGCGTTCGGCGTGAACTACGGCTACGGCAAGGTCCGCTTCCCGGCGCCGGTCCCGATCGGCAAGCGGGTGCGCATGCGCGCGGCGCTGACGAACGTCGACGACGTCCCCGGCGGCATCCAGATCACCGTGACGCAGACCTTCGAGGTCGAGGGCGGCGAGAAGCCGGTGTGCGTCGCGGAGTCGCT
>DAIPYF010000076.1:0-11138 GCA_036782855.1 Solirubrobacteraceae bacterium
CGTAGAAGGCCTCGAAGTCGGGCATGTCCGACTCCTTCGTGATCACCCCGCCCTGATTGACGTAGAGGCTCACGATGTGGATCCCGCGGCGCTCGACGAGGTCTCGCGGGAGGTAGTGCGTGGAGTCGGTGACGACGGCGACGGGCGTGGCGGGCATTGGATCGAGCGTAGTGGTTCGCCGGGCGTCGTACCCTCCTGATTCGTGAGCATCACCCTCGTCACCGGCGCGACCGGCCTCGTCGGCTCCCACGTCACCCGGCTGCTCGTCGAACGCGGCGATCGCGTGCGCGTGACCGTCCGCACCGGCTCGCGCGTCGAGCAGCTCGACGGCCTCGAGGTCGAGCCGGTCCGCGCCGACGTCCTGGACCGCCAGTCGGTCCGCCGCGCGCTGCGCGGCGTGAGCCGGGTCTTCCACGTCGCGGGCCTCACATCGCTGCGCGGAGGCGCCGACACGCTCTTCCGCGTCAACGTCGACGGCACGAGGATCGTGCTCGAGGAGGCCCTGCGCGCCGGGGTCGAGCGCGCGGTCCTGACCTCGTCCGTGGCCGCGATCGGGCCGGCTCCCCGCGGCGCGACCGCCGACGAGACGCAGGTGTTCCGCGCCGGACGCTTCGGCCTGCCGTACATCAACAGCAAGCACGAGGCCGAGAACGAGGCGCTGCGCGTCGCCGCCCACGGCCTCCCGCTGGTGATCGTCAATCCCGCACACGTCATGGGGCGGGGCGACGTGTACCGCTCGTCGACCGAGCTCGTGCGCCGGTTCCTGCGGCGGCAGATCCCCGCCTACGTCGACGGCGCGCTGAACATCGTCGACGCCGAGGACGTCGCGCGCGGCCACCTGCTCGCCGACGAGGTCGGCAAGGTCGGCGAGCGCTACATCCTCGGCAACCGGAACTTCACCCTCGACCGGCTGTTCGCGGACCTCGGGCGGCTCTCCGGCGTCTCGCCCCCGGCGGTCAAGCTCCCGGTCGCGGCGGCGCTGCAGCTGGCCCACGCCGCCGAGGCCCTGCCCGGCACCCCGATCGTCACGGTCGGCGAGGTGCGCGCCGCCTCGCTCTGGTGGGCGTACCGCTCGACGAAGGCCAAGCGCGAGCTCGGCTGGAAGCCCTCGCACCACGAGGACACCCTCGTCGACACGATCGACTGGTACCGCAGCCGCGAGGGCGACCGCATGGAGCCGCCGGGGACCCGCCAGCCGGCGATGCTGCGCCTCACCGGGTTCGGCCTGCGGCAGGCGGGCGGCGTTCTCGGAGCCCTGCGCGGCTGATGGCCACCCTCTACCGCTGCCGCACCCCGACGAACGTGCTGTGCCCGTGCGGGCGCGTGGCCCGTGAGCTGCGCCGCCACGGGATCGAGGCCGACGAGGTCCGCGTCGCGCGGCGGCGGCGCGACCGCGACGAGGTCGCCGCGCTCAGCGGGCAGCGCGTCGTGCCGATGCTCGTCCTCGACGGCGAGGCGATCTGCGACTCGAGAAGGATCGTCGAACACCTCCGCTGGCTCGATCGCGGATCTCGTACCCCGTCCGCGGCACAGGCGGCGCCCTGAAGGCACCCGCTCTGTCCGGGTGGCGGGTCGGCGTGTCCGATGCTCTACCGTCCGGGGTGATGCTCCGTCGCGTGGCCGTCCTCGTCCTGCTCGGTCTGGCGCCCGCGAGTGCGGCGCATGCCGCAGGTCCGCCGACGATGGGGCTCGACCAGGTGCGCCCAGGGATGGCGTGCACCGCGCAGTCCGTGATCCGCGGCACGGACGTCGTGAGCTTCGACGCGCGTGTCGACGAGGTCATCTCCGGTGGGTCGGACCCGTCCGGTGCGCGCCTCTTGCTGACGGTTTCCGGGCCGGCCGTGGACGCCACCGGGGTCGGCCCCGGCTTCTCGGGCTCGCCGGTGACCTGCCCGGGACCCGACGGCGTGCAGCGCATCGCCGGCGCGATCAGCGAGACGATCGGCGCGTACGGCGGCAAGACGGTGCTCGCCACACCGATCCAGGCGGTGCTGCGCGAGCGGGTGGCCCCGCCGAAGGCGACCGCCACGGGTGCCCGCGCGGCCCGGCTGCTGCGCCGCGCCCGGCCGATCGCCGAGACGCTCAGCTACTCGGGCCTGTCGCCGGCCGTCGGGCGGGTGTTCCAGCGCGCCGCCGCGCGCGCCGGCAGGGCGCTGATCCTCGCTCCGCTGCGCCCGGCCCAGGCGCCCGTGCCCGCGCCCGCGATCGTGCCGGGGTCGGCGGTCGGCGTGACGCTCGCCACGGGCGACATCGACGCCGGAGCCATCGGCACGGCCGCGTACGTCGACGGCTCGGCGGTCTGGGGCTTCGGGCACCCGTTCGACGGTGCCGGCCGCCGCTCGCTGTTCCTGACGGCCGCCTACGTGTACGGCGTCGTCAACAACCCGCTGGCCACCCAGGAGGCCGCCACGTACAAGCTGGCGGCGCCGACCACCACGATCGGCACGCTCACCCAGGACGGCATCAGCGGCGTGGTCGGGCGCATCGGTGCCGGGCCGCCGAGCTTCCCCGTCAAGGTCGCCGTGCGCGACCTCGACACGACGCGGCTGTCCGGCCTGGCCGTGGCCGTCGCCGACGAGCGGGCGATCGGCCTGCCGACAGGGGCATCGGCGCTGTCGGCGATCGCGCCCGCGGCGATCGTCCAGGGGATCTACGGCGCGCTCGACGGCTCGCCGGTCCGGCAGAGCGGCGAGATGTGCCTGCGGGTCGCCGTTCGCCAGCGCCCGAAGCCGCTGGGCTTCTGCAACACGTACGTCGGCGGCGGTGGGAGCCCCGACGCGCTCGCGGGCGGGCCGATCGTCGCGGACGCGGCGGCGGCCACGCAGATCCTCGACGCCTACGACGCCGGTCCGCTCACCGTCACCCGCGTCGAGGTCGGCCTGCGCATCGCGCGCGGCCTGCGCCTGGCGACGTTCCGCAGCCTCAGCGGCCCGCGCACCGCGCGTCGCGGCAGCACGATCAGCGTCCGGGCGACGCTGCGCCGTCCCGGCGGCGCGACCGTCCGGCGCACGGTGCGCGTGCCGATCCCGCGCGGCATGCCCGCAGGGCCGCGCGACCTGTTCCTCAAGGGGACCGAGGCCGACGTCGCGATCGGCGGCGAGAGCGACGAGGGGGCCACGACGATCGACCTGTCCTCGCTCTTCGAGCCGGCGTCCGGCGAGGAGTCCGCCGGGCCGGGGTCGGTCGCCGCCCTCGCGGAGGCGCTCTCCGGCCTGCACCGCTACGACGGCGTGACCGCGCGGCTCCTACCGCCCGGGGCCTCCGTTCCCGAGCAGCTCCCGGGCGGAGCCGAGGGGGTCGCCCAGCGTTCCCGGCGCGTGTTCCGCGACGCGCGCCTGCGGGTCGCCGGCCGCGCCCGCATGGCGATCGTCATCCGCTGAGCCGCGGAGCGGCTCGGCGCGAGCGCTCAGGCCAGGCGGTTCTCGACCTGCAGCGGCGGCGGCGCGGGCCCGTCCGCCTCGGCGGCCGGCGCCTCGGCCGGAGCATCGGCGGGAGCCTCGACCCCGAGGGCCCCGGCCAGCTCGCCGGCCTCGTACATCTCTGTGACGATGTCGCAGCCGCCGACCAGCTCGCCGCGGGCGAACAGCTGCGGGATCGTGGGCCAGTTGGAGATCGAGCTGAGCTCCTGCCGGATCCGCGGGTCGGGCAGCACGTCCACCGCCGCGTAGGGCGCGCCGAGCGCGTCCAGCGCCGCGACCGTCCGCGCCGAGAAGCCGCACATCGGCTGCTCGGGCGAGCCCTTCATGAAGAGGATGATCTCGTGCTCGCTGATGGCGGAGGCGATCGCCTCGCGGATCGGGTTCTCGGGCTGGGCGCTCATGGGGTCTCCGTCTTGATGGACAGGGCGTGGATCGGGCCGCCGATCTCACCGGGCTCGAAGAGGTCGTAGACGAGGCGGTGCTGCTGGATGCGGCTGAGGCCGCCGAAGGCGGGTGCGACGATTCGCGCGCTGAAGTGGACCTCGTCCGCGGTCTGCACCTCCGCCGCCGCGCCGGGGATCCCGGCCTCGATCCGGCGCCTGATGTCGTCTGCGGTGGGCATCGCAGGACAGGGTAGAGGGTCGCTATACTTCCTGAAGCTATGAGCGTCGAGATCAGCTTCAAGGCCCAGGGCATCAGCTTCACGGAGGTCGGCGCCGCCAAGGTGCGCGAGTTCCTCTCGGCGCAGGGCGCCGACGTCGCCGTCGCCGGCCTGCGGGTCGGGGTCAAGGGCGGCGGCTGCTCGGGCTTCCAGTACCAGCTCGCCTTCGACGAGCGGCGCGACGACGACATCGTCTTCGAGGACCACGGGCTGCAGCTGCTCGTGGACCCGCAGAGCCTCTCGTACGTCGACGGGTCCCAGATCGACTACGTCGACTCGCTCACCGGCGCCGGGTTCCAGGTCGTGAACCCGAACGTCGTCGCCGCCTGCGGCTGCGGCTCGTCCTTCCGTGTGAAGGACGAGGAGCAGGACGCGGTCAGCGCGCTGTAGCCGGGGCCCTCAGCCCGGCGCGTTGTCCAGCGACCACCACAGCACGCGGCAGGCCGCCGTCCGGTACGGCCGCCAGGGCTCGGCCAGCAGCTCGAGCTCGGTCCGGTGGGGCAGCTCCTCCAGCCCGTAGGCGAGCTGCGCCCCGCGGCGCACGCCCAGGTCGCCCCAGGCCAGGACGTCCGGCCGCTGCAGCTGGAACATCAGGAACATGTGCGCCGACCAGTCGCCGATCCCCTTGACGGCGGTCAGCTCACGGATGAGCTCGTCGTCCGGCAGCGTCGAGACGTGGTCCAGGTCGAGCTCGCCCGACCGGATGTGCTCGGCGAGCGACCGCAGGAAGCTCACCTTCGCGCGCGAGAGCCCGATCGCCGCGCGCAGCTCCTCCGCGTCGTCGTCGAGCACCTCCTGCGGCGTCGGCGGCCGGCCGCCGAAGCGCTCCAGCATCCGGCCCCACATCACGCGCGCCACCGTCGTCGAGAGCTGCTGCCCGACAATGGCGCGGATCAGCGCGGCGTAGTGGTCGCCGTCGCGGTCGTCGTCCTGCACGAGCTCGACATCGTGCCCGTCGATGAGGCCGGCGAGGACCGGATCGGCCGCGCGCAGGTGCGCGAGGGCGGTCTCGGGGTCGAAGGCGGCGGCGGGCTCGGGCATGCGGAACGGGCGCGGGGGGCGCCCCCGGGGCGGGCGGTCCCGTGCACCGGTGCGCACGGCCTGCGGTCAGAATAGTGGCGATGCTCGTCCGGTCTCGTTCCGCGGCGCGGCTGCTTGCGCCGGTGGTGGCGTGCGCGGCGCTCGCTCTGCTCGCCTCCGTGGCGCCCGCGCAGGCGCCCGTGACCGCGCTCGCCGAGCAGCCCCGGGTCCTGCTCGCGTTCCTGCCGGCGCCCCCGGTGCCGCCCACGGACGCCGACGAGGATCCCGGTCCCGCCTTCCGCTGGACGCTCGACGCGCTCGACGCCCAGCCCCTGCTGGCACTCGGTCTCAGCAGCGCGACACAGGGCACCTACGACCGCGAGCAGGCATTCCTGGACATCACGCAGGGAACGCGGGTCTCGCTGAAGAGCTACCGGCCGACGACGCCGCCGCCGCTGGCCCTGCGCCCGGTCCCGGGAGGCACGGGGCGGCTCGCGGGCTGGCCGGCCGTTCGCGCCCGCGCGGACCGGGCACCGGCCGAACTGCGGCCCGGGCTGCTCGCGCAGTCCGTCCCCGGAGGTGCGGGCTACGCGGGCATCGCCGGGCGGCCCCAGGGTGCCGCGATCGTCGCCGCGGACCGCTCGGGGCGCCTCGCGGAGCTCTCACTCGGGGCGCCGGGCGACGTCGTCGATCGTGCGCGGCGGCTGCTCGCACGCCGCTCGCTGGTCGTGGCCGGGCTCCCGGCCGGGACGGCCGGCCGCGCCGCGCTGGACCTGCTCGTCGCGCGGCACCGGCCCGGTGAGCTGCTGATCGTCATGCAGGCACCGCCCGGCGGGACCGACGCCCAGCTGCTGCCGGTCGGCACGCTCGGCCTCGGCGGGACGCCCGCCGGACGCCTCACGTCGCAGACCACCCACACCGACGGCGTCGTCGCCGGCATCGACATCGCCCCGACGGTGCTCCGACACCTGGGCCTCGCGGAGCCCGGTGCCGTCAAGGGCCGGCCGATCACCGCGGGGCCCGGGCGCGACGCGGCGCAGCTGCGGACGCTCACCGAGCGCCTGCGCGTCGTGCTCCCGCGCCGCCTGCCGGCGCTGTGGACCCTGGTCGGCACGTGGGTCGCGCTGCTGCTCGCGGCCATGCTCGCGGCCGATCGCCGCGGGATGCGCTGGGGCCTGCGCGTCGGTCCGCTCGCGGTGATGTGGCTGCCGTCGGTGCTCCTGCTGACCGCCGCCCTCGCCCCGGGGCGGACCGCCGAGCTGCTGCTCGCCTCCACGCTGGCGCTCGCGCTCGGCGCGCTCACCGACCGCGTCGCGGGCTGGCCGCGAGCGCCGACGATCCCGGCGTTCGCCGGTCTGGCCGCGTATGCGCTCGACCTGGCGTTCGGCTCGCCGCTCATCATCCGCTCGCTGCTCGGGCCCAACCCGCTGTTCGGCGCGCGCTTCTACGGGATCGGGAACGAGCTCGAGGCGACCCTCGCAGCGCTGCTGCTGATCGCGGTCGGCACCCTGCTGTACGGGCGCGGACGGTCGCGCGGGGCGGTCGCCGCGTTCGCCGGCGGCGGTGTCGCGCTGGCACTCGTCGTCGGCGCGGGGCGCCTCGGGGCGGACGTCGGGGGCGTCATCACGATCGGCGCGGGCGCGGCGGTCGCCGCAGCGCTGATGCTTCCCGGCGGGTTGACCCGGCGCGCCGCGGTGCTCGTCATCGCCGCGCCGATCGCGGGCCTCGCGCTGCTGGCGGTGGTGGACCTGGCCACGGGCGGTGATTCGCACTTCACCCGCACCGTGCTGCGCGCCGACGGGTCGGGTGACCTGTGGGACGTCGTATCGCGGCGCTACGAGCTCGCGGGACGCCAGGCGATCCGTGGGTTCATGCCCGCCGTGACGGTGATCGCGCTGCTGGGGATCGCGGTCGCGATCCGCCGCCGCGAGCGCCTCCTGGAGCCGGTGCGGGGGGATCCGGCGTGGCGGGCCCTGCTCGGCGGCCTGGTGGCCGCCGGAATCGCCGGCGCCCTGTTCAACGACTCCGGCCCCGTCCTGCTCCTGTTCGAGGCATTCTTCGCAGGGAGCGCGGTTCTCTACCTCCGTGGTGACCCGCGGCTCGCCGAAGACGCCCCCTCCGGCCGCTAGCATGGCGAGCGCGATGCGCATCGCCCTGGTCTCCCCCTACTCGTGGACGTACCCGGGGGGCGTGACGCGGCATATCGAGGCCCTGGCCGAGCAGCTGCTCGCCGAGGGGCATCATGTCCGCGTCCTGGCGCCCTTCGATCCCCCCGACCGCCGCAGCGAGCGGCTGCATCGGGGTGCCCGTCCGCAGGAGCGCGCGGTCCCCGAGTACGTCATCCCGCTCGGCCGCACGGCGGGCATCCCGGCCAACGGGGCGGTCTCGAACCTCGCCCTCACGCCGAGCGGCGTGCAGACGCTCCGCCGCGAGCTCGAGGCCGGCGACTTCGACGTCGTGAACATCCACGAGCCGGTGGCGCCCGCGGCGAGCTGGGACGCACTGGCGTTCGGCGACGCCGCCCTCGTCGGCACGTTCCACACGTATGGGACGAACGCCGTCACCCACGGCATCGCCCGTGCGATGGGGGCCGGGCGGCGGATGCGCAATCTGCACGGCCGGATCGCCGTGTCCGAGGCGGCGGCCTGGACGGCGCGGCGGTTCTTCCGCGGCCGCTCGGAGATCGTCGCCAACGGCGTCGACCTGCCGGCCGACCTTCCCGCCGCGAAGCCCGGGACGGCCGGGCACCTGCGGATCGCCTTCGTCGGGCAGGCCGTCGAGCGCAAGGGCCTGCCCGTGCTCCTGCGGGCGTTCGAGGGCCTGCGCGAGCACGTGGACGCGGAGCTGACGATCGTCGGCGCCGTCGACGACGAGGTCGAGCCGCTGCTGCTGGACGCGCGCGGCGTGACCGTGCTCGGCCGCGTCGACGACGCGGAGAAGACCCGTGTGATCCGCGAGGCCGACGTCCTCTGCGCGCCGTCGCTCGGCGGCGAGAGCTTCGGCATGGTCCTCACGGAGGCGTTCGCCCAGGGCACGCCGGTCGTGGCGAGCGACATCGCCGGGTACCGCGACGTCGTGCGCGACGGACGCGACGGCATCCTCGTCCCGCGCGGTGACGCGGTCGCGCTGGCCGAGACCCTGCGCGCGCTGGCACTCGCCCCGGAGCGCGTGGCCGCCATGGGCATCGCGGCCGCCGAGCATGCGGAGCGCTATGCGTGGCCGCAGGTCGCCGGCGAGGTCGTGGGCGTCTACGCGCAGGCGATCGCCGCGCGTGAGCGCGCGCTCGCCGCCGCGCCGCGGACGACGTCCGAGCGCGTCGCGCGGCGCCTGGCGCTGACCACTCCCGGCGGGGGACGCCCGGTGCTCGCCCAGCGGCTGGCCTCGCTCGAGCCCGCTCCCGCCGGCGGCCGCGCCCGCGCCCGGGCGCTCGTCGCCCTGCGTCGCGGGCTCGTGGCGCTCGCGGCCGTCGCCGGCGTCGCGCTCACCCTCCTCGCACTGCAGCGCATCGGCGTGGACCGCATCGCCGAGAGCCTGCTGCGGTCGAGCCCCTCCTGGGTCTTCGCCGCGCTGACCGTGATGTGCGCGTCGATGGTGCTGCGCGCGATCGCCTGGCACGCGATCCTGCGCGCCGCGCTGCCGGACCGCCCCGTGTCCCGGGTCGACGCCTTCCAGGGCACCGCGATCGGCGTCCTGATGTCCGCGACGCTCCCGGCCCGTCTCGGCGAGCCGGCTCGCGCGCTCGTCGTCGCCCGCCGCGCCGGGCGCCCGCGGGAGACCACGCCGGTCGTGATCGGGACGATCGTCTCGCAGGCGATGCTCAACGTGTCCGCGCTGCTCGTCCTCGGCGTCATCGCGTTCTCGAGCGTCCACGTCTTCGACGATCACCACGGCGCGCTGGCCGCGGCCGCGGTGATCCCGCTCGCGATGCTCGTCGCCGTGCTCGCCGTTCCCGCCGTCCTGCGATCCGGGACCGAGCGCTTCGCCCGCCTGCACGCGGTCACCCGCCCCATCGGCGCCGCGATGCTGCGGGTTCGCGCGGGCCTGCGGGTCTTCCGCACCCCGCGCGCCGCAGCGGTCGCCGTCGTCGCGCAGTTCGCCGCCTGGGGCCTGCAGTGGCTCTCGTGCTACCTCCTGCTCGTCGCGCTCGGCCTCGACGCGCGCGCCGGGCTCGGTGCCGCAGCCGCGGTGCTCCTGGCGGTCAACGTGACCGCCGCCGTGCCCGCGACGCCGTCGAACCTCGGCGTCTTCCAGGCGGCCTGCGTCGCCGTCCTGACCGGCGCGTACGGCGTGTCGGCCGCCGACGCACTCGGCTACGGCATCGTGCTGCAGGCCGTCGAGATGGCGACGGCGGTGATCATGGGCATGCCGGCGCTGCTCAACGAGGGCCTCAGCTGGCGCGAGGTGCGCCTGCGTGCGATGAACTCGACGCCGGTGCGCCTGAAGCCGCTCCCCGCAGGAGCGCAGGCGCAGGTCCTGGCGCGCATCGGCGGCACGACCGGCTGAGGGCGGCGGCCCGCCGTCGTCCGGCGCGCCGTGCAGGCTGGGACCGGTGGCGGACGCCTTCGTCTACATCCTGCGCTGCGGGGACGGCAGCCTCTACACGGGCTGGACCGTGGACCTCGACCGGCGCCTGGCCGCCCACGCGGCGGGGACCGGGAGTCGCTACACGCGGGCGCGCCTCCCCGTCGCACTCGCTGGGGCATGGACGATGCCGGACCGGACGGCCGCGCGCCGCGAGGAGGCGCGCATCAAGGCGCTGACCAGGGCGGAGAAGCTCAGCCTGCTCGCAGCCGCGCCGCGTACGACGCGCCGCGGGTGATCACGACGACCGTCGCGGTGCCGCTGAGCGGCGCAGACAGCGTCGTGCTCAGCACACCCTCCGAGGCCGACCAGCGGCTCGTGAGGCTCGTCGTCGTCGCCCCGCGCTTGATGCGCACCGCGACGATGGACCGCGCCGCCGGCTGTGACAGCGGGGAGTTGGCCTCGCTCGCGGACAGGCGCAGGACGACCTTGCCGCCGCGCCGCGCGGTCAGCAGCGGCGGCTGACCGGCACGGGCGACGCCCGCGAAGTCCGCTGCGCGCAGCACGGTGCTGCGGCGCCCCGCGACGAGCGTCGGCGTCGGCTGGAGCCCGGTGAGCGTGGAGCCCAGGCACACGCTCGTCTGCAGCACGCCGTCGGCCCCCAGCGTCCCCCACAGGCGCCATGTCTGACCGGGGATCGGATTGACGCCCTCGGACATCGCGGCGAGCCCGCCGGGGTCCTCGGTCAGCGCCGTGCGCACCTTGATCTCCTGCGGTCCCGACCCCTGGTCATAGGCGACGACCTTGAAGGTGGCGGGGGAGAGCAGGCCGAGGCCGTTGCGGGCGACCGGGCCGGGCTGGGCCTTCGCCGTCACGACGACCGGCGTCTCGCGGGCCAGCTGCTCGATCGGCCGCTGGGCGCACGCGGCGCCGGCGGCGGCCGGGGCGATCAGGGCCAGGGCCGCGGGAACGGCGACCGCGAGTGAGCGTCCATGAGGATTCACGACCGGGGACCGTAGCGTGGAAAGCGGCCGCAACGCGCCGGTTCTAGGTGGCGTCGGCGGTGACGGCCTGCGCCTGCGCGACGTCGTCCGGATCCTCGTCCGGGAGCTCCGTCAGGCGTGTGGGGTCGCGGTCGCTGCCGGCGACGACGTCGTCGGTGCGCTGCCGGTCGTTCGACGGGAGCGTGCCGGACTTCATGCCGAAGTACGTGGCGTCGGGGTGGTGGGCGACGATCGCGAGCGTCGACTGCTCGGGCTCGGGCGCGAAGCCGGGGGAGATGCTCATCCCGATCCGCCCGAGGTCCAGCAGCTCCTCGACCTTGAGATGCTCCGACTGGTCGGGAACCGCCGGGTAGCCCCACGAGTACCGCCGGCCCTGCGCACGACCGATGCCGAGGTCCTCGCGGATCCTGGAGTGCAGCCACTCCGCCAGGCCCTCGGCGGTCTGCACGCCGAGCCCATGGACGAAGAGCTGCTCGGCGAACTCGCCCTCGGCCTCCAGCCGCGCCATCAGCT
>DAIPYF010000077.1:0-11086 GCA_036782855.1 Solirubrobacteraceae bacterium
AGGAACAGCGTCCCGACCGCCACGAGCAGCCCGACGACGGCGGCGAGCCGCCCCCAGGTCGCGTCGGCGAAGACCTGCCACATCTCGGTGTTGATGAACAGGACGACCGCGAACAGGAGCAGCAGCGGGATCGCCCGGGCGAGCAGCCGCGCGGACGCCGCGAGCTGCTCGCCGACGCGGCGCACGGCCCACAGCACCATGAACACCACCCCGTAGGCGATGACGCCGTACAGGACGCCGAGCAGCGCGAGATTCGCGGCGGCGGTGACGAGCGCGCTCGTCGTCTGGCCGCCGAAGATCGCCGGCAGGACGGCCGGGACGAGCACGAACGCCGCAAGCTCGAGCTTCCCGATCTCGTCGGGCAGCGCGAACGGGCGCCGGCCGCGCACCCGGTTCGTCAGGACGACCGCGGCGAGCATGATCGCCAGGCCGCCGGCGAGCGCGCCGAGGTTCGCGAGCAGCGGCCAGTCGAGGTCGATCGCGCCCAGGATCTCGCCGGTCGCGACGAGCACGAGGACGGGCGCGGCGCGCGTCCACGTGTCCTCGCTCGCCCGGTAGTCGGCCACGAACGAGGGCAGGCCCGCGCGGCGAAAGCGGTGCTCGTAGCGCTCGAGCTCCGTCACGCCGCGCAGCCTACGCGCCGCCCCGGCCGACTCAGGCGGAGGGCGCGACCGCCCGGAAGCGCTCCATCGTCACGCGCCGCTCGATCGCGTGGTCGACGACCGGCGCGGGGTAGTCGCGGCCGATCACGCAGCCGCACGCCGCCTGCTCCTCGCCGGTCATCGCCCACGGCTCCGCGAGCCGCGCGGCCGGGACGTCGCGCAGCTCCGGCACCCAGCGGCGCACGTACTCGCCGTCGGGGTCGAACTTCGTCTGCTGCAGGACCGGGTTGAAGATGCGGCGGAAGTACGGCGCCGGATCGACGCCCGTCGAGGCGATCCACTGCCAGTTGCCGTTGTTCTGCGCCGGCTCGCCGTCGAGCAGCATCCGCGCGAACCACGCCTCGCCGGCGCGCCAGTCCAGGTGCAGGTCCTTCGTCAGGAACGAGCCGACGACCATCCGCGCGCGGTTGTGCATCCACCCGGTCGCGGCGAGCTGGCGCATCCCGGCGTCCACGAGCGGATAGCCGGTGCGGCCGGTCGTCCACGCCTCCAGCAACCCCGGGTCCTCGTCCCACTCCAGGCCGCGGTAGCGCGGCTGGAACTCCAGCCGCGCGTTGCCCGGGTGCAGCAGCAGCACGTGTGCGTAGAAGTCGCGCCACGCGAGCTGGCGCACGAACGCGTCGGGACCCTCGCCGCCGCGCTCCGTCGCCCGCTGCTCCAGCTCGCGTGCCGAGATGCAGCCGAACCGCAGGTGGGGCGACAGCCCGCTCGACCCTCCGGTGAGATCGTCATGACGGGCGGCGTAGCGGTCGACCGGCCCGTCGAGCCAGGCGGCCATCGCGGCGCGCCCGGCCGTCTCCCCCGGGACGCAGAACGGATCGGGCAGCTCGTCGCCGAGCGCCGGCCCGCCCGGAAGCGCGCCCGCGTCCAGCCCGTCCGGCAGCCGCAGCGCCGCCGGGGCGTCGAGCACGGCGCGGCGCGGCAGCTCCTGCTGCGCGCGCCGGAAGGGCGTGAAGACGGTCATCGGGCGCCCCGCCTTCGTACGCGGGACCGAGACGTCGGCGCAATACGTGCCGGGGTGCGGGGACGCACCGACGCCGGCGGCCTCCAGCGCGACGGTCACGGCGCGGTCACGGCCGCGCGCGAACGGCGAGACGTCGCTCGTCCACAGCACCTCGGCCGCGCCGGTCTGCGCGGCCAGCGCCGGGACGACGTCCTCCGGGCGCCCGTGCCGGACGACGAGCGCCGCGCCGCGCTCGCGCAGCCCCGCATCGAGGTCCGCCAGGGAGCCGCGCAGGAACGCCGCGCGCGGGCCGCTCGGGAAGCGCCCGCCGCCCAGCAGCCGGTCGTCCACGACGAAGAGCGGCACGACCCGGTCGTGCCCGGCGACCGCCGCGGTCAGCGCGGGGTGGTCGTGCAGGCGCAGATCGCTGCGCAACCAGAGGATCGCCGTGGAGGCCATCGTCCCTGTATACGGCCCGGACGTACCATCAGACGATGCCCGGCCGCACCGTCCGTGACTTTCCGCTCTTCCCGCTCGGGCTCGTCGCGCTGCCCGGGGAGATCGTGCCGCTGCACATCTTCGAGGAGCGCTACCGGATCATGATCGGCGAGTGCCTCGACGCCGGAAGCGAGTTCGGCATCGTCTGGGCGGCCCCCGACGCGACGCAGCCGATCGGCTGCGCGATGGAGGTCACGGAGGTGCTCGAGCGCCTCGAGGACGGGCGGCTGAACATCCTCACGACGGGCACACGCCCGTTCCGGGTCGTCGAGGAGCTCCACCACCTCCCCTACCCGGCGGGGACCGTCGAGTTCCTGGAGGACCAGCCCGAGGCGCCCGACGAGCCGGCGCGCGACGCCGCCCACGAGGCGTACGCGCGGCTCTTCGAGGAGGCGACCGACAAGGTGCTCGAGGACGAGGAGCTCGACCCGCTCACCGCCTACGCCATGGCGGCGACCGTCGACTTCGGGCTGGACGCCAAGCAGGGCCTCCTCGACCTGCGCTCGGAGACCGCGCGCCTGCGCCTCGTCACGCGGCTGCTGCGCGCCGCGGTCAAGCGGCTGGACTTCATCGAGCGCGCGCAGGTGCGTGCGCAGTCCAACGGGCGCGTGCGGTTCGGGTAGGACGCACACGTGCGCACGGCGTCGCCGCGGCGCGCGAGGAGACCCGCGCCGCCTTGACGGCGTCGGGCACGACGCGCCTGCCGGCCTGCTTGAGGGAGATCGCGACGCCGCCGCCCACGGGGAGCGCTCCGACCTGGGCGCTCAGCCCGAACCCCGGCCGCGCCGACCTGCTGATCCTCGACGGCGTCGTGATCGACCCCGTGAGCGTGACCTTCCTGCCGACCTTCCACGTCACGACCCGGCAGGTTCGCTTGGAGGCGCCCGCAAGCCCACCGAGACAGACCCTGCCGGACGTGCCCGCCTGCGCGCTCCCCCGCGCCAGCGTCACCGACCCGGTCGCCGTCGTCGTGTCCCCTGCGACCCTGACCTTGAGCGCGAAGCTGAACGGGCCGACGGTGCGGGTGCGGGCGACGCACCCCGCTCCGCACGCCGTCGTCGCGCCCTTCGACGGCTTGAGCTTTGTGACCCCGGTCGGGTCGGAGGCCGGCGACGCCGGGGCGCCCGGGGCCTTCGGTGCCGGGAGCGCGACGGGCCCCGTCGGCGGGGTCGGCGCGGGCGGGACGACGGCGACGGGCGGCGCGCACCCGTCCGGCCCGGTCCCCGAGACGCCCGGGCATGCGTCGGTGCCGTCGGGCACGCCGTCGGCGTCGTTGTCCTCGATGGACGTCATCACGGTCGTCGCGACGGCGAGCGGCGGATCGTCGGGCCCCTGGAGCGTCCCGTACAGGTAGGCGCAGAGCCGGTAGGTCCCCGCCGGGAGCGGCGCCCAGCGGATCAGGACGTCGTACGGGCCCGCGGTCACCGTCGCACTCGGATCGGGGTTCTCCGGGTCGGCACCCAGCGGGCCGGCTGTCGGCCGGAAGCGATGGTCCCACGCCGTCGCGGCGCAGTCGACGCCGTCGCGCTCGTGGTAGACGAACAGCACGCTGCCTGCGGACGCGGTGCCCGTCGCCTTCGCCGCGACGGTGCTGCCCGGTGCGGGCCCGGGGAGCTTCGTCAGCGTCAGCGTCTCGCCGGCGGCACCGGCGGCCGCCACCGGGCCGGCGAGCACTCCCACCGCGACGATCCCCGCCACGAGCCCTCGCCCGTGAGCGGCGAGCGCCTGCCGGACGAACCGCATGCTGCTGGACACGACTGCCTCCCCCCGAAATGGTTCGCGCAGCGTAGACGAGCGGCGCCCGTCTGCACAGGGGCGCTACCGCGCCCCCGGACGGCGCACCGGCGGCTCCCCTGCCGCCACGAGATCCTCGGCGAAGGGCTCACTCGCGACCTCGGCCATCGCCTCCGCGCCGTACCCGCTCGACCGCGGCTGCCACGGCGGACGGCCCTCGGCGCCGAGCCACGAGCCGGCGAGGATCAGCACGAGGCCGCCGATCGTCGCGGCCGTGATCGGCTCGCTGAGGAACAGCGCCCCGTAGCCGACGGCGAACCCGGGTGCCATGTAGGCGACGACCGCGGCGCGCGAGGCGCCGATGTCCGAGATCAGCGTGTAGTAGAGGAGGAAGGCGATGCCCGTGCCGCCGGCTCCGAGCGCGACGAGCGCGGCCCAGGTGCCCAGCGACGGCATCGCGCCGGGCGGCGCGACCGCCGCAGGCGGGAGCGTGGCGAGCGCGGCGGCGACGAGGGTCCCCGCGGCGACTCCGAGCGGCTGCGCGCCCGAGAGCCGCACGCGCACCCACAGCGACGCGAACGCGTAGCCGACGCTCGCGACGAGCACCATCGCGCCGCCGATGATGCCCTTCGTCGTCCCCGACAGGTCCACGCCGAACAGCACCCCGACGCCGACGATGCCGACGATCACGCCGACGGCGCCCCATCCGCTCACGACATCCGTCTTCGCCAGCCACGGGCTGAGCAGCACCACGAAGATCGCCGTCGAGGCGACGAGGATCCCGGCGAGCGACGACGGGATCCAGCGCTCGCCGTACGTGATGAGGAGGAACGGGATGGCGATCTGGGCCATCGCGACCGCCCAGATCCACGACCAGCGGCCGCGCAGTCCGGCGAACGCCCCGCGGCGCAGCGCGATCGGCACGAGCACCGCGGCGCCGAGGACGACCCGCGCGAACACGATCGCCGGAGCGGGCATGCCGTCGTCGAGCGCGATCTTGATGAACATGTACGACGCGCCCCACAGCGCGGCGAGCAGGCCCATCAGGATCCAGGAACGGCGGGTCACAAGGAGAGAACGGTCAGGGTCGCAGAAACGTGAGCCGCCCCCTGCTGCGCTCGCCGGCGGCTTCCATCAGCCGGGCTACTGGCCGAGCTGCAGCACCGTCTTCACCGCGAGCCGCCCGCGGTGCTCCAGGTGCGTGGCGAGCGCGAGGAACACCTGCGCGGTCGTCAGCGCGTCCCCGAGCGCGTGGTGCGGGCGGTGCGCCGGCAGGCCCAGCCGCGCCGCGAGCTCCGTCAGGCCGAGCAGCGGCGCCACGGTGCCGTGATCCACCTCGGAGAGCCACGCGCGTCCGAGCGCCCGCGTGTCCGCGATGTCCCCGCGCAGCGGGACGCCGTGCGCAGCGAGCGCCGGCTCGAGGAACCCGCGCTCGACGAACGCGGCGTGCGCGACGAGCAGGCGGCCCGTCAGCGCCGCGAGCAGCTCGTCGAGGATCGCGCCGAGCGGCGGGGCGCTCTCGAGGTCCGCCGGGCGGATGCCGTGGATGCGGATGGACTGCGCCGTCGGTGGGCGCACGGGCCGCACGACCCGGTAGAGCGCCGCGCCCGGACGCGCCCGGCCGCCGTCCACCGGCACGACACCGATCGCGATGATCTCGTCCGTCGCCGGGTCCAGCCCGGTCGTCTCGAGGTCCACCACCGCCCACGAGGCCGCGCGCCAGTCGGTGCGCCCCGACGGCAGGTCCGCGTCCGCATACGCGCTCGCGGTCGCGGTCGCCGGCGTCCCCCGCGCCATCAGCGCCCGGTCCCGAAGGCCTGCTCGGTCGCGAGCTCGCGATCGACGCGCCGCTGCACGGCGATCACCGCGCGGAACGCCTCGCGCAGGTACCGCCGGGCCAGCGGGTTGAGGGTCGCCGGGTCGAGGTGGTCGTCCGGCTCCAGTCCGGCCCGGTGCTGCTCGACCTGGTGTTCGAGCCGCAACGTCGACAGCAGGTCCCATGCCTCGGCCAGCGTCCGCGCGGTCGCGTCGCTGAGGACCGCGGCGGCCGCCCCGGCCTCCAGGCGCGCCGCGGTCCCCGTCGCGGTGCAGCCGGCGCAGACGCCCGCCCAGCGCGCGAGGTCGACGATCGGCAGGACGCCGCCGCGCTTGACGTCGAACGTCCCGCGGTGCTCGCCGTCGTGCGCGAGGACGACGTCGCGGCGAAAGCCGCTCGGCGGACGGTGCGCGAGCGCCATCCGCGCCAGCAGCCGCACGAGCCGCTCGTCTCGCCGCGGCGGCGCGAGCGCCGCGAGGACCGTCTCGCCGACGCCCGGCCCGGCGACGGTCCGCCCGTCGAACAGCACCGACGAGGCGATGACCGCCTGCTCCTGTCCGGGGTCCGTCATCCAGCTCTCGAGCGCGGAGCGCCAGGCGTCCGCCGATCGCGCGAACAGCGGCGTGTCCGCTCGCACGCCGTGCTCGTCGACCCGCAGCCCGCAGGCGTCCAGGCCATCGATCACGCGCGCGCCGAGGTCGGCGGCCCACCGCCGCGCGTGCGGGTCGGCGTCGTCACCGTGCCAGACCAGGCCGGTGTCGGAGTCCGAGGACAGGATCGCCTCGCGCCGTCCCTGGCTCCCCAGCGCCAGCCACGAGACGGGGGCCGGTGCGGGTCCGAGGCCGGCGGCCGCCAGCTCGACCAGGCGCCGTGTCAGCGCATCGACGACGGTCGCGCTGACCGCGGCGATCCGGGTGGCCGCCAGGCCCGCGTCGAACAGCGCGACGACCGCATCCGGGAGCTGCCGCGCGGCCTCCGCGACCCGGTCCGCGGTCGGTGCCTCGGCGACGGCTCGGCGCAGGCGGAACGGCAGTCGCGCCTCGGTCGCCAGCAGGTCGAGGTCGTCGAGCACGCCGAGGACACGGCCCGCCCCGTCCACGACCGGAGCATGGCGCACACCGCGATCGAGCAGCTCGAGCAGCACGTCGCCCCCGAGCTGTTCCGGGGTGACCGTGAACGCCCCGGAGGTCATCACCGCGCTGACGGGCGCGTCCACCGGCACCTCGCCGGTCGCCACGCGCGAGCGCAGGTCACGGTCGGTGACGATGCCGACGCCCCCTTCCCGTGAGGTCACGACGACCGCGGTCGTTCCCGTCTCGCCCATCCGCCGCGCGGCGTCGCGGATCGCCGTGTCCGGCCGGCACACGACGGGCGCGCTGCGGATCAGCAGCCCGACGGGGCGCAGTGCCGGATCGGCCGCGGCACCCGCGGCGATCTCGGACGGCTCGGCGACGCCCGGCTCGGGGATCGGACGCTCCTGCAGGGTGCGCGCGAGGAACCGCACGCCGGACGGGCGCGCGAGCACGGACGCCGCGACGTCCGCGGGCAGCCGGTACAGCAACACGTCCTCGGCGGCCTGGACCTCGAACGTCGCCGGCAGGCCGGAGAGCATCGAGGGGTGCCCGATCATCTCCCCCTCGCCGAGCAGGTCGAGCGCGCGCCCGCCGTCGAGCAGCTCGACGGTCCCGGTCCGCAGGACCCACACGTGGCCACCCGGCGCCGACCCCTGGTGCAGGATCACCGTCCCGCGCGCATGGAACTCGACCTCCGCGGCGCTCGCCACGGCGTCGAGCTCGTCGTCGTCCAGCGCGTCGAACGGCGCGTGGGCCCCCAGGAAGTCGGCGACGTCGTGGACCATGCCGCCTCAGCGTGGCAGGCCGCAGACCTTCTTGGCCAGGTCGCGGGTCAGCTTCGCCAGGCGGAAGAACTCCGGCGGCTGACCGGCCGAGGTGTCCGCGAACGAGACGCTGCCGTCCTCGGTGCGCACGTCGTAGCGCGCGATCGACCCGGGCCGCGCCGGCAGGACGACGTCGCGCGCCGCCGGCCCGGGCAGCTCCTCCTCCCCGCCGAGCGCGCGCTCGATCTCCCGCGCCTCGATCAGCTGCTCGCTGGAGATCGCAAGACGCTCGCCCCCGTTGCAGCGCACGAAGCCGCCGTCGTCCACCACGAGCGTCAGCCGCGCGCCCGGCACCGACCCGGTGCGCTCGACGACGAACAGGTCGGGTGACGGCCCACCGCAGCCCGCGAACACCGCGGCCGCCAGGAGCGCCGCGGCGCCCGCCGCCCTCACGCCGCCACCGCGCTGCCGCCGCGCCGCGGGTCGCCGCCGCCGCTCAGGGCGCCGGTGGCCGCGACGCGCTCGACCGCCTGGACGCCCCCGAAGAAGAGGTTCGGGGAGCGGAACAGCACGACCTCGCGCCCGGTCGCCTCGAGCGCGGCGACATCGACGCCGGGCTCGGCGTAGAGGCGCCCACCCTCCGCATGCAGCCGGGGGGCGTCGATCGCGGCGCCCGCGGGCATCCCGTGATCGACGACGTTCACGACGACCTGGAGGATGGCCGAGCGGATCCGGTTGGACCCGGCGCTCCCGACGACCAGCTCGACCTCGCCGTCGGCGCCGAGCACGATCGTCGGCGCCATCATCGACGGCATCCGCCGCCCCGGAGGGGCGCGGAAGAACCCGTCGGGGTTGAGGTCCTCCTCGCCCATGATGTTGTTCAGATGGATCCCGGTTCCGGGGACGACGACACCGGAGCTCGCGCCGTTCGTGCAGGTCACCGAGCACGCGCGGCCCGCCCCGTCCAGCACGGACACGTGCGTCGTGGAACCGAGGTTCGCTGCGAGGAAGCGCTCGAGGAAGCCGGGCTCCGTCAGCTCGGCGGTGAACGCGCTGGTGCGCAGGGCCTGAACGTCCTCCATCACCGCGGCGAGGTCGCCCGCGCCGGGGGCGCCGGAGGTCGCAGAGCCGAGCCGGGCGAACGCCAGCGCCAGCAGCGCCCCGCCGGCCGATGGCGGCGGGTTCGTGAGGATCTCGCGTCCGCGGTAGGAGGCGCGCGCCGGCTCACGGTCGAGCGGGACGTAGTCCGCGAGGTCGGCCGCCCCGAGCTGCCCGCCGCCGGCCGCGACGTGCTCGACGATGGCCGCGGCGAGGTCTCCGGTGTAGAACGGCGCCGCACCGTCGGCCCCGAGGCGGTCGATCGTCTCCGCCAGGCGGTCGCTGCGAAACGGCTCGCCCTCGCACAGCGGACGACCGGACGGCGCGAACTCCGCGGCCGCCTCGGGCGTGGACAGCAGGATCCCGTCGAGGATCTCGAAGATGTACCCCTGCCGGGCGGTCAGCGGCACGCCTGCGCGGGCGAGGGCCGCCGCGGGCGCGGCGAGGTCGGCGAGCGGGATGCGGCCCCAGCGGCGCGCGGCGACGTCGAGGCCCGCCGGACTCCCCGGCACGCCGCACGACGCGGCGCCGCAATTGAAGACCTGGACCGCGTCGCCGAACGAGATCTCGACCGGCAGCAGGTCCGCGTGGTCGTCCGGTCGCGCGCCGGCGCCGGGCGCCGCGACGAAGAAGTCGAGCAGCACCGCCGGCTCCCCGCCGCCGGCGACGAGCAGATAGCCGCCCGCGCCCGGACCGGTCAGGAGCGGCTCGCAGACCCACGAGGCGAGCACGGCGGCGATCGCGGCGTCGACCGCGTTGCCGCCCTCGCGCAGCACGCGGGCACCGACCTCCGCGGTCACCGGATGCCCCGCTGCGACCATGCCACCGCCGACCGTCATCGCGGCCAAGCGTACGGGGGCGATCCGGTGATCGTGACCTAGCTGCGCGGGAGGAACTCGGGCACGTCGAGCTGGGACACGCCGGTCCCGGTCCGCACCGTGCTGCGGCCCCGGTCGCCCGGGCGTTCGCGGCGCTCGACCCGCGGCTCGCCCGCCGGCTCCTCGAAACGCCGCTGCTGACGGCGCGACGGATCGCCGTAGCGCGTCGCGACGACCGTCACCCAGACCTCGTCGTCGAGCCGCTCGTCGACCATCGCGCCGAAGATGATGTTCGCGTCCGCGTGGGCCGCGTCCGCCACCGCCTTCGCCGCCTCGTTGACCTCCCAGAGCGAGAGGTCCAGACCGCCGGTGATCGACAGCAGGATCGAGCGGGCGCCCTCCATGCTCGTCTCCAGCAGGGGGGAGGACACCGCCTGCGCGGCCGCCTCGACGGCGCGGTTCTCGCCGCCGCCCATCCCGATGCCGAGCAGCGCCGGGCCCGCGTCGGACATGATCGTCCGCACGTCCGCGAAGTCGAGGTTGATGATGCCGGGAAGCGTCACGAGGTCGCTCACGCCCTGCACGCCCTGGCGCAGCACGTCGTCGGCGACGCCGAACGCCTCGACCATCGACGTGCGCTGGTCGAGCACCGTGAGGAGCCTGTTGTTCGGGACGACGATGAGCGTGTCCACCTCGGCGCCGAGCGCGTCGATGCCCACGTCCGCGACGGATGCACGGCGCGTGCCCTCGAAGCCGAACGGCCTGGTGATGATGCCCACGGTCAGCGCGCCGATCTCGTGCGCGATCCGCGCGACGATCGGCGCCGCGCCGGTGCCGGTCCCGCCACCCGCGCCCGCAGCCACGAACACCATGTCCGAGCCCTTGAGCAGGTGCTTGATGCGGTCGTAGTCCTCCATCGCCGCGGCCCGCCCGAGCTCCGGGTTGGCGCCGGCGCCGAGGCCGCGCGTCAGGCCCTCGCCGATGTGGATCGTCACGTCGGCGTCCGACTGCTGCAGCGACTGCATGTCGGTGTTGACGGCGACGAACTCGACACCGGTGATGCCGGCCTCGACCATGCGGTTGACGGCGTTCACGCCGGCACCGCCGACGCCGACGACGCGGATCAGCGGCTGGCCCGGGGACGACGGGGTCGACCACGGGTTCTCGTCGTAGGACGGAGCCGGGGCCTCGCGCGAGGGCGGGGTCGGAGCCGGGATGTGCCGGCTCGGCGCACCGGCCGCGTCGAGGATGTTCTCGGGCAGATCGGAGCTGAAGGCGCTGCGCAGGCGCTCCTGCGGCGTCGGGACCTGACGGGACGGCTCCGCCGGCGGCGCGTCCGCACCCAGGGACGGATGCGGGTAGCCCTCACGCCCTGCGGGCGTCGCAGCGGCAGGCTGCTCCACGGGGACGGGCTCGGGGTCGGGCTCGGGCTGAGCCTGGGGAGCCGCCTGCGGCGCCTCGGCCGACGGCGACTCATCCGGCTCGGGGGCGGGGGAAGCGTTCTTCTCGGTGCGCCGGAAGAGCTCCGACAGCGGACCCTCCCGCATGCTCGCGCGCTCGCGCTTAGAGCTGGCCATCGAGCGTGACCTCCTGGTTCTGCGTCTTGGACAGCAGCTCGGTCGCCAAGTCGCGGTACGACTGCGCGGCCACTCCGTCCGGATCGTATTTCAGCACCGACAT
>DAIPYF010000078.1:0-1844 GCA_036782855.1 Solirubrobacteraceae bacterium
CGCGCCGGGCAGAACGAGGCGATCCCGCTCGCCGCCGGGATCTTCCTCGACGTCTTCAACATCTTCCTGTTCTTCCTCCAGATCTTCGGCCGCCGGTAGGCGTGTCACGCCGGGCCCGCTCGCGAGACTGACCCATATGAGCTTCCTCGACCGCCTCTCCACCAAGCTCGCCGTCCCCGCCCCGGAGGAGACCCTCCCCGGCCGCGACCACGAGCTGCCCGGCCTTCCCGACCGGCACGCCGTCCTCGGCACGCCGATCCGCCCGCCGTTCCCGCCCGGCATCCGCACGGCCGTCTTCGGGCTGGGCTGCTTCTGGGGCGCCGAGCGACTCTTCTGGCAGACGCCCGGCGTGTTCTCGACCGCGGTCGGCTACGCCGGCGGCACCACGCCGAACCCCACCTACGAGGAGACCTGCACCGGCCGCACCGGGCACACCGAGGCGGTGCTCGTCGCGTACGACCCCGCGAAGGTCTCCTACGACGAGCTGCTGCGCGTGTTCTGGGAGGGCCACGACCCGACGCAGCACATGCGCCAGGGCAACGACGTCGGCACGCAGTACCGCTCGGCGCTCTACTGGGACGGTGCCGACCAGGAGGCCGCAGCGCTCGCCTCGCGTGAGGGCTACCAGGCGGCGCTGACCGCTTCCGGCCGCGGCGAGATCACCACCGAACTCGCGCCGGCCGGCACGTTCTACTACGCGGAGGAGTACCACCAGCAGTACCTGCACAAGGTGCCGCACGGGTACTGCGGGCTGGGCGGCACCGGCGTGAGCTGCCCGATCGGGACGGGCGTCGCCGCGGACTAGCCGGATCCCGGGGCGAACTCCCCGGGATCCAGCGACCAGCCCTCCTCGATCGGCACGCGCGCCGACTCGAGGAGGCGCGCGACGGCGTTGTAGTGGGCGACCGTGAGGATCAGCTCGACCGTCTGCCGGTTCCCGAGGACGCGCTGCAGCTCGGCGAGCGTCTCGTCGGTGAGGCGCACCGTCGTCGTGATCTCGTCGGTCGCGGCGATCAGCAGGCTGTCGAGCTCGTCCGTCGAGGCCCCACGGCGCGCAAGGTCCAGGTCGGCGTCGGTGAGGCCGACCGCGCGGCCGATGATCTCGTGCTGGTGCCACTCGTACGCCGAGCGGGTGAGATGGGCGACGCGCAGGATCGCCAGCTCGCGGTCGCGCGCGGGCAGCTCGGCCTTCAGCAGCAGCGCGGCGCCGAGGTCGAAGAACGGCTGCACGCACGGCGGCGCGTGCGCCACCATCCGCAGCACGTTGAGCCCCGGGAGCGCGGCGAGGTGCTCACGCGTGGCGGGGTCGAGGTCGTCGTCGGCGGGCAGGGGGATCGCGGCCATCGCGCGATGACACTCCTCCGCGGGGCCCGCGTCAAGCCCGGAACCGTCCAGCCCGGTCTGGACGTCCGCAATCCCCACGGATGGGTCCGCGGGGCCGGTCCGGATTCCCGGGAATCGCTCTGGACCGGCGTTCTGGGGTCCTGACCCCATAGCCGGGGCGGCCGTGAACCGCCGGGCGCGGCGCTCGCACCGCTCAAGTGGGCGCCCAAGCCCGACCGATAGGCGCCCAATGAACCCCGCCCGCCGGGTGGCTCTCGCCGCCCTCGTCTCCCTCGCGGTCCTCCTCACCCTCGTCCCCGCGGCCGCCGCGGACCGCACGTTCTCGCTGCGGTACCAGACGATCGACCGTGCGGACTCCGTGTTCGTCGCGAACACGCTGATGACGTGCGGCGGCTCCGGCTGCAACGGCGTGCGCAACGGCACCGACACGAGTCAGGGCAACGGCGACTTCACCGAGCAGCACGTCAACACCGACAGCGACGGCTCGACGTTCAGCTCCA
>DAIPYF010000078.1:1854-11019 GCA_036782855.1 Solirubrobacteraceae bacterium
GTCGCCGGGGACGCACCGGCACCCACCGGGGACCTGCCCGCCGGCGCGGTCGTCCAGTTCGCGGGCCTGTACTGGGGCGCGGACACGACCGCCGGCACGAACGGCAGCGCCGCGCCGGCGCCGGCCTCCAACGGCACGATGAAGTTCCGCGCCGGCTCCGGCGCCTACCAGGACGTCACCGCGTCGGTCGTCGACACGGATTCGCAGCGTACCTCGCGCTTCCAGGCGTTCGCCGACGTCACCGCGTACGTCGCGACGAACGGCGGCGCGCCGACGACCTACTGGGGCGCGAACGTCCAGGCGGGCACGGGTGAGGACCGCTACGCCGGCTGGGCGCTCACGGTGGTCTACACCGACCCGAGCAAGAGCATCCAGCAGGTCGGCGTCTACGACGGCCTCACCTCGCTCGTCGCGGCGACGCGTCCGTCGGTGAGCATTCCGCTCGACAGCTTCCAGACCCCCGCCTCCGGAACGGTCAACGCCGAGGTCGGCATGGTCGCCTGGGAGGGGGACGCGGACATCAACAGCGAGACCGCGACGCTCAACGGCTCCACGCTGACCGACGCGGTGAACGCGTCCAACGACCAGTTCAACTCGACGATCGCGCGAGCCGGCGCACACGTCACGACGAAGAGCCCGAACTACGTCAACCAGCTCGGCATCGACGCGGACGAGATCACCGCCAACGGGATGATCCCCAACAGCGCGACCAGCACCACGCTGGCGCTCGGGACGACGCAGGACACCTACCTCCCCGGGGTCGTCACGCTCGTGAACGACACCTACCTGGAGTCGCCCGTCAACACGGTCGCGCCGTCGATCTCCGGCACGACGACGGATCGGAGCGTCCTGACGGCGAGCCCCGGCACCTGGACCGGCGCGCCCGCTCCGACCTACACGTACCAGTGGCGCCGCTGCAACGCGGCGGGCGCCTCCTGCGTCGACATCCCCGCGGCGACCAGCGCGACGTACACGCTGACGGCCGCCGATGTCGGCTCGACGATCCGCGTCGTCGTGACCGGCACGAGCACCGCCGGCACCGCGACGGCGACCGCCCCGCAGACCGCCGTGGTCGCGGCGCTCGCCCCGTTCGTCACCGTCGCCCCGGCCCTGTCCGGGACGACCCAGCAGGGCTCGGCCCTCACGCTCGGCCAGGGCACGTGGGACGGCACCCCGACGATCACGTACGCCCGCTCCTGGCAGCGCTGCAACGCGGCCGGCGCGAGCTGCGCGACGATCCCCGGGCAGACCGGCACGACCTACACCCTGACGGCCGCCGACGTCGGCTCGACGATCCGCGGCGTCGTCACCGCGACGAACGCCGCGGGCGCGACGCCCGCGACGACGACGCAGAGCGCGGTCATCACGGCGACGCCGCCGGTGAACACGGTCGCGCCGGCGCTCTCGGGCACCGCCCGCGACGGCCTGGCGCTCACGACCACGAACGGCACGTGGTCCGGGTCGCCGACGATCACCTTCGCCTACCAGTGGCAGCGCTGCAACGCGGCGGGCGCCGCCTGCATCGACATCCCGGGAGCGGGGAGCGCGAGCTACACGGCGGTCACCGCGGACATCGGCGGGACGCTGCGCTCCCGGGTCACCGGGACGAACGCGGCGGGCAGCGCCTCGGCCTTCAGCGCGGTCAGCGCCGTCGTCGCGGCGGCCCCGCCGGTCAACACGGCGCTGCCGGTCGTGTCGGGCACGGCGCGCGACGGGCAGACGCTGTCGGCCACGAACGGCACCTGGACCGGGTCGCCGACGATCACCTTCGCCTACCAGTGGCAGCGCTGCGACGCCCTCGGCGCCGCGTGCCAGCCGATCGCGGGGGCGACCTCCTCCACGTATCCCCTCACGCCGACGGACGTCGGCGGAACAGCTCGGGTCGTCGTCACGGCGACCAACTCCGCCGGGTCGGCTCAGGCCACCTCGGCGGCCTCGGCGATCGTCGTGCCGACGCTACCGGTCAACACCGCGCTGCCCGCGATCAGCGGCACGCTGACCGAGGGCTCGACGGTCGCAGGCTCCACCGGCACCTGGACGGGCACGCCGACGATCACCTACGCCTACCAGTGGCGGCGCTGCGACGCCGGCGGCGCGAACTGCGTGACCATCGGCGGCGCCACCGGCGCGTCGTACACGCTGGTCGCTGCGGACGTCGGCGTGACGCTCCGCTTCCAGGTCACCGCGACGAACGGCGCCGGCTCGGTCGTCGCCACGTCGAACGCCGCGTCCGGCGCGGCGTCGTCCCCGTCCAACACGGCGGCGCCGTCGATCTCGGGCACCACGCGCGACGGCCAGACGCTGACCGCCGCGAACGGCACGTGGACCGGCTCGGCGACGATCACGTTCACGCGGCAGTGGCAGCGCTGTGACGGCGCCGGCGCGAACTGCGTGACCATCGCCGGCGCGACCGGGACGACGTACGTCCTCACGCCCGCGGACGTCGGCGCGACGATCCGCGTGCGGGTCACGGGCACCAACGGCGCCGGCAGCTCGCAGGCCACCTCCGACCAGACCGCCGTCGTCGTCGCCGACCCGCCGGTGAACACGGCGCTGCCGGTCGTCTCGGGCACGGCGCGTGACGGCCAGGTGCTCTCGTCGACGAACGGCACCTGGACGGGAACCCCGACGATCACCTTCGCCCGCCAGTGGCAGCGCTGCGACAACGCGGGCGCGAACTGCGTGGACATCGGCGGCGCGACGGGCACGACCTACACGCTCACGCCGGCCGACATCGGCGCGACGATCCGCGTGCGGGTCACGGGCACGAACGCCGGCGGCAACGCGAACGCCTCGTCGCTTCAGACGGCGGTCGTGGCGGCAGACCCGCCGGTCAACACGGCGCTGCCGGTCGTCTCGGGCACGGTGCGCGACGGCCAGGTGCTGTCCTCGACGACGGGCGCCTGGACCGGCACCGCGACGATCACCTTCGCCCGCCAGTGGCAGCGCTGCGACGGCGCGGGCGCGAACTGCGTGGACATCGGCGGCGCGACGGGCAGCACCTACACGCTCACCGCGACCGATGTGGACGCGACGATCCGCGTGCGGGTCACCGGCACGAACGCCGGGGGCTCCTCGAACGCGTCGTCGGTCCCCACCGTCACCGTCGCCGCGGACCCGCCGGCGGTCGTCACCATCCCCGACGTCGCCGGCACCGCCCAGGACGGGCAGACGCTGACCGCGACGTCGGGCACCTGGACCGGCACGCCGACGATCACCCACACCTATCAGTGGCGCCGCTGCGACGAGACGGGCGCGGGCTGCGTCAACCTCGCGGGCGAGACCGGGACGACCTACGCCGTGACGGCGGACGACGTGTCCTACACGATCCGGGTGCGCGTCACCGCCACGAACGCGGGCGGCTCGGCCTCGGCCCAGTCGGTCCCGACGAACGCCGTGGACCCGGACGCGCCGCTCAACACCGTGATTCCCGTCATCAGCGGGACGGTCCGCGACGGCGAGACCCTGAGCGCGAGCACGGGCACCTGGACCGGGACCCCCGTCATCGGCCACGGCTACCAGTGGCGCCGGTGCGACGGCGCGGGCTCCGGCTGCGCCGACATCCCCGGAGCGACCGGCGCGAGCTACGAGCTGACCGCCGACGACGTCGACGGGACGATCCGTGTGCAGGTGACGGGCACGAACGCCGCCGGCGACGCGAGCGCGGACTCCGACCCGACCGCGCAGATCGCCGCCGACCCGCCGGTGAACACGACGCTCCCGTCGATCACCGGCACCGTCACCGACGGTGAGATGCTGACGGCCGACATCGGTGCCTGGACCGGGACGCCGACGATCGCCTATGACCTGCAGTGGCGGCGCTGCGACGGCGCCGGCTCCGGCTGCTCCGACATCGCCGGTGCGACCGGGTCCACCTACGACCTGACCCCGGACGACGTCGGCGGCACGCTGCGCGTGCGCGTCACCGCGACGAACGCCGGCGGCGACGCCGCCGCCGAGTCGGGCCCGACGCCGACCGTCGGCGCCGCGATCCCGTCGAACACGGGCGAGCCGTCGATCAGCGGCACGACGACCGACGGCGAGACGCTGACCGCAGACGCGGGCGCGTGGACCGGCACGCCGGCCATCGCCTACGCCTACCAGTGGCGGCGCTGCGAGGCCGACGGCTCCGGCTGCGCGGACATCGCGGGCGCGACCGGCTCCACCTACGACCTGACGCCGGACGACATCGGCTCGCGGCTGCGCGTCGTCGTCACCGCGACGAACGCGGCGGGCGACACCGACGCGACCTCGCCGGCGAGCGCGGTGATCGCCGCGATCCCGCCGGCCAACGACGTGGTCCCCGCGATCACCGGCACGCCCACCGACGGCGCGACGCTGACGGCCGGCACCGGCACGTGGACCGGCTCGCCGACGATCTCGTACGCCTTCCAGTGGCGGCGCTGCGACGGTGCGGGCTCCGGCTGCGCGGACATCCCCGGCGCGACCGGCGCGACGTACGACGCCACGCCGGCGGACATCGGAGGCACCCTGCGCGTCGTCGTCACCGCCACGAACGCGGGCGGCTCCGCCGACGCGACGTCGGCGCCCACCGGGACCGTCGGCGGGATCCCGCCGACGGGCACCGGTGCGCCGTCGATCGCGGGCACGCCGCGTGAGGAGCGCACGCTCACGGCGGGCCCCGGAACGTGGACCGGCTCCGGCCCGATCACGCACACCTTCCAGTGGCGGCGCTGCGACGCCGCCGGCGCGAACTGCGTCGACATCCCCGGCGCGACGGGCGGCACGTACGACCTCGTCGCCGGTGACGTCGGGTCCACCATCCGCGTCGTCGTCACCGCCACGGGCCCGTCCGGCTCGGCCTCCGCGACGTCGGCCGCCACGGCCGTCATCGAGGGCAAGCCGCAGCCGCAGCCCGAGCCCAAGCCGGAGCCCGCGCCCGCGCCGCCGTCCGACGTGACGTCCTCGTCGGCGCCGCCCGCGGCGGACGACCTCGGGATCGTCGAGGGTGGCCTGCTGACCGGGGCCCAGTGCCGCCAGGTCGTGACCGGCCTGGGCTTCCGGCGCCTGAACGTGCCCGGCATCGGCGCGATCCGCCTGCGGATGAAGGCCGACGGCGCCGTCGCGCCTGACGCCCCGCTCGGGCTCGCGCTCAGCGCTCCGGCCCGCAAGATCCGCTCCGTGAAGCTCCAGCTCGACGGGCGCGCCCTGCGCACCTCCGGGCGCCGCGGGCGCTGGACCGCAACGGTCGCGCCGAAGGCGTTCTCCGACGGCGACACGCACACCCTTCTGGTCACCGCGACGCCGCGCAGGGGCGCCGCGCGGACGATGACCGAGACGATCCGGACCGCGCCGTGCGCGACGCGCTACACCGCCGGTCAGTGGCGCACGAACGTCGGAACCGGCCTGCGCCTGCGGGTCGACAGCCGGACGCCGCTCAGCAGCGTCACGTTCCCGCTGCCGGCGGCGCTGGCAGGCCGCGGCGCGCTGAAGCCCCGCAAGGGCCTCGGCCGGCTGCGGATCGTCCAGGCGGGCGGCGTGCGGACCATCCTCCAGCTCGGCGCCGCGAAGGCCGCGAGCGGCGTGCTCCTGGCCTCCAGCGCCGCGGGCACCCCGTCCGTGACGGTCCTGGGCCGCACGATCGTCGTGCGCGACCTGCCGAGCGGCACCGGCATCGTCGAGGTGACGTTGTACCGCAAGGGCGCGCGCCTGCTGAGGACCAAGCCGCGGCTGCAGGCGAAGGCCGTCGGGACGAGCGGCGCGCCGGCGGCGCTCAGGACCAAGCTCCAGCGGGTCACCGGGCGCTGAACAGCGCCCGCCGGTGCGCGTCGTCGGGGGGACGGCGCGCACCGGTTCCCGACCCGCCCAGGCTCTGCCTATGTGATACATAGGCACCATGACGGGAGTTCCGATGGGCGAGGCGGCCCGCGCGATCGGCGTCAGCGTGGACACGCTGCGGCGCTGGGACCGCGCGGGCAAGCTCGCCACGACGCGCGACGCGCGCAACCGGCGCCTCGTGCCGCCGGCGGAGATCGAGCGGCTGACGACGCGGCCGCGCCGCCACGAGACCGGGCACCCGGTGTCGGCGCGCAACCGCTTTCCGGGCGTCGTGCGGTCGGTCGAGGTCGACGGCGTGATGGCGCTCGTGGAGATCGAGGCCGGGCCCTTCCTCGTGACGGCCGCGATCACGCGTGACTCGGTCGAGGAGCTGGGGCTCGCGGAGGGGAAGGCCGCGACGGCCATCGTGAAGGCGACGTCGGTCCTCGTCGTCGAGGGCGGCGCGTGACCGGCCGCCGCACCGGCGCGGCGCTGCTCGTCGTGTTCGGGCTCGCCGCAGCGGCGCCCGCGGCCGCACCCGCGGCGACCGTGTACGCCGCTTCGTCACTGCGCGGGGTCTTTCCGCGGATCGACGCCGCACAGCGGTTCAGCTTCGGCGGATCGGGGCTGCTCCAGCGGCAGATCGAGGCGGGCGCACCGGCCGACCTCTTCGCCTCGGCGAGCACGCAGGAGCCGGGCGAGCTGTTCCGGGCGGGACGCTGCGGGCGCCCCTCCGTGTTCGCGACGAACAAGCTGATCCTGATCGTCCCGCGCGCGAACCCGGCACGGATCCGGACGGTGCAGGACCTCGCCACCGGGCCGCGCCGGCGGGTCGCCGTGGGCGCACCCGGCGTGCCGGTGGGCGACTACACGCGCACGCTGCTCGGGCGCCTGCGGCTCGGGTCGGTCCTCACGCGCAACCTCGTGAGCAACGAGACGAACGTCGCGGGCGTCGTGTCGAAGGTCGCGCTCGGCTCGGCCGACGCGGGGTTCGTCTACCTCACGGACGGGCGCATCGCCGGCCGCCGGGTCCGGCAGCTCGGGCTGCCCGCCCGCGCGCAGCCGCCGATCCGCTACGCGTTTTGCATCGTGCGCCGCCGCGGGGCGAACACCGCCGCCGCGCAGGCGTTCGTCGCGCGCGTGCGGGCCCCGCGCGGGCAGGCGCTGCTCCGCGCGGCCGGGTTCGGGATCCCGCGCGGATGAGCGGCCCCGCCGCGCGGTCGGCCGGGTTCACCGCGGTCCTGGCACTCGCGCTCGGGATCGCCGTCACGTTCTTCGCGCTGCCGGTGCTCGCGCTGTTCACCCAGGTCCCGCTGCGCGACCTCCCGGACCTGCTGGCCTCCGCGCCGGTGCGCCAGGCGCTCGAGGTCACGCTGCGCACGACGGCCGTCGCGAACGCCGCGATCCTCCTGGTCGGCACGCCGGCCGCCTACCTGCTGGCGACGCGGAGCTTCCGCGGGCGCGGCGCCCTCGTGACCGTCATCGAGCTGCCGCTCGTCCTGCCGCCGGCCGTCGCGGGGATCGGACTGCTCGCGGCGTTCGGCGCGTCGGGCCTGCTGGGCGGCGACCTCGCCGACGCGGGCATCGTGCTGCCGTTCACCGAGTGGGCGGTCGTGCTCGCGGTGACGTTCGTCGCCGGCCCGCTCTACCTGCGCCAGGCGCTCAGCGCGTTCGAAGGGGTCGACCCGGCGCTCACCGGCGCCGCGCGCACACTCGGCGCCGGGCCGGCGCGCACCTTCCGGCGCGTGGCGCTCCCGCTCGCGGCGAGCGGGCTGCTGGCAGGCTGGGTGCTCGCGTTCGCGCGCGGCATCGGCGAGTTCGGCGCGACGATCATCTTCGCGGGCAACGTCCAGGGCAGCACGCAGACGCTGACGCTCGCGATCTACGAGCAGCTCGAGAGCGACCTCGACGTCGCGATCGCGATCTCCGTCCTGCTCGTGGTCCTCAGCGCCGGCGTGCTCATCTCCTACAAGGTCCTCACGGCATGGTCCGGCTCAGCGCCGACGTCAGCGCCCGGCTTCGGTCGTACGAGCTGAGCGTCCGGCTGGACGTCGGGCGCGAGACGCTCGCGCTCGTCGGCCCGTCCGGCGCCGGCAAGAGCACCGTGCTGCGCGCGATCGCCGGCCTGTTGCGGCCGGATGCGGGACGGATCGCGCTGGGCGAGGCGGTGTGGTTCGACGGCGCTGCGCGGGTGCACCTGCCGCCGGAGCGCCGCTCGGTGGGAATGGTGTTCCAGGACTATGCGCTGTTCCCCCATCTGACGGTGCGGGAGAACGTCGCCTTCGGGGGCGCCGCGCGCGTCGACGGGCTGCTCGATCGCATGCGGATCGGGGCGCTGGCCGGGGAGCGCCCGGGGTCGCTGTCGGGCGGCGAGCGCCAACGGGTCGCGCTCGCGCGCGCCCTCGCGCGCGATCCGTCGGTCCTGCTCCTGGACGAGCCGCTCGCCGCGCTCGACGCGCACACCCGCGCGGCCGTGCGCGCCGAGCTGCAGGAGCTGCTCGACGAGTTGGAACTGCCGGCGATCGTCGTGACGCACGACTTCCGCGACGCGGCCGCGCTCGCAGGCCGCGCGGCGGTGATCGCCGACGGGCGGCTGCTGCAGAGCGGCACGATCGCCGAGCTCGTCGCCGCTCCCGCGGACGCGTTCGTCGCCGCGTTCACGGGGGCGAACCTGCTTGCGGGGACCGCGAGGCCCGAGGGCGCGGGCGCGCGCGTGACGCTCGACGGTGGCGGCGCCGTGCGCGTCGCCGGGCCGGCGAGCGGTCGTGTCGGGATCGCGGTGTACCCGTGGGAGATCGAGCTGCACGACCACGCGCCCGCGGACGGCCGTGTGGCGCTGGAGCGGGTCGTGGGCGCCGTGACGGCGGACGAGGGACGGATGCGGGTCCGGCTGGGGGATCTCGTCGCGGACTCCGCGCCGGGGCGCGCTCCCGCGGTGGGGGACCGCCGGTGGGTCGCGTTCGCCGCCGAGCACGCCCGCGTGGTGCCGGAGCGGTCCCTCGCCGACCCGTCCGCCTAGGATCCGGCGATGCACTTCGGCGTCGCCGTGTTCCCCACCGAGGATTCACCGGATCCCGCAGCGATCGCGCGGATGACCGAGGAGCGCGGGTTCGAGTCGCTCTTCCTTCCCGAGCACACGCACATCCCGGTCGGTCGGCGCACGCCCTACCCCGTCGGCGGCGAGCTTCCGCGCGAGTACTCGCGGACCTACGACCCGCTCGTGGCGCTCGCGTTCGCCGCCTCGGCGACGACGACGCTGCGGCTCGGCACGGGGATCATGCTCGTCGCCCAGCGCGATCCGATCGTCACCGCGAAGGCGGTCGCCAGCCTCGACGTGCTCAGCGGCGGCCGCGTCCTGCTCGGCATCGGCGCGGGCTGGAACGAGGA
>DAIPYF010000079.1:0-2647 GCA_036782855.1 Solirubrobacteraceae bacterium
AACGCTGGAACACGCCAAACATGAATTTCGTGTTAAGGGTGGTTCGCGGATCTCCGCTCTAGCGGCGTTTCTGGCTGCGGGACGGCGGGTTGCGTGTGGTCAGCGCCAGAGCTCGAACGCTGGCTCGTCGTTGCGGATCACGGCGTGGTGCAGGTCGAGCTTCGGGTCAGTCGCGGGGAAGTCGCGGCGGATGTGGGATCCGCGGGTCTCTTCGCGCAGGAGGGCGCAGCGGGCGACGAGGCGGGCGAGGGGGTGGGGGTCGGCGAGGAGCCGCTCGAGGCCCTCGCGGTCGCGGACGAGGCCGGCGTCGCGCCACATCGCGTCCTGGGTCGCGCGCGTGGGGACGACGATGGGCTCGGGCGCCGGAGGTGTCCCCGCCGGGGGTGGTGCCGGCTCGTCGAGTGCGGCGCGCGCCGCACGGGCACCGAACACCGCGCACTCCGACAGCGAGTTCGAGGCGAGGCGGTTGGCGCCGTGGAGGCCGGTGCACGCGGACTCGCCGATGACGTAGAGCCCCGGGACGCCGGCGCTGCCGTGGAGGTCGGTGACGACGCCGCCCATCACGTAGTGCGCGGCCGGGGCGACCGGGATCATCTGCGTCGCGGGATCGAGGCCGGACTGCCGCAGCGCCTCCACGACGTTCGGGAAACCGGCCTGGTCCACCTCGCGCATGTCGAGCCGGACCGACGGCGCCCCGGTCCGGTTCATGACCTCCCAGATCTCGCGGGAGACCTCGTCGCGCGGTGCGAGCTCGTCGACGAAGCGCTCGCCGTCGGGGCCGTGCAGGGTGGCGCCCTCGCCGCGGATCGCCTCGGTGACGAGGAAGCCCTCGCGCCCGGCGACGCCGGTGACGGCGGTCGGATGGAACTGGACGAACTCCAGGTCGGCGATCGCGGCCCCCGCGCGCTGTGCGAGCAGCAGCCCGATCCCGAGCGAGCCGGGCGGATTCGTCGTGCGGCGCCAGAGCGCGGCCGCGCCGCCGGCGGCGATGATCGTGCCGCGCGCGCGCACGGCGAGACCGTCCTCGCACAGCACGCCGGTCACACGGCCGTCCTCGACCCAGAGGTCCGCGGCGCGGGTCCGCTCCAGCACCAGCACCTCGGGCTGCGCGACGAGCGTGGCGGACAGCTCGCGCGCGACGCGGCGGCCCGTCGCCGAGCCGCCGGCGTGCACGATCCGCCGCCGCGAATGGCCGCCCTCCAGGCCGAGCGAGAGGTTGCCGTAGCGGTCCGCGTCGAACACGACGCCCTCGCGCTGCAGCGCGAGGATCATCTCGGGCGCCTCGTTCGTCAGCACCGCCGCGGCGGACCGGCGCACGAGCCCGCGCCCGGCGCGCTCGGTGTCCTGCAGGTGCAGCTGCGGCGAGTCGTCCATCGCCAGGGCGGCGGCGAGGCCGCCCTGCGCCCAGTAGCTCGCGGTCTGCGCGAGCGGCGTGGCGCTGATGACCGCGACGCGCGCACCCGCCTGGGCGGCGGTGAGGGCGGCGTACAGGCCGGCGACGCCGGCACCGATGACCGCCACGTCCGCGTCGATCCGCTCGGGGGCGCCCATGCGCGGGTACCGTACCCACCCGTGCGCCCGCTCATCCTGCGCCACGACGCCTCGCTCCACCACGACACCGGCCAGCACCCCGAGCGCATCGCGCGCATGGAGGCGATCGAGCGGGAGCTGGAGGCGCGCGCCTGGCTCGGCTACGCCGTCCGGGACTCGGCGCCCGCCGGACCCGCGCTGATCGACGCGGTCCACGCGCCGGGACACCGTGAGGCGATCGCAGCAGCCTGCGCGGCGGGCGGCGGGGCGCTCGACGCGGACACCATCGTCTCCCCGGGGTCCTTCGCGGCGGCCCTGCACGCGGCGGGCGGTGCCGCCGCCGTCGTCGACGCGCTGCTCGCGGGGACCGCACCCGTAGCCGCCTCCCTGCACCGCCCGCCCGGGCATCACGCCGAGGCGGGGCGGGCGATGGGGTTCTGCCTCTTCAACAGCGTCGCCGTGGCCGCCCGCCACGCGATCGACGAGCACGGCCTGCAGCGCGTCCTGATCCTCGACTGGGACGTGCATCACGGGAACGGGACGAACGACATCTTCCACGCCGACCCGCGCGTGCTGTTCGTCTCGATCCACCAGGCACCGCTCTATCCGGGCAGCGGGGCGGCGAGCGACCGCGGGTCGGGCGCCGGCGAGGGGTTCACGCTGAACCTGCCGGTCCCGGCGGGGAGCGGCGACGCGGTCTACCGGGCACTCGTCGATCACGTCGTCGTGCCCGCGGCGCGCGCCTACGAACCGCAGCTCGTGCTCGTGTCCGCCGGGTTCGACGCGCATGCGGCGGACCCGCTCGCGGGCTGCACGGTCACCGAGGCGGGGTTCGCCGCGATGGCCGCGAGCGTGCGGCGCCTGGCGGCCGACATGCAGGCGCCGGTCGGCCTCGTCCTGGAGGGCGGTTACGACCTGGCGGCGCTGGCCGGCTCGCTGGCCGCGACGCTCGAGACGCTTGCGCGCGACCCGGGCGACCTCGCGGCCGAGCCGGCGCCCGCGCACCCGCTCGCCGACGCGGCGGCGGCACGGCTCGCCGCGCGCTGACGGCTCACTTCTCGCTCGTCGTCGCCGTCGTCGGCACCTTCGGCAAGACCACGACGAGCCGCGCGGTGCG
>DAIPYF010000079.1:2657-11007 GCA_036782855.1 Solirubrobacteraceae bacterium
TCCGGCCGCGACATGCTCGGCAACCTCCCCGAGATCGGCGTGCCCGCCGCGGTCGCCGGGGTCGTCGCGATGCCGCCACTCGCCGTCGTCGTGGTCGTGGTGGTGGTCGTGGTGGTCGTCGCCGCCGTCGTCTCGGGCACGGTCTGGACCCCCGGCGGCGGCGTCGCGCCCGGCGGCAGGGTCGTCGTCGTCGTGATCGTGCGCGGCGGCGGTGGGTCGTCGTCGGTGAGCCCGATGAACGCCGCGGTCAGGACGCCGAGGGCGATCGCCCCGAGCGCGAGGATCGCGGCGATCGGCCGGCGCCACCGCGGTGTCGCGGCGATGACGGTCCGGGCGGGGTCGCCGCAGCGCAGGCACCAGTCCTGGTCGTGAGCGAGCAGCTCGCCGCAGCGGGGGCACGGGCTGGTGCCCGGGGGAGGCGCGGCCTCCGGGCCCTGCGGCGTGACCGGTGTGATGCTCACGCGGGCGGCGGCGGCGCGGGCACGTCGGCCGACGCGGCCTGCGGGTCGAACAGGGCCGACTGGCCCGGGGACGTTGCGGTGGCGGTGGACGCCGCGCCGTCGGTCCACATCCCGGCGACCGAGCGCGGGCCGCGGAAGTCCAGCCCGCAGTGCGGGCAGAACCGCGCGTCGCTCCCGTGCAGGGCACCGCACCGCGGGCACGCGGAGACGCCGGCGACGAAGAGCTCCTCGTACGGGCGCCGCGCGGCGAGGACGTCCTCGATCACGCGCAGCTCGCGGTCGACGCCGTCGATCGCCGCGACCTTGCCCTGCACGAGCGCGTCGTTCGGGCGCTGGAAGCGATGCTGGTCGAAGACGAGGCCGCCGAGGTCGCGGAAGCCCAGCTCCCGCGCCTCGCGCAGGAAGCGCAGCCGGCGGCGCAGCTGTCCGCGCTCGCGGAACCCCGGTCGGCGGGGCGGGAGCGGCGGGAGCGGGGCGGGGGTCTCCTCCGCGACGGCGGGCTCGGCGGCCAGCGCGTCGCCCTGGGGGGCGTGTTCGGCCGGGTCGGCCTGGGGCGCCGGCTCGGCGCCCGCCTCGTGCACGGCCGTCGCGCCCGTCAGGGGATCGCCCTGCGGCGCCGGCTCGGCGGGCGCGACGGGGAACTCGGTGGTGGCGTCGTCCGGGACCGGGGTCTCCGGGCCGGGCGCGCGTCGCAGGATCCGGTTCTTGATGCCCATGGACAGGAGCGGCGCCCGTCGGAGCGCCTCCGTGCCGAGTCTACCGTCCGGCACCGGTCGTCACCCGGGTCCCGCGCCCACTCGGCCGCAACGTAGAGGCCGCGCTTTCGGCGCTGAATCGCCGCAGACGCGCTCTGGAGTCGTCACACGATCTCGCCGAGCATCGCCGGCGACCACACCGACTCCCCAGGAGGATCCGATGACCCAGACCCCGACCGGCCGCACCCGCGGCGGCCTGCAGCGCGTTCGAACCCGGATCGGCTGTCCCGCCGGGCAGGGCACCGTCGAGTACGTCGCGCTGATCCTGCTCGTCGCCGGTGTTCTGGCGGGCGTCATCGCCGCCGCCGGCGGGCTGAAGGGCGGTGGGATCGCCCAGGCGGTCGTCGCGAAGATGAAGACCGCCGTCGAGCAGGTCGGCAAGGGCGGGGGATAGGGATCCCGCGCGCCGCGGTCGCGGGTACCCTGCTGACGTGCCCGGCTCGAGCGATCCGCGTGAGCGGCCGATCGCCGTCTTCGACTCCGGCGTCGGCGGCCTCACCGTGCTGCACGAGCTGCTCGTCCAGCTCCCGCACGAGGACTACGTGTACCTCGGCGACACCGCGCGCTTCCCGTACGGGGATCGTGGCCGCGAGGACCTCGAGCGGTTCAGCCTGCAGATCGCCGACGAGCTGCTGGCCCGGCGGGCGAAGCTGATCGTCGTGGCATGCAACTCGGCCACGGCCGCGGCGTTGCCGGCGCTGCAGGCCCGGATGCGCCAGACGACCCTCGGCGTCGACGTCCTCGGCGTCGTGCGTCCCGAGGCCGTGCAGGCCGTCACCGCGACGCACAGCGGGCGGATCGGGCTGCTCGCGACGCCGGCGACCGTCGCGAGCGGCGCGTACGCCGAGGCCGTCCACGCCGCCGACCCGCACGTGGACCTCGTGTCCGTCGCCACACCGGATCTCGCACCGATCATCCAGGCGGGCTTCCCCTTCGACGACGAGGTCGTCGCGGTCGTCCGCGCCGCCGTCGCGCCCCTGCGCGAGGCGCGTGTCGACACGGTGATCCTGGGCTGCACGCACTATCCGCTGATCCGCCCGATGCTCCAGCGGATGCTCGGCGGCGGCGTGGAGATCGTCACGTCCGGCGCCGCCCTGGCCCGCCAGGTCGAGCACGCCCTCGGCTCCCGCGGCCTGGCCAGCACCCGCGAGGGTGAGGGCGACTACCGCTTCCTGTCCACCGGCGACCCTGAGGCCTTCCGCATGCTCGGCACCCGTTTCCTGCAACTCCCGCTCGGCGCCGTCGAGCAGGTCCATCTTCCGATCGAGGCGACCCGATGAGCCCGGCTCCCGAGCGCTCCGGCGGCCGCGCGCCCGACGAGCTGCGCCCCGTCGTCATCCAGCCCGGGTTCGTCCGCACGGCGACGGGCTCGGCGCTCATCGCCTGCGGCGGCACGCGCGTCATCTGCACCGCCTCGATCCAGGAGGGCGTGCCCCGCTGGCGCACGGGGTCCGGTCTCGGCTGGGTGACCGCGGAGTACGGGATGCTCCCCGCCTCCACCGGGGACCGCAAGCAGCGCGACATCTCCAAGGGGCGCCTCGACGGGCGCAGCGTCGAGATCCAGCGGCTGATCGGCCGCTCGCTGCGCGGAGTCGTGGACCCCGCCGCGCTCGGCGAGCGCACGATCTACGTCGACTGCGACGTCCTCGAGGCCGACGGCGGCACCCGCTGCGCGTCGATCACCGGCGCCTACGTGGCGATCGCGCTCGGCTGCGCGCGGCTCGTCGCCGAGGAGCGCATCGAGCGCCTGCCGCTGATCGGCTCGGTCGCGGCGGTCTCGTGCGGGATCGTCGGCGACACGCCCCTGCTCGACCTCGACTACCCCGAGGACTCCGGCGCCGAGGTCGACGCGAACGTCGTCATGACGGGGGAGGGGTCGCTCGTCGAGGTCCAGGCGACCGCCGAGGGCATGCCGCTCGACCGCGCGCACCTGGACGACCTCCTCGCGCTCGCCGCGAAGGGCATCACCGAGCTGCGGGCCGCCCAGGACCGGGCCGTCGCGGAGGGCTCGGCGGCCTGATGCGCCTCGTGCTCGCGACCCGCAACGCGCACAAGGCGCGCGAGTTCGCCGAGCTCCTGCCGGGGCACGAGGTCGTCGAGCTGCCCGAGGCCGTCGTGCTGCCGCCGGAGACGGGGGAGACGTTCGCCGAGAACGCCCTGGGCAAGGCCCGCGCGGCGGCCGCCGCGACCGGGATGGCGGCGTTCGCGGACGACTCGGGGATCGCCGTGCCGATGCTCGGCGGGGATCCCGGCGTGCGCTCGGCGCGCTGGGCGGGCGAGAACGCCGGCGACTCGGACAACCTGCGCCTGCTGCTGCAGCGCGTCCCCGACGGGGCTGCGCTGGAGTACGTCTGCGCCATCGCGTTCACCGATCCCGCGAGCGGGGACGAGCAGACGTTCGAAGGCCGCTGTGCCGGAAGGATGACGACCACGCCGCGCGGGACCGGCGGCTTCGGCTACGACCCCGCGTTCGTGCCCGCCGACGAGGCGTCCGGGCGGACGATGGCAGAGCTGTCGGTCGCCGAGAAGGACGCGATCAGCCATCGCGGCCGCGCCGCACGCGAGCTTCTCGCATGGCTGACGGCGCGCTGACCGCCGCGACGCCGGCGGCGGGCCGTTCGATGGCCCCCCAGCAGCGGACGGCGCTGTTCTCGATCGCCGCGGCGCTCTTCCTGGTCGGCCTGAAGCTCGTCACCGGCCTGCTCACCGGGTCCCTGGCGATGATCGCCGAGGCGGCGCACTCGGGCACCGACCTCGTCGCCGCCGTCCTGACGTTCTACGCGCTGCGGGTCGCGATCCGGCCGGCCGACCGCGAGCACCCGTACGGGCACGGCAAGGCCGAGCACCTCGCCGCGCTCGCCGAGGGCGCGTTCCTGCTCGTCGTGAGCGGCGTGATCGTCTACGAGTCCATCAGCCGGCTGACGGGGCGCAGCGCCGCGGAGGTCGACGCGACCTGGTGGGCCTTCCTCGTCCTCGGCGTGGTGCTGATCGTCGACGTCTCCCGCGCCGTCATCTCGGCACGGGCCGCAAAGGAGCACTCGAGCGCGGCGCTGGCCGCGAACGCGCTGCACTTCGCCTCCGACTTCGCCGGGACGCTCGCGGTCATCGTCGGCCTGCTGCTCGTGCGCGCCGGCTACGGCTCCGCGGACGCCTGGGCGGCGCTGTTCGTCGCCGCACTGGTCGTGGTCGCCGCCGTGCGGCTGATGCGCCAGAACGTGCAGGTCCTCATGGACCAGGCGCCCCAGGAGGCGGCGGAGATCGCTCGCGCCGCGATCGCCGCGGTCGAGCCGCGCGCCGAGGTGCGCCGGCTGCGCGTCCGCGAGGCGGGCGGGCGCGCCTTCGTGGACGCGGTCATCGGCGTGGCGCCGGACGCCGCCGTCGGCCAGGGCCACGCGGTCGCCGACAACGTCGAGCGCGCGATCCAGGGGGCGCTGCCGCGCAGCGACGTCACCGTCCACATCGAGCAGCGCGAGAGCGCCGACCTGCGCGAGCGCGCCCCCGGGGCCGCGCTGTCGGTGCGGCGGGTGCGCGAGGTGCACAACGTGCGGTCGGTCGTGGTCGACGGAGGCCGCATGGACGTGAGCCTGCACGTGAAGCTGCCCGCCGACGAGACGCTCGCCGAGGCGCACGGCATCGCCGACGAGGTGGAGCGCGCGATCCGCGACGCCGTGCCGCAGGTCGCCGGCGTGTACGTGCACCTCGAGCCGCTCGCCGGCGCGCTGGCCGCCACGGTGCCCCCTCCGGACGAACTCGCCGACCTGCGTGCGGGCCTGGAGCGCATCGCCGCGGACGTCACCGGCCGCCCGGCGCGGGAGGTGCGGGTCCACCGCGAGCCGCGCGGCAATGTCGCGTTCATGACGATCGAGCTGCCGGGAGGGGACACGCTCGCCACCGCCCATGAGGTCGCCGCGCGCATCGAGGCGCGCGCGGAGGGCACCCTGGCGGACGTCGCCGAGGTGGTCGTCCACACCGAGCCCGTGCGGGACCGCTAGACCCGCACGAGGTTGATGCCCGCCGCCGCACCGACCGCGATCGCGAGCGCGCCGTACCCCTGGTAGCCGGCGACGAACAGCAGCACCGCGCCGAGCAGGCACACGGCGACGGTGACGATCCAGGCGATGCGGTCGAGCGACATCGCGCGTATCGTCCCAGCAGGGCACGACGACCCCGGCCCGGCAGGCGCCGAGCCCGCGGTGCTGTCGTCCGAACCGGCATGAACACTGGCCGCGCACACCACCACCTGAGCAGGAGGAGCCCGCCGTGACGAAGTCCGAGTTCATCGATCACATCGCCGACCGCGCCGATCTCACGAAGAAGCAGGCGGCCGATGCCGTCGACGCGATGCTCTCGACGATCGAGGACACGCTGAAGCGGGGCAGTGACGTCACCTTCTCCGGGTTCGGCAAGTTCCACGTGGCGCACCGCAACGAGCGCGAGGGCGTGAACCCGCGCACCGGCGAGCGCATCCGCATCGCCGCAGCCCGCGCGCCGAAGTTCACGGCCGGCTCGCATCTGAAGAAGTCGGTCAACAGCTGAGCACGCCCCCTGCACCTGAGGGCTTCGCGGCCCGGCTGACCCGCGCCGTCGCGGCGCGTGAGTCACAGGTCGTCCTCGGGCTGGACCCCGATCCCGCGCGGCTCTGGCCCGCGGCCCTCGAGACGGTCCCGGGAACGGGGGTGGTCGCGGCGCGCGCCGCAGCCGCGGTGGTCGCGCACTGCCGGGCGGTGATCGACGCGGCCGGCCCGGCGTGCGTCGCCGTCAAGCCGCAGCTCGCCTGCTTCGAGCGGCTCGGCGCGGCGGGCTGGGACGCGCTCGCGGCGACCGTCGCGCACGCCCACGGCGCCGGCCTGCTCGTCCTCGCCGACGGCAAGCGGGGCGACATCGACGTGTCGGCCGCGGCCTACGCGCAGGCGCTCGCCGGGAGCACCCCGACCCCGTACGGCGATGCGCCCGGGCTCGGGGCGGACGCCTTCACGGTGAACCCCTACATGGGTCGCGACACCCTCACGGTGCTCGCAGGCGGCGCGCGCGCGAGCGGCGCGGGCGTGTTCGTGCTCGTGCGCACGTCGAACCCCGGCGCCGCGGATGTCGAGGACCTCCCGGTCGCCGGCGGCGGGACGGTCTGGGAGCGCGTGGCGGCGCTCGTCGCGAGCCTCGACGAGTCCGGCGACGCCCCGCTCAGCGACGTCGGGGCGGTCGTAGGCGCCACCGCCCCGGAGCACATCGGCCGTCTGCGCGAGCTGATGCCGCGCGCGCCGTTCCTCCTCCCGGGCGTCGGCGCGCAGGGTGGGCGGGTCGAGGACCTGGCGCCGGCGTTCGCGCCGGGACGCGCGGCGGGCCTGGTGACCGCCTCACGCTCGATCGTCGCCGCACACGAACAGGCGGGCGGCGATCCCGGCGCGGCGGCTCGCGCCGAGGCCGAGCGCCTGCGCGCTGCCGCCTGGGGCCTGTCCTAGAGTTCGGTCCATGGCTCGTCGCTCGCCATCGCGCTGGCTCGCCCCGGTCGCCATCGTCGCCGTCGGGGTCACGGCGTACGGGATCCTGAAAGCCGGGGTCGGCGACGACGGCGGCGGATCGGGCTCCTCGTCGCGCCCCGCGGCCCAGCGCACGACCGGCACGTCCACCGGCGGCTCGACCACGAAGACCGTGACCGGGAGCAGGACGTACGTCGTCCGCAGCGGGGACACGCTGTCGTCGATCGCGCTGGAGACCGGCGTCCCGGTCGCGAAGCTCCAGTCGCTGAACCCGGACGTCGACGTCCAGGCGCTGCAGCCCGGCCAGCGTCTCAAGCTCCGCTCGTGAGCGGGCGCCTGCGCGCGGCGCTCGCGGTCGCGGCGCTCGCCGCGCCGGTGCTCGGGGCGGGCCCGTCCCCGGCGACGGCGGCCACGCCCCCCGCGCTCTCGGCCCCGTCGTCCATCCTCGTGCAGCCCCAGACCGGGGACGCCGTCACGTCGCGCGGCCCCGACCGGCGCAGGCCGACCGCCTCGATCACGAGGCTCATGACGGCGCTGCTCGCCCCCGAGGGCCGCCGCCTCTCGGACCGCATGACGACCGTGGGCTACGCGGCCGCGCCCGCGGAGTCCGTCGCGGGCTTCGGCGCGGGGGAGCGCGTCACGAACGCGGACCTCGTCCGGGCGCTGCTCGTCGCGAGCGGCAACGACGCGGCGGCCACGATCGCGGTGAACGTCGGCGGCTCGACGCGCGGGTTCGTGCGTCTCATGAACCAGCGCGCGCGCCGCGCGGGCCTGACGCGGACGAGCTTCGACGACCCGATCGGCCTCTCCGCGGGCAACGCCTCGACCGCCCGCGACCTGGCCAAGCTCGCGCTGCTCGTCCGGCGCAACGCGTTCGCCCGCGCCGTGATGAACCGGCCGACCGTCGTGATCCGCAGCGGCGACCGCGTCCGCGTCCTGGCCAACCGCAACACGCTCGTCGGCGCGGTCTCCTGGGTGAGCGGGGTCAAGACCGGTCACACTCAGTCGGCGGGCTGGTGCCTCGTCGGCTCGGGCAGCCGGAACGGCGTGGAGCTCGTGAGCGTCGTCCTCGGCACGCCGAGCGAGGCGGCCCGCAACGCCGACACCCTCGCGCTGCTGCGCTGGGGATTCACGCGGTACCGGCGCGTCACGGCCGCATCGCCGGCGACCACGGTCGCGCGGGTGCCCGTGACCGACCAGGACCGCCGCGCCGCGATCGTGCCGGAGCGCACGGTGCGCGTGGTCGTCCGGCGCGGGGAGCGCCCGCGGCTGAAGGCGACGGGCCTCCCGGCGGAGCTCGAGGGCCCGGTGGCACGGGGGACGCGGGTCGGCGAGCTGCTCGTCACGCGGCGCGGCCGCACGGTCGCCCGCGTGCCGCTGGTGACGGCGGAAGCTGTCGCGCATGTGAAATCGCTCGGCGGGCTGAAGGCGATTGCGGTCCCGCACCCGCATTTCTATGGCGCCGTCGCCGACTGGAGCGATGCCTTCGACGGCGTGCCCATCTATCTTCACGGCGATGACCGGCAGTGGGTGACGCGGCCGCATCCGGCCGTCGTGGCATGGTCGGGGGAAAGCCGGCGCATCTCGGATGACATCGTCCTGGTCCGGGCCGGCGGGCCTTTTGCCGGCGGCACCGTCATGCACTGGCGGGGCGGGGGGG
>DAIPYF010000080.1:0-10700 GCA_036782855.1 Solirubrobacteraceae bacterium
CCGGCCGTGGCGGCACCGGCGGCGGGCGCCGGCGGCAGCTCGCCGGGCTGCGCGACCGCGCGCTCGACGCGCGGGCCGCGCTGTCGCCCGCGCGCCGGCGCCTGGACCGCGCCGCCGCCGCCCTGCCGCGCCGCCGCGTGCTGATCCTCACCGTCGCCCGCGAGGACGTGGAGAACCGCGTGCCGCAGGCCCGCGCCGAGCTCGCCCGCTCCCGCCACGACGTCGAGTACCTCGCCGCCCCGGCGACCGGCGCCGGCAAGTTCGAGCGCCTCAACGAGCTGCTCGCCGGCCGCGACCTGCACGCGCTCGACTGGCTCCTCGTGCTCGACGACGACGTCGACCTGCCGGCCGGGTTCCTCGACCGCTTCCTCGGCGCCGCCGAGTCCGCCGGCCTGCTGCTCGCGCAGCCCGCGCACCGGCTGCGCTCGCACGCCGCGTGGGACGTGACGCGCCGCGTGCCGGGCGTGATCGCGCGCGAGACGACGTTCGTGGAGATCGGCCCGGTGACGGCGTTCGCGGCGCCCGTGTTCGGGACGCTGCTGCCGTTCCCGGAGGGGCTGCGGATGGGCTGGGGGCTCGACGCGCACTGGTCGGCCGTCGCGGCAGGGCAGGGCTGGCCGATCGGGATCGTCGACGCGACGCCCGTCGGCCACACGCTGCGCCCCGCCGCCGCGACCTACCCGCGCGAGGCTGCGATCGCGGAGGCCCGGGAGTTCCTCGCCGGCCGCGCCTACGTGACACGGGACGACGTGCGCACGGTGCGCACCGTGACCGTGAAGTAGGATTCCTACCGGTATTACTCTGACCGCTGAGGAGGCGACCCATGCGGGTCACGACGAAGGGCCAGGTGACGATCCCGATCGACCTGCGCGAGCGCTTCGGCATCGAGCCGGGCACCGAAGTCGAGTTCGCGGCGCAGGACGACGCGATCGTCATCCGCAAGAGCGCGGCGAAGACCCCGGGGCAGGACCTGATCGAGCGCCTGCGCGGCGCGGGCAAGGGCCTGGGGATGACGACCGACGAGATCATGGCGCTGACGCGTGGCGACGACTGAGCACCCGCGTCGCGCGACGCTCGTCGACGCGAACGTCCTGCTCGACCTGCTCACCGACGACGCCACCTGGGCGCCGTGGTCGACGCAGGCGCTGCTCACCGCCGCCGGCGAGGGGCCGCTCGTCATCAACCCGGTGGTCTTCGCCGAGGCGTCCGCGAACTTCGGCACCGCCGAGGAGGCAGACCGCCTGATGCCCGAGCGGCTCTTCGCCCGCGAGCCGATCCCGTGGGCGGCCGCCTTCCTCGCGGGGCAGGCGCACGCGCGCTACCGCCGCCGCGGCGGGCGCCGCGCGGCGACGCTCCCGGACTTCTTCATCGGCGCCCACGCCGCCGTCGCCGGCCACCGACTCCTCACCCGCGACGCGACCCGGTTCGCGGCGTCGTTCCCGACCCTCGAGATCATCGCCCCCGCGTGAAGGTCCTCGTCGTCTCCGAGTTCTACCCGCGCGCCGACGACCCGGTGCTCGGCATCTGGGCGCACGAGCAGGCGCGGGCCGCGCGCGACGCGGGCGCCGAGGTGCGCGTCCTCGTCCTGCACCGCATCGTCCCGCCGGCCGCGACGCGCCGCCGCGACATGCCCGCCGCGGCGCTGCGCCTCGCGCGCCACCCGCGCCGGCTCGACCTCGACGGGATCCCCGTGAGCTCGGTGCGCTCCGTCTCCCCGCCGCGCGCCCGCGCCTACGGGCGCGGGGGCCGCGGGGCGGCCCCCGCCGTCCGGCGCGCGCTGCGCCGCATCCGCCGCGAGTTCCCGTACGACCTGATCCACGCGCACAACGCGGTGCCCGCCGCCGACGCGGTGCTGCGCGCCGGCTGCGACGTCCCGCTCGTCATCTCCGAGCACGGGGCCGACGTCTTCCACACCGCCGTCCTCCACGCGGACGGGCGCACGGCGATCCAGCGGGCGTTCGGCGCCGCGGCGCTCGTCCTCTGCAACAGCGAGGGCATCGCGCGGGCCGCGGGGGACCTCGGCGCGCGCCGCGCGCGCGTCGTGCGGCTCGGCACCGACCTGCCCGCCGCCCCCGCCCAGGGCACCGGCCCGCTCACGCTCGTCACCGTCGCGCACCTCGTCGGGCGCAAGCGCCACGCGGACGTCCTGCGCGCGCTGTGGGTGCTGCGCGAGCGCCGGCCCGGCCTGCGCTACCTCGTCATCGGCGACGGCCCCGAGCGCGGGCCGCTGCAGCGGCTCACGCGCGAGCTGGGCCTGGAGGACCGCGTGGAGTTCACCGGCCAGCTCGACCACGCGGAGGCACTGCGGCGCGCGCGGCGCTGCCACGCGTTCGTCATGCCGAGCGTCGACGAGGCGTTCGGCGTCGCGTACATCGAGGCGATGGCGGGCTGGGTGCCCGCGCTCGGGGCGCTCGGCGAGCCTGGGCCGGTCGAGATCGCGCGCGCGGGCGACGGCATCCGGCTCGTCCCGCCCGCCGACGTCGAGCTGCTCGCCGCGGCGATCGACGCGCTCGTGGACGACCCCGGCATGCTGCGCGACCTCGGACTGCGCGCCCGCGAGACCGTCGAGGCCGCGTTCACCTGGGAGGCGTGCGGGCGCGCGACGCTCGCCGCCTACGCGGAGGCGCTGGAGCCGTGAGCGACCGCCCCGTCCTCCTCGTCACGACGCTCGTCCCGCCGGACCGCGTGGCGTCACTGCGCGCGCTGCACGAGCGCGAGGGCCTCGAGGTCGCGATCTACGACGGCCGGCAGCACCACGCGACGGCGGGCGTGGACGATCCGGGCGTGCCGTTCCGCCGCGTCTCCCAGCGCGGCGTCTACGGCGTCGCGGCGAGCGGGCGGTACCGCGCGGCGATCGCGACGAGCGCCGGGCGGATCGCGCTCCCCGCCGCCTACTCCGGCGCGCGCCGCGCGGGCGTGCCATTCCTCTACTGGACGGGGATCTGGGCGCAGGTCGCGACGCCCGCCCACCTCGCGGCGATCCCGCTCGTGCGGCACATCGAGCGCTCGGCCGACGCGACGATCGCCTACGGCGAGCACGTCGCCGCCTACGCCCGCTCGCACGGGGCGCGCAACGTGCACGTCGCCCCCCACGCGGTCGACGGCGCGTTCTGGGGCGCCGCGCCCGACCCGGCCGGCGTCGCGGCGGCCCGCGCCCGCGCGGGCGACCCGGGCTTCCTCGCCCTCTACGTCGGCCGCACGACCCCCGTCAAGGGCGTCGGCGTGCTGCTCGACGCGTGGGAGCGGACCGCGCTGGCCACGTCGGGCGAGGTGCTCGCGCTCGCCGGCCCGCGCGCCGCGGACCTGCCCGGCGGGGCCGCGCCCGCGGGCGTCGCCGCGCTCGGCCCGCTCGACCCCGAGGGTCTGCGCAACATGTACGCGGCGGCGGACGTTCTCGTCGTGCCATCGGTGCCCACGCGCGCCTTCCGGGAGCCGTGGGCGCTGGTGGTCAACGAAGCCATGTCCGCGAGCACCCCCGTCATCGCCACCGACGCCGTCGGCGCCGCCGCGGGCGGCCTGGTGCGCGACGGGGAGACCGGCCTCGTCGTGCCCGCCGGCGACCCCGCCGCGCTCGCCGCCGCCATCGCACGGCTGCGCGCCGACCCGCGCGAGGCGGCGCGCCTGGGCGCCGCGGGCGCCGCCGCGATCGCCGCGTACACGCCCGAGGCCTGGGCGGCGGCCGTCGGCGATGCACTGGCGAGTGCGTCGTCCGGGCGGAAGGGCCGCTAGCGTTGGCCGCCGTGCTGCGCCGTCTTCTCGTGCCCGCGCTGGTGCTGGCGAGCCTCGTCACGCCCACCGTCGCGCTCGCCGACTACCAGGAGCTCCTGAAGGACGCCTGCCGCGACGAGCGGGTGAACGGCACGTACTCGCAGAAGGACTACCGCGAGGCGCTCGCGAACATCCCCGCCGACGCCGACCAGTACACGAACTGCCGCGACGTCCTGCGCGCCGCCCAGCTCGCGTCCGCGAGCGCGCAGGCCGCGGGCCGCTCGGGCGCCGCGCCCGCCAGCTCGCGCACCATCAGCGCCCTCAGCGCGCCCGACCCGCTCGCGACCGCGACGCCCGCCCAGAAGCAGGCGGTCGCCGCCGCGGTGAAAACCGGCGGCGGGCCCGTCACCATCGCCGGCGAGGTCGTCGAGCCGAGCACGCTCGGCGCCGGGCGCGCCGTCGCCGCCGGGCTCTCCGACCTGCCCGGGCCGCTGCTCGCCGCCCTCGCCCTCATCGCCCTGATCGGCGTGGGCGCCACCGTCTCCGTCCTGGTCCCGCGTGTCCGCGACCGTCGCAGGTCCTGACGCGACGGCCGTGCCGCCGCTTGCCGCGGCGGCGCCGGCCGGCGGCTCGCGGTTCTCCGGCACGGTCGAGCCGCTGCTGACGATCGCGCTCGGCGCCGGCATGGCGGCGGTCGCGCTCGGCGCCAAGGGCGGTCTGCAGCTGCAGCCGGTCACCACGACGGAGATCGTGCTCAACCTGCTCGCCGGCGTCCTGTGCGCCGCGGCGCTGCTCGCCGGTCGCACCGGCCGGCGGCCCTGGGGCGCGGGCACGCTCGCGCTGATGGCGGCGTTCGCCGTGTTCACGGGCGTCTCGATCGTCTGGGCGATCCAGCCGTCGGTCGCGTGGGTCGAGGCGAACCGGACCATCACCGCCTTCGCGGTGCTCGCGTCGGGCATCGCACTCGTGCGGCTCGTGCCCGATCGCTGGCGGGCGCTGCTCGGCGGCGTGCTCGTCGCCGCGCTGCTCGTGAGCGGGTTCGCACTGCTGACGAAGGTGTTCCCGGAATGGCTCGCCGAGGACGAGACCTACGGGCGGCTGCGCGAGCCGTTCGAGTACTGGAACGCCGTCGGGCTGACCGCGGCGCTCGGGCTGCCGCCCGCTGTCTGGCTCGGTGCCCGCCGCGACGGGCACGCCGGGCTGGCGGCGCTCGCCTACCCCGCGACGGGCGTCCTCGTCCTCACGATCCTGCTCGCCTACTCGCGCGGATCGCTGCTGGCCGCCGGGATCGGCCTCGGCGTGTGGTTCGCGGTCACGCCGCTGCGGCTGCGCTCGGCGACGGTCCTGCTGCCGAGTGCGCTGCTCGGCGGGATCGCCGCGTGGTGGGCGTTCAGCCAGGACGGGCTGAGCAAGGACCAGATCCCGCTCGCGATCCGCTCGAACGCGGGGACCGAGCTGGGCGTGCTGGTCGCGGTGCTCGTCGTGCTGCTGCTCGTCATCGGGTTCACCGCGTCGTGGCTGCGCGACCGTCGCGTGCGCTCGGCGCGGACGCGGCGCGCGTGGGGCATCGGCTTCCTCGTCGTGCTCGCCCTGATGCCGATCCTGGCAGCCGGCGCTCTCGCGACGACCGACCGCGGGCTCGGCGGCAGCGTGTCGAAGGCGTGGAAGAGCCTGACCGACCCGAACGCGAGCACCCCGAGCAACGACCCGAGCCGGCTGACCGCGATCGGCAGCGTCCGCGCCCGCTACTGGCGTGACGCGATCTCGATCTTCGAGGCGCGCTCGCTCGCGGGGGTCGGCGCGGGCGGCTACGCGACCGCGCGCCTGCGCTTCCGCGAGGACGACCTCGACGTGCTGCACGCCCACGGGCACCTCGTGCAGACGGCCGCCGACCTCGGCATCATCGGGCTCGCTCTCACGCTGGCGCTGCTCGCCGCCTGGCTGGCATCCGCCGTGCGGGCGACCGGCCCGTGGCGCGGCCCGGGCGCCCACGGCGGCGAGGCCGAGCGCGTCGGGCTGCTCGCCATGGGCAGCGTCGTCGTCGTGTTCGGCGTGCACTCGCTCGTCGACTGGACGTGGTTCATCCCGGGGACGGTCGTGCCCCCGCTGCTGTGCGCCGGCTGGATCGCCGGCCGTGGCCCGTGGGGCGAGCCGCTGCTGCGCGGGGTGCGGTCCCGCGCGCGCATCGCCGCCGCCGTGGCCGTGCTCGTGCTGGCGGGCGTCGCCGCCTGGGCGGCCGCGCAGCCCCAGGCGGCCGTGGACCGCGCCGACGAGGCGCTCGCCGCACTCGCCGCGGGGGAGGTCGACCGGGCTCGCACGCTCGCGGTCGAGGCCGGGGACATCGACCCGCTGTCGGTCGACCCGCTGTTCGCCCTCAGCGAGGTGGAGACGGCCGCCCGGAAGCCCGTCGCCGCTCAGGCCGCCCTCGAGCGCGCCGTCCAGCTGCATCCTGCGACGCCCGACACGTGGATCCGGCTCGCGCAGTTCCAGCTGCTCGCCGGAGACGCCGCCGCCGCGCAGCGCACCGTGCGCCCCGCGCTCTACCTCGACCCGCGCTCGGCCCCGGCGCAGGCGATCTTCCTGGAGTCCTCGCGCAAGCTGGCGGCGGCCGAGCGGGCGCGCGTGAAGAAGGCGAAGGCGAAGAAGAAGGCGTCGAAGTAGGGCGCGTCTCAGCGCGCGACCGCGGTCAGCGTCCGCCGCGCACCCGGCGGCCCGCCGGCCGCGCGCACCGCGACCTCGGCGAACCCGGCGTCGCGCAGCACGCCCGCCAGCGTGCGCGCGGTGAAGAAGCGCAGGTGGTCGGCGCGCGGGTCCAGGCGCTCCTCGAGCGGCCGCCCGCGCAGCGCCTCGACGGCGACGCCCAGGCGCGGCACGTTGGGCGTCGTCACGAGCAGCGTGCCGCCCCAGCGCAGGACCCGCCGCACCTCGGCGAGCAGGCCGGCGACGTCGGCGACGTGCTCGAGCGTCTCCCCGCACCACACGAGGTCGAACGCGTCCTCGGCGAACGGCAGCTCCCCGCCCTCGGCGACCAGCTCGACCTGCGCGCCCGGCGCCCGCCGCCGCGCGCGCCGCACCGCCTCGCCCGACACGTCCACCGCCGTCACGACGGCGCCCGCACCCGTCAGCGCCGCCGCGAACGCCCCGTCACCGCAGCCGAGGTCCAGCACGCGGTCGCCGCCGGCGACCTCGGCCAGCAGCAGCTCCCGGCGCTCGGCGAAGCGCTCCGGCTCGGCGTCGCCGGGCACCGCCCGCCAGACCGCGTCGCGCCAGCCCTCCACGCCCCGCTCAGAACGCCCCGCGGCGCATGAGCACCGCGGGGATCGTCTTCACGAGGATCGAGAGGTCGAGGAAGACCGACCAGTGCTCGAGGTAGAGGAAGTCGAGCCGGACGAGGTCGTCGAAGTCCAGCTCCGAGCGGCCGGACACCTGCCACAGCCCGGTGATGCCGGGCAGCACGAGGTTGCGCTTGCGGTGCCAGTCCTCGAGCTGGTCGTAGTCGCGCTGGGGCAGCGGCCGCGGCCCGACGAGCGACATGTCGCCGCGCGCCACGTTCCACAGCTGCGGCAGCTCGTCGAGCGAGAAGCGCCGCAGCACCCGTCCGACCGCCGTCACGCGCGGGTCGTTGCGCATCTTGAACAGCGCCCCGTCCGCCTCGTTGTGATGCTCGAGCTCGGCCTGGCGCTCGTCGGCGTCGTGGTACATCGTGCGGAACTTCAGACACGCGAACACCGCACCGCCGATGCCGGGGCGCATCGAGTGGTAGAGGACCGGCCCGCGCGAGCTGACCTTCACCGCGACCGCCATCAGCGCGAGCAGCGGGCTCAGCAGCATCAGCAGGGCGACGGAGCCGAGCACGTCGAACGTGCGCTTCACGACCCAGTCGAAGCCTTCGAACACGGGGGCGCGCAGCTCGAACAGCGGCACCGCCTCGCCGGGGACGAAGTCCGCGCGGTGGACGAGGATCTCCATCGTCGACGGCGCGATCCGCACGCGGACGCCGCGCCGGTGGCACTCGTCGACCAGCTCGACGGCCTCCTGCTGGGGGAACGCCGGGTCGGCGATGATCACCTCGTCGATCTGCTCGCGCTCGATCACCTCGCTCAGGTCCCTGAGCTGCCCGAGCGACTTGATCCCGTTGTCCGGGCGCGGCGTCAGCGAGATGAAGCCGACGACGTCGATCGGGGACACGGTGCCGGGCGCCGCGTCGAGCGCGTGGGCGACGGACTCGATGTGCTGCCCGGTCCCCACGAGCACCGCGCGCCGGTGATAGCCCGCAGCGCGCAGCAGCACGCCGCTCAAGCGGTCGTAGCACCAGCGCAGCCCGCCGATGATGACCACGCCGGCGATCAGCGAACCCCAGAAGATGTAGTAGCTCGAGAACTCCTGGCCGTCGACCTTCGCGTAGAGGAAGGCGACGGCCGTCACCGTCGTCAGCGACGAGACGACGGCGCGCAGGCCCGGGCGCGACGAGCGGTCCGCGTACAGGCCCGAGCGCGCGAAGAACAGGACCGTGAGGATGATCGAGAAGGTCGCGTAGTGGTAGGCCTGCGAGGCGTTCTCGGCGAACGTCGCGCCGCCGCGCAGCTGCGACTTCAGCTCGAGCGTGACGAGCAGCGCCGCGTACACCCCGGCGACGTCGAGGATGAGCAGGGTGAGGATGCGCACGAACCGCCGCAGCGTGTCCATCCGCAGCAGGAACGAGAGCCCCGGCGGGCGCCGGCGGCGCAGATCGTGCTCGTGGTCGCCCAGGTCGGGCAGCGACCGGGCCGCGGACGGCATCGTCTCGGGGGCCGCGGCATCGGCGGCCGTGGTGCCCTCGAGATGTCTGGAAGTCGCCATCCTCGCGTTGTGAACGCCGGGGCGCACCGAAAGGTGCGCCCTACCTCCCGAGGCCGAGCAGCGCCTCGGCGCCCGATTGGTCGATGGTGCGCTGGAGGCCCTCGCGCAGGCCGACCTTCGGCTCCCAGCCGAGCAGCTCGCGCGCGCGGCCGATGTCGGGGCGCCGCTGCTGGGGATCGTCGGTCGGCAGGGCCTCGTGGATGATCTCCGACCGCGACCCCGTCACCTCGATGACCGCCTGGGCCAGCTCGAGGAGCGTGAACTCGTCCGGGTTGCCGACGTTCACCGGCAGGTGCTCGCCGGACTCCGACAGCGCGATCATCCCGGCGATCAGGTCGTCGACGTAACAGAACGAACGGGTCTGGCTGCCGTCGCCGAACACGGTGATCGGCCGGTCCGCCAGCGCCTGCCGCAGGAACGTCGGGATCGCCCGGCCGTCGTGCGCGCGCATCCGCGGGCCGTAGGTGTTGAAGATCCGGATGATCGCCGTGTCCACGCCCTGCTGGCGGTGATAGGCCATCGTCAGGGCCTCGGCGTACCGCTTGGCCTCGTCGTAGACGCCGCGCGGGCCGATCGGGTTGACGTGCCCCCAGTAGTCCTCGCGCTGCGGGTGTTCCTTGGGGTCGCCGTACACCTCGCTGGTCGACGCGATCAGGAAGCGGGCGCGGTGGAGCTTGGCCAATCCGAGCGTGTGATGGGTCCCGTGCGACCCCACTTTGAGCGTGTGGAGGGGCAGCCGCAGGTAGTCAATCGGCGACGCGGGCGACGCAAGGTGGTACACAACGTCCACCGGTTCGTCCACGAAGTACGCATCGGTGATGTCGGCGTTGACGTGGACGAACTCCGGAACCCGGATGTGCTCGATGTTGACGAGCGACCCCGTCTCCAGATTGTCGACGCAGATGACACGATGACCCCGACGCAGCAACTCATCGCACAGATGCGATCCCAGAAAGCCGGCGCCGCCGGTGACAAGACAGGTGGCCATTGCCTCCTAGCCTACGGCCTGCGCATGCGGCAAGCCCTCGTGGCGACCGCCGCGGCCGCCCTCGCGGCCACGGCCTGCGGCCTGCTGCTGCCCGCAGGAGCGGCCGCGTGGTCGCCCGCATCGGCGATCTACACGGGCGCCCGGCCGCAGCCGCTCGCGCTCGCCGGCGACGCCGCGGGGAACGGCGTCGGCGTCATGTCCGGGTCGAGCTCCGACGCGCCGCTGCTGCTCCTCCTCCGCGACGGGGTCGCCTCCGTCCCCGACGGCGTCGCCTTCGCCTGGAACTCCGCCGTCCCGTTCCCGGGCGGCGTGCCGACGTTCACCACGAGCACCGCGCTCGCGCAGGGCGCGGGCGCCGCGGGCGGCGGCGACGGCGCGGGTGCGATCGTCGTGCGCTTCCGCGTCGGAGGCTCCGACACCTTCAGCGCGCTGGTGCGCGACGCCGGGGACCGCTTCGGCGAGGCGTCGACGATCGTGCCGGCCGACTTCGACCGCCTCAGCGACCCGTCCGTCGCTATATCGCAGGCCGGGACGACGGTCGTCGGCTTCGACGCGACCCGCGCGTCCGGCCGGCGCGCGGCATACGTCGCGCGGCTCTCCGGAAACCCGTTCGGCAAGCCGCGCGTGCTGTCGCTGACGGGCGCCGGGCCCGTCGCGGTCGCGGTCGGCCCGCGCGAGGCGGGGCTCGTCGCCTGGACGCGCGCCGGCCGCGCCGAGCTGAGTCAGCTCGACGACCGTGGCAGCGCGGGGCGCTACCGCGTGATCGGCAAGGCCGCGAAGGACGGCGACATCGCCGCCACGGGTGCCCCGAACGGCGCGCTCGTCGCCTGGGAGGGCCCCGGCGGCTCGATCCGCGTGCTGCGCCGGGGCAGCGCGTCGAGCGGGGTGTTCGCCAAGCCGCAGACGGCGCGCGCCCGCAACGGCTCGGACGTCAGCGGCCTGACCGCGGCGCTGGACCCGAACGGCATCGCCTACATCTCCTGGCGCGAGGGGACCGGCGCGAAGACGAAGATCCTCGTCGCGCGCGCCGCGGCGGGCCGGCGCTTCAAGATCGACGGCGTCGCCACCGGCGCGGGCCTCGGCAAGCCGGCCTCGGCGGCGCGCCCGATCGGCGGCGCGGTGGTCGGCTGGGCCGCGAAGCCCGGCTGGCAGGCGCGGCGCATCC
>DAIPYF010000081.1:0-10684 GCA_036782855.1 Solirubrobacteraceae bacterium
CCCTTGGACTTGGACATCTTCGCCCCGTCCTTCGTGATCATCCCCTGCGTGAAGAGCTTGGCGAACGGCTCCTGCACGTCGAGATGGCCGAGGTCCGCCAGCGCCTTGCAGAAGAAGCGGGCGTACATCAGGTGCAGGATCGCGTGCTCGACGCCGCCGATGTACTGGTCGACGGGCATCCATGCGCCGACGATCGCGGGATCCCAGGCGGCCTCGTCGTTGTTCGCGTCGCAGTAGCGCAGGAAGTACCAGGACGAATCGACGAACGTGTCCATCGTGTCCGTCTCGCGCTCCGCGGGCCCGTCGCACGTGGGACATGTGGTCGTCACCCAGTCGGTCGCCGCGGCCAGCGGCGAGCGGCCCTTCGGCGCGTAGTCCTCGATGTCCGGCAGCACGACCGGCAGCTGGTCCTCGGGGACCGGCACGATGCCGCACGCAGGGCAGTGGACGACGGGAATCGGGCAGCCCCAGTAGCGCTGGCGGGAGATCAGCCAGTCGCGCAGCCGGTAGTTGACGGAGGCGTGGCCCTTGCCGTCGCGGTCGAGCCAGCCGACGATCGCCTCGAGCGCCTCGCGGCTCGGCATCCCGTCGAACTCGGGCGCGGAGTTCACGAGCGGCCCGTCGCCCGCGTACGGCAGCCCGTCGGCGTCGCCGTCCGGATTCTCGCCGGCGATGACGCGCCGGATCGGGAGGCCGAACTTCACGGCGAACGCGTGGTCGCGCTCGTCGTGCGCCGGCACGGCCATGATCGCGCCGGTGCCGTACTCCATCAGCACGTAGTCGGCGACGTAGACCGGGATCGCCTCGCCGTTGACGGGATTGACGACGTGCCGGCCGAGGAAGACGCCGGTCTTCTCCTTGTCGGCGGCCCCGCGCAGCTCGTTCGACTCGGTGAGCGCGCGGTTGACGTAGTCGCGGACCTCGTCCTCGTGCCCGGTGCCGGCGGCGAGGCGCTCGACGTCCGGGTGCTCCGGCGCCACGACGAAGAAGGTCGCGCCGAAGAGCGTGTCGGGCCGCGTCGTGAACACCGGATAGTCGATGTCGAGGTCCTCGCAGCGGAAGGTGACCTCCGCGCCCTGCGAGCGGCCGATCCAGTTGCGCTGCATCGTCTTGACGTGCTCGGGCCACTCGATCGTGGCGAGGTCGTCGAGCAGCCGGTCGGCGTAGTCGGTGATCTTGAAGAACCACTGGTTGAGCTGCCGCACCTCGACCTCGGCGCCGCAGCGCTCGCAGCGCCCGTCGACGACCTGCTCGTTGGCGAGCACCGTCTGGTCGTTCGGGCACCACTTCACCGCCGCGTCCTTGCGGTAGGCCAGGCCGCTCTTCATGAGCTGCAGGAAGATCCACTGCGTCCAGCGGTAGTAGCGCGGCTCGTGGGTGCCGAACTCGCGCGACCAGTCGATCGAGATGCCCCACTCGCGGAACTGCTTCTGGAACTCGGCGATCGCGGCGTTCGTGGAGGCGGCCGGATGCTGACCGGTCCTGATCGCGTGGTTCTCGGCGGGCAGGCCGAACGCGTCGTAGCCCATCGGGTGCAGCACGCGGCGGCCCGTGCGGCGGTGGAAGTGCGCGACGGCGTCGCCGACGGAGTACACCTTCAGATGCCCGATGTGGGGCTCGCCGCTCGGGTAGGGCAGCATCTCCAGGACGTAGGAGGTGGCCTCGGGGTCGGTGTCGCTCGCGGGAGCGCCGGGGACCGGGTTCGGGACCTCCCAGGTGTGCTCGTCGGCCCAGACCCGCTGCCAGCGGGGCTCGATCTCGGACGGGTCGTAGCGCAGGTCGGTCACGGAGGCGCAGGATAGTGTCCGGCGGGTGAGCGACCCGGCCCCCTCACCCGACCTGGATCCCGCCCGGCACGCGGTGCGGCGGGCGCCGGTGCGGGACGGCGTCGAGCTCGCGTACGTCCACGCGCGGCCGCCGGGCGGGGTGACCGGCGTCCCGCTGCTGCTCGTCCACGGATGGCCGGAGACGATGCGGATCTGGTGGCGCAACATCGACGAGCTGGCGGCCGCCGGCTTCGAGGTGATCGCGCCGGACCTGCGCGGATTCGGGGCCTCGGCCGTCGCGGCGGACGGGCACTGCGACCTGGCGGCGCATGCACATGATCTGCATGCGCTCGTGGGTGAGGTGCTCGGGCACGAGCGCTGCGTGGCGAGCGGCGGCGACCTCGGGTCCGGCGTGATCATCGACCTCGGGCTGCGGTTTCCCGGGTTCGTCGAGCGCCAGGTGCTGTTCAACGGGATCCTGCCGATCCTGCCGGAGGCGTACGCCGCGGCGGGTATCGACCCGAAGCCGTCGGCCGAGGTGCGCGCCGCGGCCGACTACTTCGCCCGTCAGGGGCGCGACGCCGACGCGCTCGCGGCGGAGCTGGCGACGCCCGGCGAGCGGCGCCGGTACGTCGAGCAGTTCTACGGCTCGCGCCTGTGGGCGACGCCGGGCGCGTTCCCACGCGAGGCGGCGGCGTTCATGGCCGAGCCGTTCGAGGACGCCGCGAAGCTGCGCGCGTCGTTCGGGAACTACGAGAGCGCGCTCGGGTCGATCCCGCTGAGCGAGCCGCCGCGGTTCTTCGAGCCCTCGCCGGTTCCGACGCTCGCGCTCTACGGGCCGGACGACCACGTCATGTTCCGCGACTGGTGCGAGCGCTGCGAGGTCGCGTTCCCCGACCTCGTCGGCCCGTTCGTCGTGCCGCGCGCGGGGCACTTCCTGCAGTGGGAGCGGGCGGCGCTGCTGAACCGGGCGATCGTGACGTTCTGCCGGGACCTGCTGGGCTGAGCGGCGAATCCAGCCCACCCGCCGCGTGGGCGCGACGTGGGCCGGATCGGCGTCGGCCGGCGGGGCGAATGCGGCCCACCGGCGCGCCAGTCCGGCTTGTACACTGGGCCGCGCAGTATGCGCTTGGGGCTATAGCTCAGCTGGGAGAGCGCCTGCATGGCATGCAGGAGGTCGTCGGTTCGAGCCCGACTAGCTCCACTCCCCCGAAGGCCGCCTGAACCGGGCGGCCTTCGGCCGTTCTAGGCGGCGTCCGCGCCGCCCTCCGGCGAGGTCCCCACCCCGTCCGGCCCCGCCTCGAACGTCCGCTTGGGCACGTCCCCCCACAACGCTTCGAGCCGGTAGAACTCGCGCGCGTCCGGCGTGAAGATGTGGACCACGACGTCCCAGTAGTCCATCAGCACCCAGCGGGACTCGGTCAGGCCCTCGACGCGCCGCGGCAGCAGCCCGTGGTCCTTCTTGAGGCCGAAGTGGATCCCGTCGTGGATCGCCTTCACCTGCCGGTCGCTCGTGCCGGTCGCGAGCACGAACGCGTCGGTGAACCCGGACACGCCGCGCAGGTTCAGCTCGACCACGTCCTGGGCCTTCTTGTCGAGCGCGTACTCGGCGATGACCTCGGCGAGGCGCTCGGGGGTGAGCTGCTCGGTGGCGGGCTCGGTGGTCATCCGTGGTGCTCCTGCTCGTGGGGGACACGCCGGCGGTGGGCCGGTACCAGCCGTGGGCGGCGATCTCGTCCGCCACCGCGTCGGGGACGAGATGGCGGATCGGGCGGCCCTCGGCCACCCGGCGCCGCAGGTCCGTCGACGAGACGTCGAGCCGCGGCATGTCGAAGAACACGATACGCGTGCCGTCATGCAGCGGACGGAGCCGGGCACCGAGATCGCCGGCGCGGACCTCGTCGCGCTCGGCGACGGCGAGGCGGGCGAGGCGCAGGATCTCCCGTGGCTCATGCCACGTCGGGAGGCTCTCGGCCATGTCACCGCCGACGATGAACGTCAGCTCGTCTCCGGGCTCGCGGTCATGCAGCACGCGCAGCGTATCGGCCGTGTACGACGGCCCGGCGCGCTCGAGCTCGACGGCGCAGACGCCCAGCACCGGGTCGCCCGCGACCGCCAGCCGGCAGAGGTCCAGACGCGCCTCCGCTCCGGGGTCGCCGGCGATCTCCTTGTGCGGCGGCGTCCCGGCCGGCATGAGGACGACACGGTCCAGGGCGAGCTGGTCACGCGCCTCCTGGGCGCAGACGAGATGCCCGACGTGCGGCGGGTTGAAGGTCCCGCCGAGGATCCCGACGCGCGCCACGCGGAGCCGTCAGGACCGCACGTGGCCGTCGCCCGTGACCACGTACTTGGTGGTGCACAGCTCGCGCAGGCCGATCGGGCCGCGAGCATGCAGCTTCTGCGTCGAGTTGCCGATCTCCGCCCCCATGCCGAACTCGCCGCCGTCCGTGAAGCGCGTCGACGCGTTGACGTAGACACAGGCGGCGTCCACGCCGCGCTCGAATGCGAGCGCTGAGGACATGTCGGCGGTGACGATCGCCTCCGAATGCCCGGAGCCGTACCGGTTGACGTGCTCGATCGCCTCGTCGACGGAGTCCACGATCGCGACGGCGATCGTGAGCGACAGGAACTCGCTGGCGAAGTCCTCGTCGGACGCGTCGACGAGGACCCCGTCGAACTCTGCGCCCGCGAGCGATCGGGCGCGCGCGTCCACGCGCAGCTCCACGCCCTCGTCGCGCAGCGCCGCGAGGACACGCGGGACGAACTCCCCCGCGACGGCGGAGTGCACGAGCAGGGACTCGGCCGCGTTGCAGACACCCGGCCTGTGCGTCTTGGCGTTCACGGTGATCGCGACCGCGTCGTCCAGGTCGCCGCTCGCGTCCACGAACACGTGGCAGTTGCCCGAGGCCGCGTAGATGACCGGCACGGTCGCGACGCCCTTCAGCGCGTTCTTCAGCCCCTCGCCGCCGCGCGGGATGATCAGGTCGACGACGCCCTCCTGGGTCGCGAGCTCGGCCAGCTCGTCGCGCCCGCCGCCGGCGACCAGGGACACCGACCCGGCCGGCAGGCCGGCCTCCTGTGCCGCCTGCGCGGCGATCCCGGCCAGGACCGCGTTGGAGTGTGCCGCCGACGAGGACCCGCGCAGCACGCAGGCGTTGCCGGACTTCAGGCACAGGACGGCCGCGTCGATCGTGACGTTCGGACGCGCCTCGTAGACGATCGCGACGACGCCGAGCGGCACGCGGACCTTCTTGAGCTCCAGCCCGTTCGCCAGGCGGCGTCCGTCGATCAGCTCCCCGACGGGATCCGGGAGGACGGCGACCTGGCGTGCACCGTCCGCGATCCCCGCCACGCGCTCGGGCGTGAGCAGCAGCCGGTCGAGCAGCGCATCGCTCAGCCCGGCCTCGCGGCCCGCGTCCATGTCACGGGCGTTCGCCGCGATGATCTCGTCGGTGCGCGCGACCAGCGCGTCGGCGATCGCGTGCAGCGCGCCCTCGCGGGTGGCGCTGTCGGTCGCCGCAAGCATGCGCGCGGCCGTGCGCGCCGTGCGGCAGAGGTCGCTGACCGACTGGGCGGTGGTGGCCATGGCCCAGAGGGTAGTCAGGAGAGCAGGGCGCCCGCCAGCGCCAGCAGCCGTCCGGCCGTCGCCGTCGCCGGTTCCGGAGCGGCCCCCAGACCGTCCCGCGCGGCGCGCCCGAGCGCGTCGTTGAACGCGTGGGCGCACGCGACGGCGCCCCCGTACGCCGTCAGCGACGGATCCCGCCCCGACGCCTCGACCAGGATCGCGAACGCCGGGGCCTCGACGAGCACGCCGGCGGTCACCCGCCGGCCGCCGGCCCCGCCGGCACCCCGGACGCGCGCGATCAGCAGGGGCGACGCGAGGATCGGCGCGAAGGACGTCCCTCCCACCTGGCGTGCCGCCGGCAGGTCGGCGGCACGGGCGAGCACCTCGTTCTCGTCCACGGCCGGCGGGACCCTTCAGGCCAGGACGAAGTAGTCCCGGTGCACGGCCTCGTCCGCGGCGCGTGGCAGCACGTCGCGGACGTCCTCGGACTTGCGGCCCATGACCTGCCGCAGGTCCGACGCCGCGTGGTTGGCGATCCCCTTGCCCACGACGCCGTCCGCGGAGCGCACCTCGACGGCGTCGCCCTCCTGGAACTCCCCCTCCACCGCGACCACGCCGACCGGCAGCAGCGACGCGCCGCCCTCGCGCAGGGCCCGCGCGGCGCCCGCGTCGACGACGATCGTCCCGTGCGCCGGCTTGGCGTACTTCAGCCACAGCGCGAACGAGGAGTGCCGCTGGTCCTGTGGCGCGAACGCGGTTCCCACGGCGTCGCCGGCGAGCGCGCCCGCCAGCACACCGGAGCGCAGGCCGCTGCAGATCGTCGTCGGGATGCCCGCCGCGGTCGCCATCTCCGCCGCCACGACCTTCGACCGCATGCCGCCGGACCCGAGGGCCGACGGGCTCTGCCCGATCTGGAGCTCCTCGAGCTCGCGCACGTCCCGCACGCCGGCGACGAGCGGCGCGTGCGGGTCGGTCCGCGGGTCGGCGGTGCGCAGCCCGCCCTGGTTGGTGAGCAGCACGAGCCGGTCGGCGCCCACGAGGATCGCCACCTGCGCCGCCAGGAAGTCGTTGTCGCCGAACGAGATCTCCTCGGTCGCCGTCGTGTCGTTCTCGTTCACGACGGGCACGACCCGCCAGTCGAGCAGGCGCCCGAGCGTCTGGCGTGCGTTCAGGTAGTGCGAGCGGTGGCCGACGTCGAAGAAGGTCAGGAGCACCTGCGCCGAGGTGACGCCGCGCTCGCGCAGCAGCTCGTCGTAGACGCGGTAGAGCTTGCCCTGGCCGATCGCGCTCGCGGCCTGCAGGTCGGCCATCGCGGCCGGCCGGCCGCCGAGGCCCATGACCTCGATCCCGCGTGCGATGGCGCCGCTGGTGACGATCACGACGTCGTCACCCGCCGCGTGACGCTCGGCGATCTCGGCGCAGATGTGCTCCAGCACGTCGGCGCGCAGCGACCCGTCGTCCTTGGCGACGATGTTCGATCCGAGCTTGACGACGAAGCGGCCCACGGCTCGGGCAGGTTACGCCAGCGCGCCCAGGCGCCCGGTCACGGCCGCCCACGCCGTCGACCTGGGGTCCACGTGGTCGCGGTGCGCCGCGCCCGGCGGCTCGACCAGCTCGACCGTCGCCCCGGCCGCCCGCGCCGCCGCCGCGTAGTCGCGACTCTGGCCGACGGAGACCGTGCGGTCCTCGGCGCCGTGGACGAGGAGCGCGGGGACCCCGAGCGGCACCTGGCGCGCCGGGTTGGCCACGTCGTAGCGGGCGGGCACGTCCCGCGGGCCGCCGCCGAGCAGGTCGTGCACGAGGCCGCCGGGGGCGATCAGGCCCGGCGCACGCTCGAGGTCCGCGACCGGGGCCTGGGCGATCACCGCGCGCGGCCTGACGCGGGGCGCGCCCCCCGGTGCGCCGTCCGGGAGCCGGTCGCGGCCCGCCGCCCACAACGCGAGATGCCCACCGGCGCTGTGCCCGAGCAGGACGACGCGGTCCAGGTCCACGGGCGCGCCCGCCGCCAGCGCGTCCACGGCGGCGCCGATGTCGTCGAAGGTCGCGGGCCAGCCGCCGTCCTGCCCGCCGCCCATCCGCCGGTACTCGACGTTCCACGCCGCCCAGCCGCGGCGCACGAGGTCCCGGCACACGGGCCGCATCACGCGCCGGTCGAATCCGGCCTTCCACGACCCGCCGTGGACCACGACGACCACGGGATGCGGGCCGGGCCCGGACGGCAGATGCAGCTCGCAGATCCCCTGGCGGTGATCGGCGTAGCGATGGGTGCGTCCGCCGCGCAGCGCGTCGGCTGCGATCCGCGGCAGGCCGGGCGCCCGAAGGGCCACTAGACGGGATCCAGCTCGAACACGACGCCGGCGATCTCCACGTCGTCGCCCGGCTCGAACCCCGCGGCCTCCAACGCCCGGATGACGCCCATCCGCTTGAGCCGGCGCTCGACGTGCGCGAGCGCCTCCTCGTTCTCGACGTCGTAGCGGGAGAGCAGCCGCTCCACCGGGTCCCCGACGACGCGGTAGGACCCCTCCCCCACAGCCTCGACGTGCCACGCCTTCCCGGCGGCGGGGCGAAACACCTGGTGCTCGGCGAGCGCCTCCTCGGCGACGAGGTCGTCGAGCGGGCGGGCGGAGGTGAGCGGCACGCGGCGCAGCAGCAGAACGCCGAGGTCGTCGATGCCCTCGCGCGTCGCGCTCGAGGTGACGAGCACGGGGACGTCCTCCCCGAGGCGCTCGCGCCAGGCCTGCGCCGCGTCCGCCGCCGTCGCGGGCGGGACGAGGTCGGCCTTCGACAGGACCAGGATCCGCGGAAGGCGCGCCAGCCGCGGATCGTGCCGCTCGAGCTCGCGTTCGATGATCGCGAAGTTCTCGCGCGGGTCGGAATCGTCGAGCGGCGCGAGGTCGAGCACGTGCACGAGCAGCCGGGTGCGTTCGACGTGCGCGAGGAAGTCGTGCCCGAGGCCGGCGCCCTCGCTGGCGCCCTCGATGAGCCCGGGGATGTCGGCGATGATGAGTTGGCGGTCGGCGCCCTCGAGCACGCCGAGGTGCGGCTCGAGCGTCGTGAAGGGGTAGTCGGCGACCTTCGGCGCGGCCCGCGTGAGGACCGAGATGAGCGAGGACTTGCCGGCGTTCGGCAGGCCGACGAGGCCGACGTCGGCCAGCAGCTTGAGCTGGAGGTCGATCCACTCCTCCTCACCAGGCAGGCCGCGCTCGGAGAACCGCGGCGACTGGCGCGTCGGGCTCGTGAAGCGGCGGGTGCCGCGGCCCCCCCCGCCCCCCCCGGCGGCCGGCGCGCGCCGGCCCGGGGCTAGCCGGTCGTGCACGGTTCCGTCGGGCATCCGCACCTCGGTGCCGGGCGGCACGAGGACGACGAGGTCCTCGCCCTCTGCGCCCTGCTTCAGCGCGCCCTCGCCGTGGCGCCCGCGCGGCGCCTTGTAGTGCGCCCGGCGCTTGAAGCTCTGCAGGTCGCGCAGCGAGTCGTCGCAGAGCAGCACGACGTCCCCCCCGTGGCCGCCGTCGCCGCCGTCCGGCCCGCCGCGGGGGACGTGCGCCTCCCGGCGGAACGACATGCAGCCGTTCCCGCCGTGACCGCCTTGAACGAAGATGCGAGCCTTGTCGTAGAGCATGTGTCCCCCTCAAGCGTAGGAGCAGCCCGTGTCCGATCAGGTCTTCCTCATCACCGGCGCCTCGACCGGCATCGGCGCAGCCACGGCGCGTGCCGCGGCCGCCGCCGGTCACAGGCTCGTCCTCGCGGCGCGCTCGCAGGACACGCTGGAGGCGCTCGCCGCCGAGTGCGGAGGTGCGGGCGCGGCGATCTCCGTCGTCACGGACGTCACCTCCTGGGAGGACAACCAGCGCCTGGCCGCCGCCGCGATCGATGCCTTCGGCCGCATCGATGTCGCGTTCGTCAACGCGGGTTTCGGCGGGAAGCGCAGCTTCCACCCGGACGAGGCCGACACACCCGAGCACTGGCGCGACATGGTGCTCACGAACGTCCTCGGCGCCGCGTACACGATCCGCGCCACGCTGCCCGCCGTCCTGGAGGCCAAGGGCCACATCCTCGTGACCGGGTCGGTCGCGGGCCGGATCTCGATCCCGGGCAGCCTCTACTCCGCCACGAAGTGGGCGGTGACCGGCATCGGCCAGTCGCTGCGCGGCGAGGTGGCGGGCACCGGCGTGCGCGTGACGCTCATCGAGCCCGGCATGGTGGACACGCCGTTCTTCGAGAACCGCCCGCAGGCCGCGCTCCAGGACACGGACATCGCGAACGCCGTGATGTACGCGGTCTCGCAGCCGCCGCACGTCGACGTCAGCGAGATCCTGGTGCGCCCGACGTCGCAGCCGGTCTGAGCGCCGGCCTCAGTCGCAGAGCCTGGCGGCGATCAGCACGCCGGCGGCGGCCGATCCGAGCGCCAGCGCGCCGACCGGCACGCCGCGATGGGGCAGCGAGCCCGCGGCGACGCCGGTCGCGGCCGCGTCCACGAGGTCGCAGGCGGCGATCGCGAGCGCCCACGTCGCCGCGGTCTTCGCGTCGCCGCCGCGGGCGGCGTGGAAGGCCCCGGCGCCGACGAGGATCTCGCGCGCGCCGAGTGCGCGGAGGGCGACCTGCCCGCCCGGGGTGCGGCCGTCCTCGCCGACCCAGTCGCCTCCCGGCCTGGCCGGGACGGCGACGAGCGCGGCGCCGATCGCGATCCGCCCGGCCTGCAGCACCTGCATCGCGAGGCGGGCGTTCACCCGGCGGGGTCCTACTCGGCGGCGGAGACGACGTTCACGACCCGGCCGCGACGGCCGCGCGTGAACTCGACGGTGCCGGCGGCCTTCGCGAACAGCGTGTGGTCGCGGCCCATGCCGACGCCCGCGCCGGGCTTGAAGACGGTGCCGCGCTGGCGGACGATGATCTCGCCGCCGGTCACGGTCTGGCCGGCGAAGGTCTTCACGCCGAGGAACTTGGGGTTCGAGTCGCGGCCGTTGCGGGACGAGCCCAGGCCCTTCTTGTGCGCCATCTGATCAGGCCTCCTGAGCCTCGGCCGCGGGCGCCTGCTCGGCGTCGTCGGCCTGCTTCTTCGCCGCCGGCTTGCGCGACAGCAGCTTGATGTCGGTCACCTCGATGCGGGTCAGCTCCTGCCGATGGCCCTGCGTCTTCTTGTAGCCGCGCTTGGGCTTGAACTTGAAGACGCGGATCTTGGGCCCGCGGATGTGCTCGATGATCCTGGCGTCGACCTTGACCTTCTTGAGGCCGTCGGCGTCGAACACCACGTCATCGGAGCGCAGCATCAGGGGCTCGAGCGCGACGGTCGCGCCCTCGTCCTCGGGCAGCCGCTCCACGAGCAGGGTCGAACCCTGCTCGACGCGGTACTGCT
>DAIPYF010000082.1:0-10649 GCA_036782855.1 Solirubrobacteraceae bacterium
CGGTAGCCCTCGGTCAGCTCGACGGCGTCGCCGAGCAGCGCCTCCTGCGTGCTCGTCCACAGGTCGCCGAAGCGCTCGACGGACAGCTCGCCGTCCTCGCGGCGGCTCGTGTGCACGGCCTCCTCGAAGCGGTTCATCGCGGTCTGGCGGAAGACCGTCGCGAGCGTGTCCTCGAGGTTCGACGCCAGCAGCGAGAGGCGCGACATCGGGCTGTCGGTGTCCGCGAGCAGCCGGCGGAACGTGAGCGCCTCGCCGAAGACCGAGGCCGTCTCGCAGACGGTGAGCGGCGTGTGCTGCTCGAAGATGCCGCGCGGGATCGCGAGCGCCGCGTGCACGCCGTGGCCGAGCTCGTGCGCGAGCGTCATGACGTCGCGCCGGCGCGAGGTCCAGTTGAGCATCACGTAGGGGTGGACGCTCGGGGTCGTGTACGCGCAGAAGGCGCCGCCGCGCTTGCCCGGGCGCGCCGGGGCGTCGATCCAGTGCTCGTCGAAGAAGCGGCCGACGAGGTCGCCGAGCTCGGGCGAGAAGTCGGCGTACGCCTCGCGGACGACGCCGGTGGCCGACTCCCAGCTGTACTCCTCCTCGTCGTCGGCGACCGCGGCGGCGCGGTCGTAGTCGGCGAGTTTCTCGAGCCCGAGCACCTGCGCCTTGAGCCGGTACCAGCGCTGCGGCACGTCGTACGCGCCCTCGGTGGCCTCGAGCAGCGCGCGCACCGACTCGTCGCTGGCCTCGTTGCTGAGGTTGCGGCTGGAGATCCAGGTGGGGAAGCTGCGCAGCCGGTCGTCGGCGGCCTTGTCCTGGGCCAGCGTGTTGAAGATGTAGGCGCGGGTGCGCAGGCCGGGGGCGAGCGCGGCGCTGACCGCCTCGGCCGCGGTCCGGCGGGTCTCGCGGTCCGGATGCTGCAGGCGGCTGAGGGCGGCGTCGAGCGGGACGGCGTCCTCGGCGTCCGGCAGGTCGACGCGGATCGCGCTCGTCTGCTCGCTGAAGAGCCGCGACCACGCCTCGCGCCCGGTGACCGACTTCTCGGCCATGAGCTTCTCCTCCGGCTCGCTCAGGAGGTGCGGCCGGTAGCGGCGAATGGTGCGCAGGTGATGGCGGACGAGCTCCAGGCCGTCCGTCTCGAGCAGCGCGTCGGCGTCGTCGTCGTCGACCTCGGCCCATTCGAGGTCGAAGAACACGAGCTTCGTCTCGATCGCAGTGGCGAGTTCGGAGACCTTCGCGACCAGTGCGCCGTTCGCCTCGTCCTCGGTGTCGGCGGCGAAGCGCAGGTGCGCGTAGTTGGCGGCGCGCCCGGCGAGGTCGGCGATCGCACCGAGCTCGGACATGGCGGTGGCGAGGCCGGCGCCGTCGAGCTCCGCGACGTGGCCCGCATGGGCGTCGGCGAAGGCGGCGGCGCGTGCGTCGGCCTCGGCGAGCAGGGCGTCGCAGGCCGCGACGCCGCCCCCGTCGACGAGGTCCTCGAGGTTCCAGGTGACGTCCTGGACGGCGGTATCGGTCATGCCCCGAAGGGTATGCCACGCCGCCCGCGCCGACGCGCCCACCAAATCCCCGGAGAATGCGTGGTCTTCGTCGCGCCGGGTCTTGACCGCTCCGAGCGGCTCGGCATATCTTGGATCCAGACGCGGCGCCGAGTCGCAAAGAGCGAAGGCCAGGGATGTGAGGCCACGCCTCCCTCCTCGAAGCGCACTCCTCACGGAGGCGCGCATCGGGTCGAGGGGTCCCGGAGTGACTCGGCTCCGCGTCGTCTTTGTTGTGCCGCGGGCGCGGCGATCCCCCCCGGACCACCATCCGCGCCCGTGAAGGACCGACGCGCCCTACGGATGCAGGGCGCGTCGTCGTTCTAGGCCGGCACGGTGACGACGCGGTCGCCGATGACGCCGTCGGCGGCGCGCAGCGCGCGCGGGTCGCCCGTGACGGTCGCGATGAACTCGTCGCTGTCGAGGGCGTAGAGCGCTCCGTCGCCGAGTGCGCGAACGGTCGCCGTCCGCGGGACCTCGTGCAGCAGGGCGATCTCGCCGAAGAACTCGCCTGGCCCCTCCTCGCGCACGTGCCGACCGTCGACGAGCACCTCGAAGCGCCCGGCGTCGATGACGAAGAACCGGTCGCCCCGCTCGCCCTGGGTGATGATGGTCTCCCCGGCCGCGACGGCCACGGGGTCCAGGCGCAGCGTGAGGTTCTCGACCGCGGCCACCGGCAGCGGTGCGAACAGCGGGACCTGGCGGAGCAGCTGGAACGGGCGCTCGGGGATCGCCGCGCCGGCCTCGTAGCGGGCGAGGGTGCGCCAGCGCGCGAGGGCCAGCAGCGGGAGCGCGGCGCCGACCACGACCAGGGCGCCCTCGATCCCGAGGAGGGCGGTGAGGATCGGGGTCAGCGCGGCGCCGATGCCCGTCGCGGCGGTGTACGCACCCTCGATGACGCCGAACACGCGGCCGAGCACGGCATCCGAGGACAGCCGCTGCATCAGCGACTCGCCTGCGATCTCGACCAGCGCCAGGCCGAGCCCGAACACGAACAGCCCGGTCGCGGCGGCCGCGACGGTGGCGACCCCCGCGATCGCGAGCAGCGCGCCGCCCATCACCAGGCAGCCGAGCATCAGCCCGACGGCGAGGGTGCCGCGGCGCAGCAGGCCGAGCGCGATCACCATGCCGAGGACGCCGCCCACGCCCCAGAGGGCGTTGAGGTACCCGACGGCCCCGTCGCCGAGGCCCAGCAGCTCGAGCGCGACGAGGACGACGAGGGTGTCCACGGCGCCCTCGACGACCTTCGAGCACGCGAGGACGCCGACGAGCGTGCGCAGCCGCGGCTCACGGAGCACGGTGCGGTAGCCCAGGAGCGCCTCGTCGCGCGCGGTCGAGCCGGCCATCGGCTCGCGGTGCGCTGCGACGGTGTCGCGCGGGATCCCGGTCAGGAACAGCGCCGCGGCCGCGTACGGCAGGGCGATCACGGCGAACGCGGCCTCCGGGGCGAACGTCGCGACCGCCCAGCCGCCCACGAGCGCTCCGACGACGAACGCCGCACTCTCGATCCCGTTCCAGATCGCGTTGGCGGCGGCCATCTGCTGCGGCGTCGCGGCGAGCTGGGGCAGGAACGCGGCCTGGGCGGGGCGGTACGGGGTGCCGGCGATGGTCTTGGCGACGGCGAGCGCCACGACGGCCCACAGCGGCAGGCCGGCGGCGACGGCGGCGGCGATCGCGAACGCGAGCGTCGTGCGCAGGAGCGCCGAGACCAGCAGCACGTCGCGTCGTGCGAACCGGTCCGCCAGCATCCCCGTGAGCGGTGTGAGCAGCGCCGCCGGGAGCATCTTCGCGAGGCCGACGATGCCCACGGCGGCGGCGCCGCCGCTGTCGTACGCGTAGACCGAGAGGACGATGAGACTCGACCACTGACCGAGCGCCGCGCCGGCGAAGCCGAACTGCAGGCGACGCAGGGCCGGCGTGGCGAACGCTCCCCGCACGACCTCGAGCATGTGGGCGACCGCCCCGTGGACCCCCCGGATCACGGGGGCAGGCTACACGGCGGTCAGCGGGCGCTCAGGAGGACGCTGAACGCGCCGCCGGCGGCGACGAGCGCGGCGTGCGTCCCCCGCTCGACGACACGGCCGGCCTCGAGCACCACGATCTCGTCCCAGCGCTCCAGGCCCGCGAGCGTGTGCGACACCACGAGGATGCCGCGCTCGTCGCGGCGGTCGCCGCCGAGCGAGCGCAGCAGTGCGGCCGCGCCCGCATCGTCGAGGTGCGCCGTCGGCTCGTCGAGGATCAGGAACCGCGCGTCGCTGACGAGCGCTCGTGCGAGCGCGATGCGGCGGCGCTGGCCGCCGGAGACCTCGCCGCCGTCCTCGCCGACCTGCGTGTCCAGGCCGTCGGGGAGGCCCGCGAGCCAGTCGCCGAGGCCGACGCGCCGCAGCGCCCCGGCGATGTCCTCGTCGCTCGCCTGCGGTCGCGCGAGCGCCACGTTCTGGCGGATCGTCGTCGTGAACAGATGGGCGTCCTGGCCGGCCAGGCGCACCGCGTGGCGGACGTCCGCCTGCGCACACGCGCGGACGTCGAGGCCGCCGATCGTGACGGCGCCCGACGCGGGGTCCAGGAAGCGCACGAGCGCGCGCGCGAGCGTCGTCTTCCCGGCGCCGCTGGTGCCGACGACCGCGATCCGCGCGCCCGGCTTCAGGCGCAGCCCGACGTCCGCCAGGGCGGGTGCCGACCGGCCGGGGAACGTCACGGTGAGGGCGTCTGCGACGAGCGCGCCGCGGGCGGGCACCGGCGACGGCGCGGCGGGGTCGGCGACCGGTGCCGGGCGCTCGGTGATCTCCTCCAGGCGCTGCGCCGCGCCGGCGCAGACGTTCAGGCGCTGTGCGGCGTCGGGCAGCGGGTTGACCGCCTCGAACGCGCCGATCGCGACGAACACCGCGCCCGCGAGCAGGAAGCCGTCGAGCGCGCCGCGCGCGGTGGCGTCGACGCCGACGGCGGTCACGCCGACGAGCGCCGCGCCGGCGATCAGCACGCCGAGCCCGGCGGTCAGGCCGCCGACGAGCGCGTCGCGGCGCTGCGCGCCGAGCAGCCGCGCGTCCGCCGCGCGCGCCCGCTGCGCCCAGTCGTCCTCGCGGCCGTAGACGGCGAGCTCCGGCGCGCCCTGCACGATCTCCACGAGCTCGGCGCTGAGCTCGGCGCGCGCGGGCGCCTGCCGGCGGCCCGATGCGGCGGTCGCGCGGCTCGCCAGCGCGGGGAGCAGCACGCCGGCCGCGAGCAGCGCGGCGACGAGGATCGGAGCGGCGGCCGGAAGCACGGCGAGCAGCGCGACGCCGACGACGCCGACGACGAGCGCCGCGATCAGCGGCGGTCCGATCGCGCGCAGGTAGAGATCCTGGAGCGCGTCGACGTCCGCGACGAAGCGGGAGAGCACGTCGCCGCCGCGCATCCCCGCGACGCCCTCGGGCACGAGCGGGGCGAGCCGGGCGAAGAAGCGCACGCGCAGGTCGGCCAGCACGCGGAACGCGAGGTCGTGGGAGACCAGGCGCTCCAGGTAGCGCAGGAGCGCGCGAGCGATCGCCAGCGCGCGCACGCTGACCGTGAAGACGGTGAGGGTGAGGATCTCCGGTCGCAGGGCCGCCTTGCTGATGAGGACGCCGGCGACCGCGAGCAGGCCGACCGCCGCGAGGACGGCTCCGGCGCCGAGCAGGATCGACAGCGCGGCACGCCCGCGGTGCGGGCGCACGAGGCCCGCCGCGCGGCGCAGCGCACCCCAGCGTGACGGCGGGGCGACGGCGCTCACGCTCATGACGGGGCTCCCTCCGGGACGGGATGCAGTGTGCCCCCGGCCAGGCGCAGGACGCGGTCCGCGCGCCGCGCGAGGCCCGCGTCGTGGGCGACGAGCAGCGTGGTGCGGCCGGCAGCCAGGCGCGCCACCGCGGCGCCGACGTCCGCGGCGGTCGTCGCGTCCAGATGCGCGGTCGGCTCGTCGAGCACGAGGAGCGGTGCGTCGCGCAGGAACGCGCGCGCCAGCGCGATGCGCTGCGCCTCGCCGGCCGAGAGCGTGCGCGCGCCCTCGCCGACCCGCGTCTGCAGCCCGTCGGGCAGCCCGGCGACGAGGTCGAGGAGGCCGGCGTCCGCGACCGCGCGGTGCACCGCCTCGTCCGGTGCGGCCGGCACGCCGAGGCGAACGTTGTCGGCGACCGTGCCGCTGAAGAGCGTCGCACGCTGGGGCACCCACGCGAGCTGCCGGCGCCAGTCCTCGGGCGCGGTCGCGCGCAGGTCGACGCCGTTGCAGCGGACGGCGCCCTCGTCGGGGTCCAGGAGCCGCAGCAGCAGGGCGGCGAGCGTGCTCTTCCCCTCGCCGCTCGCGCCGACGAGCGCGACGAGCTCACCGGGCGCGATCCGCAGGTGCACGCCGTCGAGCACCGGCTCGCCGCGCCCGGGGTAGGCGACGCGGACCCCGTCCAGCTCGAGCACGCCGGTGCGGGCGTCCGGGGCCGGCAGCGGGCGGGCGGGAGCGGTCACCGCCGCCGGGGTGTCGAGCGCCTCGAACAGGCGCCCGGCGGCCTCCAGTCCGTCGGTGCTGGCGTGGAAGTGCTGGCCGACCATGCGCACGGGCAGATACAGCTCGGGCGCCAGCAGCAGCACGGACAGGCCGACCGCGAAGGTGATGTTCCCGTCGATCAGCTGCACCGCGACGGTCGCCGCGACGAGGGCGGTCCCGAGCATCGCGAGCAGCTCGAGCACGAGCGCGGAGAGGAACGCGATCCGCAGCGTCGCCATCGTCTGGCGCCGGTAGGCGTCGCCCGCCGCCGCGAGCGTCTCCCGCTGGGCGCCGTCGCGGTCGTTGGCGCGCAGCGTCTCCAGCCCGCGCACGACGTCGAGGAAGTGCGAGCTGAGGAGCGTCAGCGTCTGCCAGCGCTTCTGCGTGGCGCTCTGGGCCGCGAGCCCGATCAGGATCATGAACAGCGGGATCAGCGGGACGGTGACGAGCAGGATGATCCCCGCGGCGAGGTCGCGCGGGAACACGTAGACGAGGATCACGAGCGGGACGAGCACCGCCAGCACGAGCTGGGGGAGATAGCGCGCGAAGTACGCCTCGAGCGCGTCGACGCCCTGCACGGCGGTGGTGACGAGGTCACCGGTGCGCTGGTCACGCAGCCCGCTCGGACGCGCGCGCAGCACGTGGACCGTGAGCCGCTCGCGCAGCTCGGACATGACCCGCCCGGCGCCGAGGCGGCCCGACGCCTCGAAGCCGGCCGCGCACACCGCGCGGGCCGCGATCACGCAGGCGAGCGCGATCAGCATCCCGCGCACGTCGCCGAGGTCGTCGCCCCCGGGGAACGCCCCCGCGACGACACGGCCCAGCAGGATCGCCTGCGCGACGACGAGCCCGGCGGTGAGGACACCGAGGGCGATCGCGACGACGAGCGGGACGCGCGCCGAGCGCGCCTCGCGCAGCAACCGGCGATCGACGCGTGCGCCGCGCTCCCCGGCGCTGACGGCCACGGTCAGCCGGCCGGCGACTGCGCGTCGCCCGGGCCGGCCGGCGCGCTGCCGCGCATCAGGTCGATCGGGTTCTTCGTCTCCAGGTCGAAGTCCTCGGCGGAGACGCGCTTGCGGAACACCCAGTAGGCCCAGGCGGTGTAGGCGAGGACGATCGGGACCATGACGGCCGCGACGATCGCCATGAGCGTGAGCGTCGTGTCCGACGACGAGGTGTTCGCGACCGTCAGGTTGAATCGCGGGTCCGTCGACGACGGCATGACGTTCGGGAAGAGATCCACGAAGAGCGTCACGAAGAGCAGCACGATCGCGAGCGTCGAGAGCGTGAACGCGACGTGGGCGCGCCGGGCGAGCTCGGAGACCGCCATGGTCGCCAGGAGCAGCGCCCCGATGCCGGCCAGCACGGCGACGGCGACCTCGATCCCGCTGCGGTCGGCCATGTTCACGACGGTCCACACGAGGAACGTGATGCCCACCGCCGCGGCCGCCGGGGACGCCCACCGCGCGACGCCCTGGGCGCGGTCGTTGATCTCGCCCTCGGTGCGCATCGTGAGGAAGATCGCGCCGTGGGAGAGGAAGAGCAGCAGCGTCGTGACGCCGCCGAGGAGGCCGTAGGGGTTCAGCAGCGTGAACAGGCTGCCGGTGAACTCCTGCTGGGCGTCGATCGGCACGCCGCGCACGATGTTCGCCCACGCCACGCCGAACAGCAGCGCCGCGAGGCCGGAGCTGATGACCATCGCCCACTCCCACGTGCTGCGCCACTCCGGGCGGTCGTCCTTCCCCCAGAACTCGAAGGAGACGCCGCGCACGATGAGCGCGAGGAGCACGAAGAAGAGTGCGAGGTAGAAGCCGGAGAACATCGTCGCGTACCACATGGGGAACGCGGCGAACATGGCGCCGCCGGCGGTGATCAGCCACACCTCGTTGCCGTCCCACATCGGCCCGATCGTGTGGAGCAGCGCGCGCCGCTCCTTGGGCGTCTTCCCGACGGTGCGCATGAGCATGCCCACGCCGAAGTCGAAGCCGCCGAGCACGAAGAAGGCGATCCACAGGACGGCGATGAGGATGAACCAGAGGGCCTGGAGGAAGCTGTAGTCGACGACGTCCACGGTGGTCTCCTAGTACGCGAGCGTGAGGTCGGGGACGTCGGCCGGCGGTTGCTTGGCGTCCGCCGGGGCCGCTCCGTGGCGGACCTCGCGCAGGAACACCCACAGGGCGATGCCGCCGAGCACGGTGAAGATGAGCGTGAACCCGATGAGGGTCGCGGCGACCTGCGCGGTCGTCACGAGCGGCGAGTTGGCGTCCTTGGTCTGCAGCAGCCCCTGGACGATCCAGGGCTGGCGGCCGACCTCGGTCATCACCCAGCCCGCGGTGTTCATCGCGAACGGGGACACGGCCATGATCATCGCGGCGGTCTGCCAGCCGCGGCTCGTCTGCAGGCGCTGCTTGCGGGCGAGCCACCAGGTGAACGCGGCGAACAGGAGCATGAGCGACCAGGTGTAGACCATGACCCGGAACGACCAGTAGACGACGGCCACGTACGGCACGTACTCGCCGGGGCCGTACTTCGCGATGTCGCGCTGCTCGAGCGGGTTGATGCCGATGACCGTGCCGTTCCAGGTGTGGGTCGCCAGCAGCGAGAGGACGTGCGGGATCTTCAGGTTGCGGTCCGTGGAGCCCGGATCGCGCGTGAACTCGCCGGTGGCGAAGACCGAGAAGGCGGCGGGGCCCTCCGTCTCGAACAGCGCCTCGGCGGCGGCCATCTTCATCGGCTGCTGCTTGACGAGCAGGCCGGCCAGCTGGTCGCCGGCGACGAACGCGCCGATCACGCCCACGGCGAGGATCGGGACCGCGATCCGGATCGCGCGGGTGAAGAGCTCGACCTCGTGCCCCTTGCGCAGCTGGTAGGCCGCGACCCCGACGACGACGGCCATCGCGGTGATCGCGGCGGCGAAGAGGACGTGCAGATAGGACCAGATGGCGGTGTTGTTCGTGACGACCGCCCAGATGCTGTCGAGCTTGGGCTTGCCGTCGACCAGCTTGTACCCGACGGGGTGCTGCATCCACGAGTTCGCGGCGATGATGAAGAAGGCCGAGAGCGCCGAGCCGAACGAGACCAGCCAGATGGAGACGAGGTGGGTCCGCGGCGACACGCGGCCCTTCGCGAAGATCCAGAAGCCGATGAACGTCGACTCGAGGAAGAACGCGATCAGCGCCTCCATCGCGAGCGGTGCGCCGAAGATGTCGCCGACGAAGCGCGAGTACTGACTCCAGTTCATGCCGAACTGGAACTCCTGGATGATCCCGGTCACCACGCCGACGGCGAACGAGATCAGCATGAGCCTGCCGAAGAAGCGCACCTGGCGGGCGTAGATCTCCTTGCCGGTGCGGTAGTGGAGCGTCTGGCAGACGGCGACGTAGAACGCCAGGCCGATCGACAGCGGGACGAAGATGAAGTGGAAGATCGTCGTCGTCGCGAACTGCAGGCGGGCCAGATCGAGCGCGGTCACGCCGAGGAACTTTAGGACAGCTTCAGGACCGGCTCTCCGTAGCTCCTACGGAGGGCTGTCGTTGTGTGCGCCAACGCACACAACGGGGGGGCGCGGCGGACTCAGTACCCCAGCGTCTTGAAGCTGATGCGCTTGCAGCGGGTCAGCTTGTAGCGCCCCAGGCGCATGTTCTTCCGGCTCGTGTAGAGGATCGTCCCGCCGCGTCCGCAGTCGATCCGCCCGCGGCCGAAGTGCGCGTGGATCACGTCGCGCCCGCCGCCGCTGCGGATCACGTTGTAGCCGTGGCTCGCGTAGATGAAGTCGCGCCCCGGGCCGCCGGTGAGGCGGTCGAACTGGGTGCTCGGCTGGCCGCTGGGCTTGTAGTCGCCCCAGATCACATCGCCCCACGGGCCGGCGTGGATGCGGTCGTTGCCGTGGCCGCCGAGCAGCTCGTTGTGCCGGGCGGCGCGCGACACGTACACCTTGTCCTTGCAGGTGTCGTGGAAGCGGCACTTGTGCGGCTGGCCGACGCAGGTGGAGTCCTCGTGCACGCCGTCGCAGGAGTAGGTGGGGTCCTCGCCGCCGAACGGGTCGCGCCCGGGCCGGGCGTCGAGCGGCCGGTCCTGGTCGAGCTTGTTCATGAGCAGCATCCCGTCGATGAACGGCCAGCCGGCATGGCTCGTGTTCGCGCCCGCGGGGGCGGCGACGAGGACCCCCGCGGCGAGGGTGAGCAGGAGGACGAGAAGACGGGTGACCGACGGCATGGTCAACGGTTGTATCGGCAGATGCGCCGATCGCCACTAGACTGCAGGACGTATAGAGGTTCCAGGGGACGACAGGCTTCGACGCGGTCGGTTCCGCTGGGACGGTTGCGAGTCGAGGTGCCGGAGGCCTCGTAAAACCCCGGCAAAACCATATGTGCGGACTCTCACGAGTACGCCCTCGCCGCTTAGTTCATAGCTAAGCCGTGAGGTCTGGCCCCCCGCCTGCCGGCCGCGGGGACCGGCTGGATCAGATGCCGGCTCACCCGGGGAGGTCCGCTTCCGCCGAACCGGGGACATCTTCAGGGAGCTGGCTTCACGGAACCCCGTCCGCAAGGCGACCGTGAAGTGAGATCAGAGTGCGGACTACGCTCGTAGAAGCCGTTGCAGCGCGATTGCGGACGTGGGTTCGATTCCCACCGTCTCCA
>DAIPYF010000083.1:0-2765 GCA_036782855.1 Solirubrobacteraceae bacterium
GGGTCGCGCAGCGGCGGATCCTTGGGCGGCGGCAGCTTGGCCGCCGCACCGGCCTCCGTGTTCCCGGTGAGCAGCAGACTCAGAACGTCGGTCCTGGCGCTCATCGCCTCGAGGATCTCACGCACGCCGGGCAGCACACGCCCCTCACGCCAGCCCAGGCGCTCGGGCAGGGCGCGCTCGTACACGCGCAGGAACCGCTGCACGGTCTCAGGATCGACGGGTGCTCCCGCCGCCTCGAGCACGCAGGCGGCAACCTGCGCGTCGGTCAGGCCGGCCGTCGGGAGTGCCGCGATGTCGGGGTCGGACCCGGCGACCTCGACAGCCGCCTGCGACAACGCGAACACCCCGGCCCGCGCGGTCGTGAGCAGTGTGCCGTCGATGTCCCAGAGAAGGACGTTCATCCGGCGCGCTCGAGCTCCGAGCGCACGCGGGCGGCGATGCCCGCACCATCGAGCCGGTGATGGGCCAGGACCTCGTCGTTCGTCCCGCAGACCGGGACCTCCTCGACGCCGTGCAGTGCAGCAGCCGCGGCAGGGTGGCCGCCTGCCGCTGCCAACGCCGCCAGGCATGACTCGCCCTGCCCCCCGGCGACGTAGTGGTTGTCGAGGAACAGCGTGAGGCGCTCCCCGCCGACTCCGGCGAGCCAGGAGCCGTCGACGCCCCGCAGCCACGGCAGTTCGACGACGCCCGCATCGATGCCCTCTCCCGCGAGCCGCTCGGCGGCGTTCCACGCCTGCGAGAGCAGCACCGGACCGGCGCCGACGAGCACCACCTCGCGCCCCTCGCGCACCACCCAGCCGCGGCCAGGCTCCAGCGCGGCCGGTGCGACCGGCTCGAACGGCAGCTCCCACGGGACGCTCACCAGGCGGATGTAGACCGAGCCCGGCGCATCCCTGACAGCCCAGCGGACGACGGCCTCCACGCCCGCCTCGGACGAGGGCTCGACGAGGTCGAGGCCCGGGATCGCCCCGAGCGCGGAGATGTCGCGCACGCACTGGTGCGAATGCCCGGGCCCACCGGGGACGATCCCGGCGAGCGAGCCCGCATAGATGACGCGCGTCCCCTCTGTCGCGTTGTTGTAGATCTGCTCGTTCGGGCGGTCCGACAGGAAACAGGCGAACGAGTGCACCGCCGGCAGCAGCCCGCCGAGTGCCATCGCGCCGGCCTGCGAGACCATGTCCTGCTCGGCGATCCCGCACTCGATGAAGCGTTCGGGAAAGCGCTTGGCGAACGGGATCAGCCCGGTGTCGAGCACGAGGTCCGCGTCGAGCGCGACGAGGCGCGACTCGTCCTGAGCCTCGGCCAGCAGGGCGAAGCCATAGGCCGCCACGAGGCGCTGGGGCTCGGACCGGGGCGCGGCGGGCACGGCCGGGCGCTCGAACGCGACCAGCTCCAGGGGTTCCGTTCCGAGGGCGCGCAGGCGATCGTCGAGTCGGTGCCTGAGCCCTTCCAGGGCGATGTCGTACGCCTCGACGGTCGGGGCGCCCGAGTGGAACGCGTAGAGCGCGTCGGGACCACTGCCGAGCCCGTCGGGCTCCATGCCCTGCGCGCCAGACCCCTTCGTCGTGTCGGCGATCAGGATCTTCGGGCGTCCGGCGCCCGCGCTCTCCAGCCGCGTCAGTGCAGCGGCGAGCGCGGCCACGTCGTTGCCCGCGCAGCGGTCCACGGCCCACCCGAACGCGGCGAACTTCGCCTCGAGGTCCCCGAGGTCGCTGACGTCGGCGACCCAGCCGTCGGACTGGATCTTGTTGTGGTCGACGACGGCCCAGAGCCGCTCCAGGCCGAGGTTGGCCGCCGAGCCGAGCGACTCCCAGAACTGGCCCTCCTGCAGCTCGCCGTCGCCGGTCAGCACGAAGACGCGCCCCTCCCGGCCCAGCAGGCGGTCGGCGGCCAGGAACCCCTTCGCCTTGGAGATCCCCATTCCCAGCGAGCCCGTGTTCGTCACGACGCCGGGGGTCGTGAGGACGTCCGGATGACCCGGCAGCCCGCCCAGCCGCCGCAGGCGGTGCAGCCCGTCGAAGTCGATCCGTCCGAGCCCCGCGAGCACCGCGTACAGCGCCGGCGCATCGTGGCCCTTGGAGGAGAAGAAGCGGTCCTCGTCGCGCAGGACCTCGAGGTGCAGGTAGCTGAGGACGTCGAGGCAGCTCATGCTGGTCCCGATGTGGCCCGAGCCGGCCTCGGCGACCATCGACAGCACGTTGATCCGGCAGGCGTCGGCGAACGCCGCGCAGCGCTCGAGCGGGGGCGCATCCATGGTCCGCAGCCGCTCCAGGCCGGCCTTCGGCACGTCCTGCAGCACCGCTCAGGCCCGCCCGGGGTCGTGGTTGACGTAGACGGTCTTCAGGTCGGAGTAGACGTCGGGCGCCTCGGTCCCGGCTTCGCGCCACCCGTTGCCGGAGTCGCGCAGCCCGCCGAACGGCATGTGCGGCTCGGAGCCGTAGGTCGGGCCGTTCACGCTGGCGACGCCGCTCGCGACGCGGGCGACGAACTCCTGCGCGCGGTGCATGCTCCCCGTCCAGATCGCGGCGGTCAGCCCGTACGGCGAGGCGTTCGCCGCCTCCAGCGCGGCGTCGAAGCCGCTCACGCGGTGCAGCGTCGCGATCGGCCCGAACAGCTCCTTGCGGGCGATCTCGCTGTCGGGAGGGAGATCCTCGATCACCGTCGGCCCGATGAAGAAGCCCCCGGCATGACCGGGACCGGTGAGCCGCTGCCCGCCGGAGAGCACGGCGGCCTTCTTCCGCGCCCACGCCAGGGCGGAGTTCGTC
>DAIPYF010000083.1:2775-10440 GCA_036782855.1 Solirubrobacteraceae bacterium
GCCCGCCGGAGAGCACGGCCGCGCCGTTGCTCGCGGCGCCCTCGACGGCGGCGAGCATCTGCTCGAGCTGGCGCTCGTTGATGACGGGGCCGAAGTCGTCGTCGTCGCCCGGTCCGACGCGCTGCGCCTCGGTGTGCTGCAGCAGGAGCTCGCGGAACTCGTCGTACACCGCGTCGAACACGAGCAGCCGGCTCCCGGACGCGCAGCGCTGGCCCGCATTGGAGAACGCGGACAGCACCGCGGCCCGGGCCGCGCCCTCGAGGTCGGCGTCGTCGCAGACGATCAGCGGGTTCTTCCCCCCGAGCTCGAGGCAGACCTTCGCCATCCGCTCCCCGGCGACGCGGGCGATCATGCGGCCCACGGACGTGGAGCCCGTGAACGAGACGACGGCGACGTCGGCATGCTCGACCAGCGGCCGGCCCGCTTCGGGGCCGAGGCCGTGGACGACGTTGAAGACCCCTGGCGGGAAGCCTGCCTCCGCGGCCAGGCGCCACACGGCGTTGGCGGTCTCGGGCGTGTCCTCCGAGGGCTTCATCACCGCGGCGTTCCCGCACAGGACCGCTGGGAAGACCTTCCACGCCACGTTCGCGATCGGCGTGTTCGCAGCGGCGATCAGGCCGGCCACGCCGAGTGGCTGGCGGACCGTCATCGCCTGGCGGTTGGGGACGGCGCTCGTCGTCGTGCGACCGTAGAAGCGGCGACCCTCACCGGCGACGAAGTACGCCATCTCGATCGCAGCATCCGTCTCACCGCGCGCGTCCTTGCGCGACTTGCCCGTCTCGCCGGCCACGATGGCCGCGAGCTCCTCGCGGTCACGCTCGAGCAGCCCGGCGAGCCGGCGAAGGGCCGCGCCGCGGGCACTGACCGTCTCGCGCGCCCAGGCGCTCTGCGCGGCCCGCGCCGAGGCGACCGCGTCGTCGACGTCGGCGGCCCGCGAGCGGGCGTAGCGCGAGCGTGCCTCCCCGGTGGCCGGATCCAGCTTCTCGAGCACCTCGTCGCCGCGCGCGGCGCGCTCCTCGCCGCCGATGGCGTTGAGCACGTCGATCACGCCGTGAACCCCCCGTCGACGAGCAGCTCCTGGCCCGTCACGTAGCGCGAGGCGTCCGTGGCGAGGAACAGCAGCGGCCCCGTCAGGTCATCAGGCTCGGCCATCCGCCCGAGCGGGACGCGCGCGGTGTACTTGCCCTGGAAGACGCTGTCCTGGCCGCCGCTCACACCGCCGGGCGAGAGCGCGTTGACGCGCACCCCCTGTGGTCCCCACAGCCGCGCGAAGTAGCGCGTGAGGTTCACGACGCCCGCCTTCGACGCGCCGTACGCGGGCGGCTTGAGGAACGGCGGATCGACGTCGAGGTGGTCGTAGAAGCCCGGCACCGGGGCGATGCTGGCATAGAGCGAGCCGACGTTGACGATCGAACCGCGTCGCGCCTGCGCCATCGCGCCGCCGAAGACCTGCGTGCAGGCGAAGACGCCCGCCAGGTTCGTCTCGACGGTCGCGGTGAACTCCTCGAGCGGGATGTCCTCCACGCGCCGGGTCAGCCCGCCGGCTCCCGGGGGCTGATCGATGCCCGCGGAGTTCACGAGCACCTCCGGCGCGCCGACCCGGCTCACGACCGCGTCGAGTGCCGCGCGGTCGGTGACGCTCGCCTGTTCGAGCCGGAACCGATCGCCCAGCGCCTCGGTCAGCTCCTCGCTTCCCGCGCTCTGGACGTCGATCCCGACCACGGTGGCGCCGGCCGACGCCAGCGCCCTGACCCACACCGGCCCGAGCCGCCCGAGCGCACCGGTCACGACGGCCGTGGCCCCCTGCAGCGGCAGCTCAGACGCCATGCTCGGCCACGGGTGCTGCGGACGCCTCCGCTGCCCCCAGCACCTCGAATGTGAGCTCCTGCTCGCCGGCCAGCGCCCGCAGCAGCACCTTCCCGAGGACGCGGTCGATCTCATACGGGGGCAGCCCGTCGCCGGGAGACCGCGTCGCGATGTCGTCCGGGCCGAGCACATGGCCCTGCGGAAGGTCGCGAGCGGCGACGAGCTTCTTGCTCATCTTCTCCAGTGGGCCCGCCTCGCTCTGGTAGGAGCGCTTCTCCCCGTCGCCGACCGCGACCCGCAGGCGCCGCAGGTCGCGGACCATCTTCCGGAGCCCTTGGGGCTCGAGCGAGAAGCTGTGGTCGGTCCCGCGCATGGAGCGGTCGAGCGTGAAGTGCTTCTCGACGATGCGCGCGCCCAGCGCGTAGGCGGCAGCGGCCATCGCGATCCCGTTGTCGTGCGAGGAGAGGCCGACGACCGCCTCCGGGAAGGCCTCGCGATAGGACTGGATGACACGCAGGTTGATCTCGTCCCACGCCGCCGGGTAGCCCGCGGTGCACTGGAGCACCGCGACCTGCTCGTTCTCCTCACGCGCGACCGCGTACGCGCGCTGCACGTCGGCCAGCGTCGCGCCGCCGGTCGACAGGATCACGGGCTTGCCGATCCTGGCGACGTGGCGCAGCAGCGGGGTGTTGGTCAGATCGCCCGACGCGATCTTGTAGGCGGGCATGTCGAGGTCCGCCAGGAAGTCCGCGCTCGGCTGGTCGAAGGCGGTCGCGAAGAACGTCACCCCGATCTCGCGCGCGTAGTCGCACAGCTCCTCGTATTCGGCGCGGCCGAGCTCGAGCGCCTCGCGGTGCAGGCCGTACGTCGGCCCGAAGGAGTTCTCGTTCTCGTAGGGCTTGTTGAAGTACGCGTCGGTGTAGAGCGACCGGTTGTCGCGCTTCTGCACCTTGACCGCATCGACGCCGCAGCGCTTGGCCTCCGCGAACAGCAGCTTGGCCTGCTCCACCGATCCCTGGTGGTTGTGACCGATCTCGGCGATGACGTAGCAGTCGCTCGCATCGTCGATGCGCGCGTCGCCGATTGTCAGGGACCGGTCGGTCATGCTCGCTCCAGTATCACGTTCGTCACGCCGGACCGCTCGTGAAGGTGGCGTGCAGTCTCGCGGAATCCCGCGTCCGCGAGGAGTCTCACGATCGGCTCGGCGTCGGGCTGGCTCTCGGTCACCTCGACGAGAACGGTGCGCAGACCCGCCGACCGGATCGTCGCAGGCGCGCCCTGCAGCATCGGGAGCTCGGCTCCGTCGACGTCGAGCTTCAGGTGCGTCGGAGGACGCAGCGCGAACTGCTCGACGAGGTCGTCGAGCCGGAACGCGAGCACCGGCTGCCAGGCGCCCTCGCCTTCGGGGCGCTCGCCGAACGTGTGCATCGCGCCGCCGGCGCGCAGGCTCGAGAAGGACAGCGGCGCGAACCCGGTCTCCGAGTCGAGCGCGACGTTGAGCGGGACCACGCGACCCTCAGCGCCGTTGAGGATCACGTTGCGCGCAAGGCCGGCATACGTGGAGAACGTCGGCTCGAACGCGTACACGGCCGACTCCGGGCCGCCGTGCTCGGCGGCCAGGAAGGAGTAGGCCCCGACATTGGCACCGACGTCGTACAGCACGTCGCCCGGCCGGAACGTGCGCTCGATCCAGGCGACGGTCTCCGGCTCCTTCGCACACGATCCGAGCCGGAACAGCTCGACGTCCGTGTCGCACCCGAGCTTGATGTCGTAGCGCGGATGGTCGAGGCGCCCGACCGGCTCCAGGCCCTGCTTGACCGCAACCTGGGTCTCCAGCGGGGCGTCGCGCAGCTGCGCCAGCACGTCGCGTGCGCGCTCGTCCGCCGCACTCATGAGCCGACCCGCTCGTCGACCCGCTCCTCGTGACTGGCCACCGGAATGAGGAGAACCCCCGCGCGCTTGGAGAAGTGCGTGTGGCGATAGTCGGTGACGTCCTCGATCTCGAAGAACCCGCCGTAGCGGTCGTCGTGCTTGACCCCGCCGCGCTTGCCGATCGCGACCCGGAACTGGTAGCCGCCCTCGTTGAGGATGCCGCCCGGAAAGCGGAAGCGGCGCACGTAGCGACCGGGCTCCCGCTCCTCGGCGACATGGCTCCCGGCATCGTCATCCGCGGACGTCGCAAGGTGCAACCCGTCGGCGCGATACAGCAGGAACCAGAGATGGTCGCCGACGAGTCGCTCGTGGACGGAGAACTCGACCTCGAGCGTCACGTCCTCGGCGTTCGTGAAGCCGGCTGAACTGGTCCCGTCCTCGCTGCGCGTCGTCATCCGCAGGATCGACGCCCTCCGGCCCGGGTCGTCTTCCCACTGAAGCTCCGCGTCGGTGGAGGCGACGTGCTGCAGGTAGTGGTCGACGACGTCGTCCACCGCGCCGTCCATCTCGACGCTCCCGCCCTCGAGCAGGATCGCCCGCTGGCAGAGCTGGCTCGCCGCCGCCATGTTGTGGCTCACGAAGATGACCGTGCGCCCCTCGCCGCCGACGTCGCCGAGCTTGCCCAGGCACTTCTTCTGGAACGAGGCGTCACCGACCGCCAGGACCTCGTCGACGATCAGGATGTCCGGCTCCATGTGCGCCGCGACCGAGAACGCCAGGCGCACCTGCATGCCGCTCGAATAGCGCTTCACCGGCGTGTCGATGAACTTCGTGACCTCGGCGAACTCGACGATCTCGTCGAAGCGCGCGGCGATGTCGCGGCGCGTCATGCCGAGGATCGAGCCGTTCAGCGTGATGTTCTGGCGCCCGGTCAGCTCGGGGTGGAATCCCGTCCCGACCTCCAGGAGCGTGCCGACGCGACCCCGCACCTCCGCGCGGCCCTCGGTCGGCCACATGATCCGCGAGAGCACCTTCAGCAGCGTCGACTTGCCGGCGCCGTTGCGGCCGATGATCGCGACCGCCTCGCCCTCGTCGATCTCGAAGTCGATGTCGCGGAACGCCCAGAACAGGTCCGGCGCCGAGCGCTCGCGATCGCGCTTGAAGGCGCCGACGAGCGCCTCGCGCGCCGTCTTGTACGGCTCGAGATGCTGGCCGCGCCGGAAGCGCTTTCCAAGCCCGGTGACGTCGACGGCGGTCAAATGCGATCCGCGAACGAGTTTTCGGTGCGGCGGAAGTAGAAGATCCCCAGCACGAACAGGAACAGCGCCGACACGACCGAGAGCGCGAGCATCGCCGCGTTCGGCGCCGGGTAGCCGCCGATCAGCGCCCAGCGGAAGCCCTCGACCACGCCGGCCATCGGGTTGAGGCCGAGCAGGACCTGCCACGGGTCCGGAACGAGGCTGGCGGGAAAGGCGATCGGGGTGATGAAGATCCCGAACTGGAGCAGGAACGGGATCACGTACGCGACGTCGCGATACGTCACCGACAGCGAGGACAGCAGGAAGCCGGTGCCCAGGCACGTGACGATCGCGAGCAGCACGAAGAACGGCAGCGTGACGATCGCCCACCCCGGCACGACGGAGTAGATGAGCATCAGCGGGATGAACACGAGGCCCGCGACGAAGAGGTCGAGCAACCCGGCGAGCACCGCCGAGATCGGCAGGACGAGCCGCGGGAAGTAGACCTTCGTGACCAGGTTCTGGTTCAGCACGAGGCAGTTCCCGGCGCCGTTGACCGAGTACGCGAAGAACTGCCACGCGAGCAGCCCGGCGTACGAGAAGACCGGGTATGGCACGTCGGCGCCCGTCGAGATCTTCGCCAGGTTCCCGAAGAAGACGCTGAAGACGATCATCGTCAGCAGCGGCTGGATCACGGCCCAGGAGGCTCCGAGCGCCGTCTGCTTGTAGCGGACCGCGATGTCGCGCCACGTCAGGAACCCGATCAGCTCGCGCGCCGCCCAGAGGTCCTTGAGGTTGACCGGCGCCCACTTCCTGGGCGGCACGATGACGATCAGGGACCTGGGCGGAACAGCGCTCTCGATGACGTTTGACATTGGGGTTCGTCCCGAGCTGCTCGCCGGCTGCGGGGCACGGAAGCGTAGCTGTCCCAGCGGCCTCGGCGAGCAGGACGACTCAGGCCGCAAGCAACTCGAGGACCGTCGCGCTGTTGAGGACGTGCACCCTCCGGTCGAGCCGGATGATCGGCTCCGGGACGGGCGACACGCGCTCGACCTCCATGCCGAAGGCCGCGTACTCCACGCGGCCGAGCCGAAACCCCGCGAGGCCGGCGAGCGCGGCGATGTCACGGACCGACCTTCGGTACCCGTGCGCCTTGCGCCGCAGCTGGATGCCGCGCCGCCGGCGCACCGCGGCGACGAGCGGCAGCGCGACCCGGTCGATGACCCAGGTCGCGGGCGTGTCGCGATAGCGCTGGACGAGGATGAACCTCCCGCCCGGCTCGAGACGCGCGCGGACTGCCCGCAGCAGCCGCCCGAGCTCGGCGTCGTCGAAGTAGAACTCCATGCCGGTGGCCAGCACGTCCTCGCACGTCACTGGTTCGTCACCGAACGCGTCGAGCGTCATCGTCTTCAGGCCGGGGAACAGCCGCGCCGCGTCGTCGAGCACGCCGGGCACCACGTCGGTCGCGATGACGTCGTACCCGTCGAGGTGCAGGAGCACCTCGTGCTCCCCTTCTCCGGATCCGATGCAGAGAACCGTGCGCTGCGGGTCCAGGAGGTCGGCCAGCGCGTCGTGCAGCTCGTGCACCCAGCGCTGGTCGTGCGCGGCGAGGAAGTCCTCCGGGGACGCGTGCCGTCCCGGCCGGTACCCCATGGTCGCGGCGTACTGGTCGGCGTCGCGATCGATGCCCGCTCGGTCGTCCGCGACGTACTTGTGCCCGACGCGCACGGTGTGCGCCGCCCTACCCGCCGGCCTTCGTCGCCACGGCCATCACCGTGTCGCACAGCCAGCGCTCGCGCAGCGCCCGTCCGTACTCGGCGTTGACGCCCGCGTCGAGCAGGTCGGCGTACCTGCCCGCCCCGCCCGGCTCGCCCTTCCAGAGCCAGTGGACGTGGTTGGAGAGGTCGTAGCGCTGGACGGGCACGGTCTCGACGTCGGCGAAGCCGGCCATCTTGAGCACCATCGCGAGCGTCTCGTGCGAGTAGTTGAAGTAGTGCGCCTTCTGCCAGTAGAAGCGGTCGAAGGCTTCGACCTGCCAGTACTTGACGAGCGCGTCCTCGACGTTCGGCACCTCGATCGCGCAGTGCCCGCCGGGGGCGAGCAGGCCGAGCCACTCGCCGAGCTCGCCGACCGGGTCGCGCAGGTGCTCGACGACGTAGTAGCTGAGGATCAGGTCGAACTCGCGGCCGGCGACGGCGTCGCGGTGCGCGTGGGCCTCGATGCCGAGCGTCGCCTTGGAGAACTCGCGGAAGTCGTCGCCGGGCTCGATCCCGACGACCTCGCCGACGTACGGGCGGATCGCGTCGAGCAGGAAGCCCGTCGCCGAGCCGATCTCCAGCACGCGCATCCCCTCGCGCAGCCACGGCCGCAGCAGCTCCAGGCGCCGCGCGCCCTCGGGCTTCCACTTCTCGTAGGAGTCGGCGGGGTCGGCGCCGCCCGCCTGGCCGCGCTTGGCCATGTACTCGGCGAACTGGCCCTCGTAGAACTCGCGCTCCTCCTCCACGGTCATGAGCGGGTAGAGGTAGACGACCCCGCACTCCGCGCACTGGTACTCCGCTGCGCCCTCGGCCTGCCAGATCGTGTCGACGACCCGCCGCTGCGCGGCGTCGTGCCCGAAGGGGCAGGGGACGTCCGCGGTGGGGGCGTCGGGGGACCAGTCAGCCATGGTGTGCTCCAGAGATCGCGGTGCGTGCCGCGTCGATCGCGGCGAGGGTTCCGAGGTTGTCGCGTGCGGACGCGATCAGCGGCG
>DAIPYF010000084.1:0-10408 GCA_036782855.1 Solirubrobacteraceae bacterium
TGATCGGCGGGGTGCCCGGAGCCGCCTACGAGGTGCAGGAGTTCACCGAGGTCGGCGCTCCGGACCCCTCCGCGAAGGGCTGAACGCGCCGGTCAGGCGAACACGCCTTCTCGGTGCCCGGCGGGCGCGCCCGCGCGCGCATGGCGGGCGCCGGAGGCGCGGACGCGGCGTCGGGGAACGCCCCTAGGCACAACACCTAGGGCGCCCCGCGAAACCCGCAGGTCCAATCGGTGGCGAGTGCGGTCGTATGCGCTCCGAATCCGCGGTTCACTCGACGGGACGCGCCGTCCCCTGGCGCGCGGTCCGGATCGGAGGCCTGTGATGGTGCGGCGCTCGTGGTCGAGCATGGTGACGCTGGCGGTCTTGTGGGGGCTCCTGGCCCTGTCCGTCGCCCCGGCGGGGGCACAGGACCCGCCGGGCAACGACGATCGCGCGGATGCCCGGTCGCTCTCGGCGCTGCCGGTGACCATCGAGGGCTCCACCGTCGAATCGACCGTGGAGGATGAGGAACCCGGCCTGTCGTGTGCCGGAACGCCGCTCGGGACCGTCTGGTACGAGATCACGGCACCGGCGAAGGCTCGGATCGTGGTGCGTCTTGCCGCCCAGGGCAAGCTCGACGCGGTGCTCGACGTCTACAGCCGCAACCGCTCGCAGATCGCCCCGCTGTCGTGCGACATGACGGACGAGGACGGCGTCGCCGCGCTCTCGATCAACGCCGACGGCAAGGCGAGCTACCTCATCCGCGTCTCGCAGCGCGCGAACTCCGTGGCGGGGAACTTCCGCCTGGACGCGTTCGTCCCGGCACCCCCCCCGGCCCCGCCGGGAGCGCAGCTCCCGATGCTCGGCGCGCTGCGGCGCCTCGATGCCCTGTCGAACCCTGCGGACGCGTGGTCGGCGAACCTGCTTGACGGCGTCACGTACCGCGTGAACCTCGCCCACTCGCCGAACCAGTGCGTCGGGCTGAGCGTCTTCAGTCCGGGGACCAGCACGTTCGCCTCGCAACCGACGTACATCCGGGGCTGTGGCGGGTACTTCCTGCTGACGCCCGGGCCGGGCCGTGGCGGTCGCTGGAGCTTCCTCGTGGAGTCGAAGGTCTCGCGCGGCCAGCAGTCCTACCGTCTGCAGATCGGCCCGGCCGGCTCCGACGACCTCACACCCGGACGCCTGTTGGGCAACGGCGCGACCGCCCGCGGGCTGCTCGAGGGCGGGCGGCTGAACAAGCTCGACGTGTACCGGTTCGACGTGCGCAGCCGGAGTCACGTCGTGATCAAGCTGGCGACGGGCAGGCGGAACGGCTTCGACCTGCAGTTGTTGAATGCCTCCGGAGCACGTATCCGCTGCGCCTGCGGTGGTCGCGGCCGTGAGGAGATCCGCAAGGGCCTGCGGCGCGGCCGGTACCTGATCGTCGTCCGTGCGCGGCACCGTGCGAACGGCTCCTATTCCGTGTGGCGCAGGGCGCGCGCCATCACCGCGACCCGCCTGGCCGTGAACGGCCATCGGCGCACACGCGTGAAGGAGGGATCCGCGGTGCGCATCGGTGTCAAGGTGCGTCCCGCGGTTGCCGGGCCGGTGAGCCTCATCATCGACCGCTTCGACCCCTTGAGCGGTTGGCACTTCCGTCGGCGCATCCGCACGACGGTGAGGAAGGGCACGGCCTCCGTCCGCTTCACGCCCTCGGCATCCGGGACGTGGCGGGTGTACGCCGTCTATCGCGGAACCAGCATCTCGAGCCCGAGCTCGAGCCGGCACGCGCGGATCCGCGTGGTCGCGCCGCTAACGCCGTGAGCCCGCAACGGAGCGCCTAGGCGAACAGATCCTCCTCGCGCGGGCGCAGCAGTGCCCGCGCGCCCGGACCGTCCGCGCCGGTCACGAGGCGCGCGAGCCCGCGAAGCAGCACGGCGGGCACCCGCGCGTCCTTGCCGCGGACGAGGTCCGCGGCGCCCGCCGCCTGGTCGGCGACGGCGATCCACGTCGCGCGCAGCTCGCGCCCCTCGGCGTCCGGGCGCCCGCGCCAGTCCTCGAGCGGCCGCAGTCCCGCGACGCCGATGGCCGCCTCGGTCTGTCCGTGGCGCCACGCGCGGCCGAACGAGTCGGAGATCACGACGGCCGGCCGGCCGGGGATCGCGGCGCGCAGCGCCCGGGCGCTCGCGTCCGGGTCGCGGGGGAGCGTCACGAGCCGGTCGGGCGCGCCCGCGTTGGATGCGTCGACACCCGCGTTGGCGCACACGAAGCCGTGTGGTGTGCGGCAGATGATCACGCCCGGCCCGACGCGCACGATCTCGGCGGTCTGGTCGAGCACCACCTGGACGGCACGCGGGTCCTTGCCGTGCTCCTGGGCGATGAAGCGGGCGCGCGCGGTGGGCGTGACCGTCGCGAGGTCGACGATCGCGCCCTCCGCCTTGGAGACGACCTTGTGCGCGACGACGAGCACGTCGCCCGGCTCCAGTCCGCCGGCGCGCGCGGCTGCGGCGGTGAGCTCCGCGGCGAGATCGTCGCCCGGCGCGATCTCGGGGATCCCGTGGAGCGGGCGGGCGCGCAGATCCGTCATCCCCGCTGGACGCGGCTCAGCGCGTCGCGGGTGTAGACGGCCGTCCGGCGGGGCGAGTCATCCAGCGCCTCCGACAGCGCGTCGAGGTCCTCGGGCGTGTCGACGTCGAGCATGAACGAGGGGATCTCCTGCAGCCGCACGGTCGCGCCCGCCTCCTCGCCGAGACGCTCGTGGCGGGCGCGGCTGCCCTCGCCGAAGCTCGGCGCGATCACGTCCGGCGGGGTCAGGAGCAGCGCGTTGGTCCCGGTGCCGTGCCGGTCGGGGATGACGATGACCTCGGGACCGTCCGACAACTCGCGGACGAGCTCGTCGATCTCGGCGGCGGACACGGTCGGCACGTCGCCCGCGAGCACGAGCACGTGGAAGGCGCCCTCGTCGAGCGCCCAGGCGATCCCGAGCGCGGCGGCCTCGCTGTGGCCGCCGGCATCGTCGTCGGGAATGACCTGCGCCCCGTAGGTGCGGGCGAGGACCTCGGCGTTCCGCTCGCGGGTGACGACGACGACGTCGTCGACGTTCGAGGTGAGCTTCAGTGTCTCCAGGACGTCGGTGAGCATGCCGGTCGCGAGCGCGACGCGGTCGGACGGGCGCAGCCCGCCGTCGCCCAGCCGGCGCTTGGCCAGGTCGAAGCGCTTGACGGGGAGGACGACGACGACGCTCAGGGTGCGGCCCCCCGGCGGGACGGGCCGGCGGAGCCGGTCCGATGGTTGTCGATGCCCATATCGCCAGAGACTAGGCCGCCCGCGAGGTCGAGCGCGGCGCGGGCGACCCGCGCCCGTCCGGCCGCGTCCGCCATGAGGGTGTCCGCGACCGCGACGGGCACGCCCGCGACCCCGTCGTCCTCGTCCGCGAGGAGGCCGTCGATCACCCCGGCGTACGCCCCGGCGATGCCGGCCGCGCTCACCGCGAGGCCGGCGTGCTCCAGGAACGCGGCGGTCGGGCCCTTGAGGACGGCGCCGCCGACGATCGGGGAGACCGCGACGACCGGCGCGGCCGCGGCGGCGAGTGCCTCGCGCAGCCCGGGGACCGCGAGGATCGGGCCGATCGAGATGACCGGGTTCGACGGCCCGATGACGATCGCGCCGGCCGCCGCGATCGCCGCGAGCACCGCCCGCGTCGGCTGCGCGGCGTCGATCCCGTCGAGCACGACGTCCTCCACCGGGCCCTCCGCGCGCTCGCGGATGAGGAACTCCTGGAGCCCATGCCACGCGCCGCGGGCCCGCACGCGCGTGCGCACCGGCTCGTCGCACATCGGCAGGACGCGCGCGGTGACTCCGAGCGCGGCCGTCAGCGCGGCATGCGCCTGCGTGGGCGTCTCCCCGTCGGCAAGGCGCCGCGCGCGCTCCAGGCACCACGCCAGGTCACGGTCGCCCAGCGCGAACCACGCGTCCGGCGCGCCGAGTTCGCGCAGCGCGTCCATGACGTGGAACGTGTCGCCGTCCAGCCCCCAGCCGCGCTCGTCGATCGCGTCGGCCAGCCAGAAGCTGACAAGGTCGGGATCGGGGGAGACCGCGGCGCCGTGGACCTCGACGTCGTCGGCGGTGTTCACGACGACGGTGAGGTCCTCCCCGACGATCTCGAGCATCCCGCGGGCGAGCTTCGCGCCGCCGGTCCCGCCGGCGAGGACGACGACCGGCCCGGCCATCAGACGCCGGTGATGCGGATGCCGGCGTGCGTCTTGTGCTTGATGTTCATCGAGATCATCAGCGCGGTGAGCGATTCCGTCACGCGTGAGAGCTCGAGCCGGCCGGCGTCGAGCGGGCGCAGCCCGTCGATCAGCGAGATGAGGGCGATGGCGGCCTGCTTGGGGTCGCGCCGGTCGCCGCAGACGAGCACGTCCTCACCGAGCTCGTGGTCCAGGTTCGCGAGCGACGAGGCGCTGACGGTGTGCAGCGCGCTCACGACATCCACGCCGTCCGGGACGAGCTCCGCGGCCTGCTGGGCGGCCGAGCCCTGCCAGACGCCCACCATGCGCGTCGGCTTGCCGCCGACCGCGGGGGCCAGCGGCACCGTGGCGTCGATCACGAGCGTGCCGGGGGCCAGGCTCTCGGCGACCGACTTGTAGGTGGCGGCGGCGCCGGCGAACGGGACGGACATGACGACGACGGGCGCGGCGGCGGCCGCGGCGGCGTTGTCGTGGCCCGCGACGGTCGCGCCGGGGACGGCGACGCGCACGCGCTCCGCCGCCTCGGCGGCACGGCCCGCGTCGCGCGAGCCGATGATCACCGGCACGCCGGCACGCGTCCAGCGCACCGCGAGGCCGTAGCCGAGGTCGCCGGTGGCGCCGAGGATCGAGACGGGGTCGGTCATGCGGCGGCGGAGTATAGGTTTCCGCGAATGCGATTCGAGGGACGGACGGCGCTCGTGACCGGCGGCGGCAGCGGGATCGGGGCGGCGACCGCCCGCCGCCTGGCCGCCGAGGGCGCGCGGGTCGTCATCGGCGACGTGAACCTCGACGGTGCGCGCGACGTGGCGGCGGAGATCGACGCGACCGCGATCGAGCTGGACGTCACGGACGTCGCGGGCGCCCACGCGGCGATCGGCGCGCTCGACCCGATCGACGTGCTCGTGAACAACGCGGGCACCGATCGCTTCGCGTTCTTCGTCAACACCGACGAGGAGCTGTGGGACTTCGTCCTCGCCGTCAACCTCAAGGGCGTCCTGAACTGCACGCACGCCGTGCTGCCGTCGATGCACGAGCGCGGCGGCGGCGTGATCGTGAACGTCGCGAGCGAGGCCGGCCGCGTCGGGTCGCCCGGCTCGGTGACGTACTCCACGGCGAAGGCCGGCGTCATCGGCTTCACCAAGGCGATCGCCAAGGAGTCCGCGCGCTACGGCGTGCGCTGCAACGCGGTCGCGCCGGGCCCGATCGAGACGCCGCTGCTGAACGCGGCCGAGGTCGTGTACGGCGAGATCGGTGCGCGGCTCAAGCAGGGGATGGTCGACAGCACCGTCATGGGCCGCGCGGGCGAGCCGGACGAGGTCGCGGCGGCGATCGCGTTCCTGGCCTCCGGCGACGCCTCGTACGTGACCGGGCAGACGCTGAACGTCAGCGGCGGCCTGTCGATGTCATGAGCGGGGAGTACGGGATGCCGCGCGCCGTCAGGATCCGTGAGGTCGGGCCGCGCGACGGCTTCCAGAACGAGCCGGAGGTCATCCCGACGGCGGAGAAGGTGCGGCTCGTCGACCTGCTCGCGCGCACCGGGCTGCGGCGCCTGGAGGTCACGAGCTTCGTGCGGCCGGACGTCATCCCGCAGCTGTCCGACGCGGCCGAGGTCCTGGGGGCGGTCGACGTGCCGGCCGATGTCGCGATCAGCGTCCTGGTCCCGAACGAGAAGGGCCTCGACACGGCGCTCGCACTGCTCGACGCCCACCCGCGCGCCCGCCCGGCGTTCGACGAGGTGAACGTCTTCCTCTCGGCGAGCGAGTCGCACAACCGCGCGAACGTCAACCGCTCGATCGAGGAGTCGCTCATCGGGCTGGAGCGCGTGCTGCCGCGCGCGCGGGCGGCGGGACTGCGCTGTGAGGGCGTCGTCTCCGTGTCCTTCGGCTGCCCGTACGAGGGGCGGGTGGAGCCGGCGCGGGTGTTCGAGATCGCCGAGCGGCTGATCGCGGCGGGCGCGCGCGAGATCGGCTTCGGCGACACGACCGGCATGGCCAACCCGCTCCAGGTGCGCGCGTTCTTCACGGCTGCGCGGGAGCGGCTGGGCGACGAGGTGGAGCTGACGGGGCACTTCCACAACACGCGCGGGCAGGGACTGGCGAACGTCCTCGCCGCGCTGGAGGCGGGCTGCTCGAGCTTCGAGTCCTCGTTCGGCGAGCTCGGCGGGTGCCCGGTGCCGAAGGGCGCGACGGGCAACATCGCCACCGAGGACCTCGTCTCGATGCTGCACGAGATGGGGATCGAGACCGGGGTCGACCTCGACGCGCTGATCGCCGCCGCGCGCGCGGCGCGCGACGTCCTCGGCCGCGCGCTGGGGTCGCACACCCTCGTCGCGGGCCCGGTGGACTGGCGCGCCGGCTGAGCGGCTGGGCGCGCGCGGGCGCCTCCCGGGGCGTCGTCCCGGACTCCGCAATTTCGGGCACTTTTCGGGCATTGCGAGCGTTCCTGCGCCAGAAACTGCGCGCTTTCTGCGCCCGGTGGCCGAAAACCTCCATCCAAGGAACCGGCCGCTCGGCGGCGAAGGATGCTCCTCCATGCTCGCGCCGATCGGAACCGAGATGCTCGTCACCGGAGCAGGACCCGTCGCCCGTCCGCGCGCGCTCACGCGCACGGTGCGGACCGAACTCGCCGACATCCTCGCTGAGGGCGCCGTCGAAGCCGGCTTCCAGCCCGTCGTGGAACTCGCGACCGGGCGTGTCATCGGCTGGGAGGCGCTGGCCCGCGGGCCACGCGGCAGCGCCCTCGAAAGCCCTGATCGCCTGTTCGCGGCCGCGCGGGCGGCCGGGCGGCTGGAGGAGCTCGACTGGCTCTGCCAGCGCAACGCGCTGCGCGCCGCTCTCGCCGCCGGGGTCCAGGCGCCGTGCATCCTCTTCCTGAACATCGAGCCGGACACCTCGGGCTTCCTGCCGCTCGAGCTGCGCGACCTGTACGCGCGCGCCAGCGCGCAGATGACCGTGTGCGTCGAGGTGACCGAGCGCGCCCTCACGACGCGCCCGGGGGCACTGCTCGGGCACATCGCCGACATGCGCGCCATGGGCGTCGCCGTCGCGCTCGACGACGTCGGCACCGATGCGGACACGCTCGCGATGATGAGCCTGCTCGCGCCCGAGGTCATCAAGCTCGACCTCGCGCTCGTGCAGAACAGCCCGGACGCCGAGATCGCGGAGGTCGTCCACGCGGTCGCCGCACAGGCCGAGCGCTCCGGCGCGACGATCCTCGTCGAGGGCGTCGAGACGCTCGAGCAGGCGCGGGCCGGCGACGCGCTCGGGGCGAGCCTCGCCCAGGGCTGGCTCTACGGTCGCCGCGAGGTCGACATCGAGCTTCCGACGCTGCCCGCGATCCCGATCGTGCTTCCGGGCCGCCATGCCGACCCGCGCGACCTGGCGCCCTTCGCGCTCGTCGCCGAGCATCGCGCGCCTCGCATCACGACGCAGCCGCTGCTGCTCGCGATGACCCGGCACCTCGAGGACCAGGCGGCCAATCTCGGCGGCACGGCGCTGCTCGTCGCCGCGTTCGACGAGGACCGCGAGTTCTGCCCGCAGACCCGCCTGCGCTACGCCGAGCTGGGCCGCGACCTGGCGTTCTGCGGCGTCGTCGGGCGCGGGGTCTCTGACGAGCCCGCGCCGGGCGTCCACGGCGCGGAGGTCCTCAGCGGCGACCCCGTCGGCCACGAATGGACGATCGCCGTCGTCGGCCCGCACTTCGCCGCCGCGCTCGTCGCGCACGAGAGCCGCGACCCCGCCCATCGTGGCGAGCCGGTCTACGACTACGTGCTCACGTACGACCGCGAGCGGGCGACCGCCGTCGCGGCGGCGCTGACGGCCCGCGTGGCGTAGGTCCGCCTCGGATCATCGAGCCGTCCGCCAGCGCGAGCGGTTGCCGGCGCGGTCGCGGACGCGGACATGGATCTGCGCGCCGGTCCTCGCCCTGATGGTGGCCGTCGTGCGGTACGGGAGCCACGGACCCGGCCGGCCCTTCGCCGTGGTGACCTGCATGCGTGCGACGCCGGAGACGTTGTCCTTCGCCCTGAGCCTGACGCGCACCGCCGTCGCCGAGGCGGCCGCACGCGCTCCGGCAAGCCGCGCGTCCGTGATCGTCGGTGGCGTCTGATCGAGGATGATGTCGTCCTGGAACGTCTGGCTCGCGGTCACCGCGTACGCGCCCTGAAACCGCAGATAGACGGTCTTCGGCAGGCGCTCCGGGCCGCTCGCCGCCAGTCGCCAGCGGTACGTCGGCCGGAAGACGTCCGCGGCGCTGACCGGGAAGGTCCTGGCCCCCGACCCGAATCCGCCGTCGTTGGAGATGCGCGTCGCCGACGCGCCGTCCGGTGCCGTCACCGCGAGACGGACATCCGGGCTGTTGGTGAACAGGGCACCGTCGTTGATCGAGAGCCCGACCGCGTCCGGGTCGGGAGGCGCGGGCCGGTCGCCGGCGTTGACGACCATCTGGCTGACGGGGCTGTCCTCGGAGCTGGCGGCCCACCAGTACACGCTCGTCCCCGGCTTGGGAAGCGACGCCCAGGGCCGCCCGAGCGGGGAGTACGTGTACTCGAACACGGTGGGGTCACCCGGGCTCTGCTGCATGACGGCGTGGAACACCATCTCCGCCGTCAGGACCGTCGAGCCGACGCGTCCGTCCCCGCCGACGCCCGGGTCTCGGGCAAGCGCCGAGATCGAGTAGAGGCACGGGCAGTCCGTGCGGTGCGTCCGGATCGCGAACGTCGTCGGTCGATCGAGACGGAACGGCGTTCCGGCCACCGGCGCGATGATGTCGGGCGGCTGCGGGGCCGCGGAGGCGGTGACCGCGGTGACCAGGACGGTCAAGCAGGCGCTGAACCCTGCGAGCACCATGCGAGACGACCGCACCCGTGGACGATGAACGATGAGCTGGACCATGGAACCACGGTAGACGCGGCGCCTCCGACCCGTCATCAGGGGGATGTACCCGCTCCGCCTGCGGACCACCCCGGTCGTCCTCGCCGGGCCTGCACATGGACGGCCGCGAGCCCGCGGCCGCCGTCGCGGCGGCGCTGACGGCGCGCTTGGCCTAGCGGATCCGGATCCGGACGATCGGGCCTTCCTGGCGGCAGTCGTCGAGGTCGCCCTCGCACTGGATGCGGTGGGCCTGCCAGTAGTAGGTGCCGGGCGTCTGCATCCAGAAGCCGGGGTAGGTGAAGAGCTTGGGCTTGTAGACGAACACGCCCTTCGTCCGACGCGCCTGGCCGATCGACTCGGTCGTGCAGATCACGCCGTCGCCGTCCCGCTTGCGGCTCTTGCAGACGTGGACGTAGACGGCGCCCGGCCCGGAGACCCGCATCTTGAAGGTGGGCTGCTTGCCGACGGCGATGGTGCCCTTCGGCGAGAGCGGGGTGACGCCGTTCCTGGTTGCGGCGGCGGCCGTGGCGCCGCCGGCGGCGACGAGCAGCGTCGTGGCGGCGGCGGTCGCGATCCTGCGTCCCATCAGGGCTCCTTGCGGTCGAGGTGCTCGGAGCATCAGAGCACACGCATCAGCCGGAACCACGGGTCCTCAACGCACTCGCACGTCAACCCACCTAGGGTTCCGGCCAGTGCTCGCAGCCACCCCAGCGGAGGGAACATCCAGGTGACGGACATCACGAAGGTCGGCGTCGTCGGCGCCGGGCTCATGGGGCACGGCATCGCCCAGGTCTCCGCGGAGGCCGGGTACGACGTCGTGCTGCTCGACGCCGACCGGGGCGCGCTCGACCGCGGGCTCGCGGCGGTCGGGGCGCTGCTCGACCGTGCCGTCGCCAAGGAGAAGACGACCGCCGAGCAGGCGGACGCGGTCCGCGCTCGCATCCAGGGAACGACCGAGCCCGCCGACCTCGCCGGCTGCGACCTCGTGATCGAGGCGATCATCGAGCAGCTCGAGCCCAAGCTCGAGCTCTGGCGTGCGCTCGACGAGATCGTGCAGCCCTCCGCCGTGTTCGCCTCGAACACCTCGTCGCTGTCGATCATCGAGCAGGCGGCCGCGACGCAGCGGCCCGACCGCGTCATCGGCCTGCACTTCTTCAACCCCGTCCAGGTGATGGGGCTCGTCGAGGTCGTGCGGACGATCGCCGCCTCCGACGAGGCCGTCGCCGCGGGCGCGGGCTACGTGACGAGGATCGGCAAGCTCCCGGTCGAGACCCGCGACCGCGCCGGCTTCCTCGTCAACCGGATCCTCGTGCCGTTCATGCTCGA
>DAIPYF010000085.1:0-10346 GCA_036782855.1 Solirubrobacteraceae bacterium
CCAACGGCCGCGACCCGGCGGCCGACGTGTTCGCCCAGATCGCCGCGAAGGCCGGGCGCGCCTACTGGCTGAACCCCGAGCCGCGCCTCTACTGGAACTACGGCGACTCCGTCATCAACGCGTATGAGCAGCACTGCGAGGCGTACGAGTGCTGGACCGCGGACCAGCTCGAGGAGTTCGTGAAGGCGCTGACCGCGCCGGATGCGGCGCGGCGCTGAGGAGAGGTATCCGGCAGTCGCAGGCCGAAGCGACACCCGCGACGTCGGTGCCCTTCGCCCCTCCTGGCATGACCAAACCTGGATCTCGACCGGCCCCGTGCGTGGGCGACGAGTTCCCCACGGCGGAGGTGACACGAGCCGGATCTCGCATGGAGGTCCACGGAGTCGACCTCGCGGAGGGCTTCCCGCCGCCTGAGCAGATCCTCGACTTCCGCGGCTGCCCGGGCGCGGCGACGCCGGCCCGCCGCTCAGCGCCCGCGCTTGGCCTTCACCGCCGCCTTCAGCGTCAGGTTCCTCGTCGTCGTCCCGCTCGTCCCGAGGTCCACGACGACCCTGACCTTCGTGCTCGGCTTCCTGGCGAGCCTGCGGCCGAGGGCGTTGAGCTTCACCTTGACCTTGCGGGCGTTGCCCTTCTTGAGGGCGAACGTCGCCTTGCCGAGCGAGCGGATGCGCTTCGACGGCGCGGCCGCTGCGACGGGCCCGCGCGAGAGGATGTTCAGCGACCCGCGGCAGTCGGCCTGGAGGCAGTTCAGCACGACGTCGAGGCCGCCGCCGATCGGGCGCAGCACCGAGCCGCCGATCGTCGTGATGTCGGTCGGCCGCAGCGTGGTGACGCCGACGGCGGGGCTGACGACCGCCGCCACGGGGGTGAACGTGTACTGCAGCAGCACGTCCAGCCCGCCCTGATGGCCGCTGGCGAAGGCCCCGCCGGTGTTCGCTCCGTGCTCGGGGCCGAGCTTCGGATGGAACGAGCTCGAGGTGACCCCGTTCGGCGTGAAGGTCGCGGGGCTGAACTGGCCGGGGACGAGCGCGAGCGGCAGCGTGCCGCCGGCGGGCGCGCTGAACCCGATCGCGTCCTGCGTGATGATGTTCGGCTGGCGGTTGTTCTCGACCGGGAGGTTCACGGTGAACGTCGTCGTCGTGTTCGGCGCCGGCTGCACGGGGTCCGTCTCCCGGACGTAGAAGCAGCACTTCGGCTCACCGGACACCGCGCCGAGCTGCGCATTGGTGATCTGGCGCAGGACGACGAAGCGCAGCGGTGCCGGGTTGGGGCCCACCTTGACGGTCACGGTGTTGATGACCCCGTTGGCCGGCACGAAGCCCGTGCGCGGATCGGTGCCCGCGTTGCCGAACACGAAGCCCTGGGTGTAGGTGCAGGTCGTGGCTCCGAACGGATTGATCACCGGCCCGCCGAGCGCGAAGTATGCGGAGCAGTCGTTGCCCTCCGCCACCGTGGACGGCGTGGCCGCGAGCGTCGACCCGCGCGTCACCGTCTGCGCCGACGCGCCGGCCGGGAGGGCCAGGATGAGCAGCGCGAGCAGCACGACGAGCCTGGGCATGCCGCGACGGTAGCGCACGTGCGGCATGGCGGGAAACCCGCGGGCACGGCGCGCGGCCGGCGGCGGCGGGCTACCGTGATTCGCGTGATTCGGAGCTCGCTGCTGCTCGCGCTGCTGCTTGTGACCGTCGGCGCCGCCACCGCGGTCGCCGAGCCGGTGCAGCAGTTCGACGTGCAGCTCAAGGACGTCCGGCCGGACGGCCGCTTCTCGATGGTGTTCACGTCGAACTCGTTCGACACGACGGGCGGCCCGCTCCCTGCGCTCGCGGACGCCTCGGTGCGCTTCGCCAAGGGGGTCGCGATCCAGCCGGAGTTCCTGAAGCCGGGACGGCTCTGCCGCCCCGGGAACCTGCGCAGCATCCTGCTCGACACGCAGACCGCCGGGGTGTCCTACGAGCAGATGCTCAGCGACCTGCCGCGCACGCAGCGGCGCGTGAACCGCAGGCTCTCGCGCGAGAGCCGCAGGCTCCTCGACACGTGCCGCAGGACGTTCCTCGGAAAGGGCCGGTTCGTGGTCGACGCGCGCCCGCTGTTCAACGACGCGATCCCCGGCTCGCTGTACGTGTTCCTGTCCGAGCCGGGAGTCAAGGGCGCCGTCGCGGGTTTCGGGATCCTCGCCTTCTACGACCAGGACTCCGTGGTCGCGCGCGCGAACTCGCTGATCGCCGCACAGCAACCCGTCTTCACGGTGAACCTGTTCAACGACCCGACGCCGGACGGCCGCTACGGATACCGCCTGCGTCTGCTGCCCGAGAACTTCGGGCGCCTGCCGTTCAGCGTCGCCGAGCTGCGCGTCGAGAGCAAGGGCATCTCCGCGACGTCGGAGAAGCGCACGTGCGCGACGCGGCGAGGCGGTCGCTGCGTCAAGTACACGGTGCGCCGGTCCAGCGCCTTCTGGGCCAAGCTGCCGGACTGTCCCGCCTCCGGCCGGCTGCCGTTCAAGGCCGACTACCGCTACGCGACCGGGCTGCGCACGAGCAACGTGATCCAGGTTCCCTGCCCGCGCTTCAGGCGCTGAGCGGGGTCATCCCGCGGGGTGATCCTTCGCCCAGCGCACGATCGTCCCCGTCCCGCTGACGACCTCGCCGTCGTCGGCCACGAGGACCGGCACGTCCTCCTGCCCGGAGAGCTCGCGGATCGCGTCGCGCTTGCCGCGCCGGGTCCACGGCATCAGCCGATAGCCCTCGACGACCTCGATCTCGAACGTGTGGCCGGCCTCGCGCAGGGCCCGCGCGGCGCGCCCGCAGGGATGCCCGAGCGCGGCGCCGTGGTCGGTCTGTCCGCAGGTGTAGAGCTTCATGCGACAGACCCTATGTCAGGCTGCGCCCATGCTCATCCTCGACACCGGTGACGCCTGGACCGCGATCACCCAGCCGGCGCACGCCTGGCTCGCCGGGCAGCTCGCCCGTTCGTGGGGTGCCGGAGACATCGCGCCGCCGGAGCCCTGGGCCGACGTCTGCCTGGGGGTCGAACAGCACGACGTCGCATGGGCCGAGTACGACCGCCGGCCCCCGCTGCACGCCCCGTCCGGGCGCGCCGCGAGCTTCATCGAGGCGCCGCTGCGCGAACGCCACGTGATCTGGCACGACGCGCCTCAGCGCGTGCTGGCCCAGAGCCCGTGGGCGGCGCTGCTCGTCTCGCTGCACGGGACGAACATCCACACTCGCTACGTGAGCCTCGAGCACCTGCCCCCCGAGGAGGCGGAGATCGTCGGGGCGTACCTCGAGGATCAGCGGGCCCTGCAGGACCGGCTCATCGCGCTGATCGGCACGACGCGGCCGGCCGCCGAGCGCCAGGCCGACCTGCTGTTCGCGCTCGACGCGCTGTCGCTCAGCCTCTGTCACGGATGGCCGGAGCGCGAACTGCCGCCGGTGGACGGGCTGGCCATCCGCTACCTGCCCACCGGGGAGCGCGAGGCGACGCTGGACCCGTGGCCGTTCGCCACCCCCGTCGTCCACGGGAGCCTCGGCGCGCGCACGCTGACGGACCGCTTCACCGACGCGACCGCGCTGCACGCGGCGCTCGACGGCGCCCCCGTCGAGCAGCGCGCCTACACGCTCACGCGATCGGCAGACGCCCGCCCGGCGTGATCGTCTTCATCGTGAACTGCGAGTTCACGCGGGCCAGGCCGGGCAGCTCGCCGAGCTGCGTCATGTAGAAGGCCTCGTAGGCGGTGGCGTCCGCGACCGCGACCCGGATGACGTAGTCCGGGACGCCGAACATGCGCCGGCACTCGACGACGTCGTCCATCTGCGCGATCCGCTCCTCGAACGCCTCGACCGTCGCGCGGTCCTTGAGCATCAGCTCCGTGTGCACGACGACCTCGAACCCGCGGTCGAGCGCGGCCGGGTCGATGTCGGCGTGGTAGCCGCGGATGGCGCCGGACTCCTCGAGCGCGCGCACGCGACGCAGGCACGGCGACGGCGAGAGGCCGACGCGCTGGGCGAGCTCGACGTTGGAGAGGCGCCCGTCGTCCTGGAGGTGGCGCAGAATTGCGCGGTCGGTGTCATCCATGAGTCGATCATGCCACGCCTCGGGCCTCTGTACGCATGATTGGGCAGGTTCTGCCCGCCCGTCTCGCCTACGCTTCCCGGGCGATGACGTCCGGGTCCATCAAGCGCGACGCGCTCGCCATCGGACTCGCCACCGGCGCGTACGCCGTGTCGTACGGGGTGCTCGCCGTGGCCGCGGGGCTGTCCGTCGCGAAGACGTGCGCCATGTCGGTGCTGGTCTTCACCGGCGCGTCGCAGTTCGCCGTCGTCGGCGTGCTCGGCGCAGGCGGCGGCGTGGCGGCGGCGTTCGCCCCCGCGCTGCTGCTCGCCGCGCGCAACGCGCTCTACGGGCTGGCGCTCGTCCCCGTGCTGCGCGGGCGCCTCGGCAGCCGCGCGCTGCAGTCCCAGCTCATCATCGACGAGTCCACGGCCATGGCGCGCGCGCAGCGCGACCCGGTGCTCGCGCACCGCGCGTTCCTGTTGACCGGCCTGAGCGTGTTCGTGTTCTGGAACCTCGGCACGCTCGCGGGCGCGCTGCTCGGGACCGGGCTCGGCGACCCGCGCCGCCTCGGCCTCGACGCGATGTTCCCCGCTGCGTTCCTCGCGCTGCTCGCCCCGCAGCTGACGACCGCGGCCGCGCGGACGGCCGCGATCTGCGGGGCCCTGCTCGCGATCGTGCTCGTGCCGTTCGTCCCCGTGGGCGTGCCCGTGCTCGCCGCCGCGCTCGGCGTGATCCCGGGCGTCGTCGCGATGCGGCGTGCCGGTGAGGAGCCGGCATGAGCTGGACCACGATCATCGCGCTCGGCCTCGCGTCCTACGCACTGAAGGCGATCGGCCCGGTCGTCGTCGGGCGCCGTCCCGTGCCGGCCGACGTCACCGAGGTGCTCGGGCTGATCGCGGTCCCCGTGCTCGCGGCGCTCATCCTCGTGCAGACGTTCGACGGCGCGGGGCGCCTGGTGCTCGACGCGCGGGTGCCGGCGATGTGCGTGGCGGCGCTCCTGGTGTGGCGTCGGGCCCCGTTCCTGATCGTCGTCCTGAGCGCCGCCGCGACGGCGGCGCTGCTGCGGGCGATCGCCTGAGGCCTCCTTCGCCGGGTAGGGTCGCCCGACGTGTCCGACCAGCAGACCTATCCGCTCCCCGACGACCCGGCGCTGGCCGACGTCGCCGCGAGTCTGGAGGGCGCCGGGCACTGGGGCTGGGTGGTCGACCCGCGGTGGCGGATCGTCTACGTGACCGATGAGCTGCGCCTGACCTTCGGCGGCAACGTCGAGCTGGCGAGCTGGCCGATCGGCACGCACATGTTCAGCCCGGAGTTCCTGGCGGCGACCCGGCAGTGGCGCTTCGGGACGACCACGGACGATCTCTTCCGCAGCAACTTCGCCGCGGTCGGCGGTTGGGCCCTCACCGACACGCCGGGCGGGCGCGACGAGCTGCGGGCGATCGTCGACCCGATCGTGCACGACATGGTCGACCAGATCGAGCCGCACGACGAAGCCGCGCACTGGTTCGCCGGGGCCGGCACCGGCCTGGTCGATGCCGTCGGCGTCCACGTGTTCGGGTTCCGGATCCGCGATCGCGACGGGCGGCTCCTCGGGACGGCGATGATCACGAAGCCCGCCGCCGGGATGGCGACCCTCGGCGCGATGACCTCGATGGGCGACCCGCGCCACTACGAGCGGATGCTCCAGGTCGCCAAGGCCGGACGGCGGCCCGCGGCGATCCTCTTCGCCGACCTCGAGGCATCGTCCCCCCTTGCCCGGCGCCTCTCGACCGCGAGCTACTTCGCGCTCGGCCGCCGGCTCGTCAGGGCCTCCGACGCCGCCGTCATCGATGCCGGAGGGATGCCGGGACGCCACGTCGGCGACGGCACGGTCGCGTTCTTCCTCACCGAGACGTGCGGCTCGGAGTCGGCCGCCGCCCGAGCCTGCGTCAGCGCCGCCCGCGCGCTCCGCGCATCGCTGGACGGCGTCGCCGATCGCAGCGGACTGGAGCCGGAGGACGTCACGCTGCGCTTCGGCCTGCACTGGGGCTCCACGCTCTACGTCGGCAGCATCACGACCGGCGGGCGCTCGGAGGTGACCGCGCTCGGCGACGAGGTCAACGAGGCCGCCCGGATCGAGGCCTGTGCGACGGGGGGCCGGATGCTCGCGTCCAAGGACCTCATGGAACGCCTGGAGCCCGGCGACGCCGCCGCGCTGGGCCTGGACCCGGACCGCATCACGTACACGGCGCTGGGCGAGCTCGACAGCGCCACCGAGAAGGCCCGCCGCGACGCCCCGGCGATCGCCGTGTGCGAGGTATGAGCACCGTCGACACGTACCTGGCCGCCCTCCCGTCCGACCAGCGGGCGGCGCTGGAGCACCTCCGCGCGACGATCCGCGCCGCGGCCCCCGACGCGACGGAGGCGATCGGCTACGGCATGCCGACGTTCCGGCTCAGCGGTCGCGGCCTCGTCGGCTACGCGGCCTTCAAGAACCACTGCAGCCTGTTCCCGATGAGCGCCACGATCATCGAGGCGCACGCCGACGCGCTCGCCGACCACCCGACGTCGAAGGGCACGGTCCGCTTCACCACCGACGCGCCGCTTCCCGATGCGCTGGTCACGACCATCGTCCGTGCCCGCGTCGCCGAAATCGCGGCGCACGGCTAGGGTCCCGCCCCATGTGGCCCGTCATCATCACCGTCGTCGTCATGATCCCCCTGCTGGTCCTCGCCTGGATCAAGATCCGACAGCGCTGAGGGGCCGGCGGGGTTACTTCCAGCGCCAGCGCGGGCCGTACCGCCAGACGTCGCCGTCCACCCGCAGCCAGTTCGCCGGGTCGCCGAAGTCGAAGGTCTCCCGATCCCCGCCGAAGGTCAGGATCGAGGGGCGCAGCCCGCCGGCGCGCACCGTGAGGGCGTCGAAGTCGTACTTCACCTGCTCCGGCGAGGTCGCATTCCACGGCGCGTCCGGAAGCGGGTTCCAGGTCGCCCCGTCGCGGCTGGACCACATGTCCACCGGGTTGACGGGGAAGCCGAAGCCGCCGAAGCAGACGATCCGGTCCAGCACCACGACGCACTGGTGGCCCGGTCGCGGCGACCAGGCGGCGGCCGCCGTGACCTGCTCCCAGTCACGGCCGTTGCGCGTGCGCCACACGTCGTTGTAGTACGGCGGGCAGCGCGGGGTCTGCGGCGTGCAGATGAAGCCGTCCTCGCCGCCGAGCAGGTACATGAAGCCGTCCTTGACGACCGCGGCAGCGCCCGCGCGCGGCGCCCACGGGGCGTGCTCGGTCTCGCGCGTCCAGCTGCGCCCGTCGGACGAGGACCAGACGTCGTTGTAGTAGACGCGCGCCGGGCCGCCCGGCCCGACGATCGCCGAGTCGTCGTTGCGAGAGCCGCCGAAGACGTAGAGGCGGCCCTTGAACGCGACCGCGCTCAGGCCCGCGCGACCCTCCCAGCGATCTGCGCCCGGGCCGCTGGCCCGCCCCTCACGGGTCCAGCTCGCGCCGTCGCGGCTCGACCAGACGTCGTTGAAGAACTGGGACACCGGAATCTGCGACGGCTGGGGCGGGCAGCCGGGCGGCGCCGCGCAGCCGGGGTTCGGGATGACGGAGAAGTCCTGCCCGCCGATCACGTACATGCGGTCGCGCAGCGTCACGGCCTGGAAGTACGCCCGCGCCGGCCACTGCCCCTCGGCGGTCTTCTTCCACGACGCGCCGTCGTCGCGGCTGCGCCAGACGTCGCTCCAGATCGTGCTCGCGCCCGGGACGGGCACGACCTGCGGGTCGAGCGGCGTGCGGCCGCCCATCACGAAGAGGCGGTCGCCCAGCTCGACGGCCTGCAGGCCCGCGCGCTGCGTCCATTCGGTGTCGGGGTTCGTCTGCGACCAGCCGAATCCGGCGAAGACGGCGTTGCCGCTCCAGAACGCGGACGCGCTCGCCGGCACCGCGCCGAGCATGACCGCCAGGACTGCGCCGAGTGCCATCAGTGGCTTCATGACTGCTCCCCCTGGTTCACCGTGGCTGGACCGCCGCGGCCGCTGGGGCTGACGCTACCCGCGGCCTCCCCGCCCGGGCAAGACCCGCGGGAGACCGGGCGCGCGGCCGCTCGCCGGAGTCGCCGCCGCTCGGCGCCTATTCTCCGCCCATGGGACGCACCTACGACGGCATCACCGACCAGCTGCGTGCGTGGGTCGCCCGGCAGCCGCTGTTCTTCGTCGGTAGCGCCCCGCTCAGCGCCGACGGGCACGTCAACGTCTCCCCGAAGGGCCCGATCGGGTCGCTGCGGATCCTCGACGACCACCGCGTCGCCTACCTCGACATCGCGGGCAGCGGCGCCGAGACGATCGCCCACCTGCGCGAGAACGGCCGCATCGTCGTGATGCTCTGCGCCTTCGAGGGCCCGCCACGGATCGTGCGCTTCCACGGACGCGGTGAGGTGATCCTGCCGGGCGACCAGCGCTTCGAGCCGCTGCGCGCGGAGGCCGGGTTCGAGGACGCGTCGCTCCCCGAGGCGCGCCGCGCGATCATCGTCGTCGATGTCACGCGCGTGAGCGACTCGTGCGGCTACGGCGTTCCGCTGATGACGCTCGACGGGCACCGCGACCATCACGCGCTCTCCACGGGCAAGGCGCTGCGCACGCTCGGGCCCGACGGCTATGCCGCCAAGCGCGCCGCGGCGAATGCCGTCAGCCTCGACGGGCTGCCGGCCGTCGACTAGGCCTGCGCGTCCGGCTCGACCGACCAGAGCGCGTCGACGAACCGCTGGTCCTCGTCGCAGAGCCGGAACTCCGCGAGCTGCCCGTCGCGCACCTTGTAGACGAGCACGCGCCGCACGCGCCGCGGCGGGTCGCCGAGCTCCTCGGTCGCGAGGATCGCGCCGAGCTCGGATCCGGCGAGCACGTCCTCGATGCCGATCAGGCGACGACCCGACCGGAAGCTCGCCTGGCCGAGCACGCCGAACGCGGCGTCGCGGCCGACATGCGTTCCCGCGAGCGGGCTCTCGCCCATGCAGCGGAGGACGACGTCCTCGTGATTCGCACCCGGACGCGCTCCAGATCGGCGGCGAGCCAGGCGTCGGCGTAGTCGCGGAGCACGCGTTCGGTCTCGTCACGGTCGGCCATTCGCGGAGGCCACCCCGGCTCCGTGGCCGACCCGCACGCCGCCGAGCATCGCGGTACGGCACAATCCCCGTACCCCAACGTGACGCCTGCGTCACGAACACCCCGGGGGCACCGCAACAACCTCAAGGAGTCGATGATGGGAAGCGCTGAAGCGCTGGTCTTCGATGCGATCCGCACGCCGCGCGGGAAGGGCAAGTTCAACGGCTCTCTCCACGGCACCAAGCCGGTCGATCTGGTCGTGGGCCTGATGCACGAGACGCTCGTGCGCAACGAGAAGCTGGACCCGAACCGCGTCGATGACGTCGTGCTGGGCTGTGTGTCGCCGGTGGGCGACCAGGGCGCGGACATCGCCAAGACCGCTGCGATCAAGGCCGGCCTGCCGGACACCGTCGCCGGCGTCCAGCTCAACCGCTTCTGCGCCTCCGGCCTCGAGGCCGTGAACATCGCGGCGCAGAAGGTCGCCTCCGGCTGGGAGGACCTCGTCTTCGCCGGCGGCGTCGAGTCGATGTCCCGCATCCCGATGGGCTCCGACGGCGGCGCCTGGGCGATGGACCCCGAGACGAACTACGACACGTCGTTCGTCCCGCAGGGCATCAGCGCCGACCTCATCGCCACGATCGAGGAGTTCAGCCGCGACGACGTGGACGCGTACGCGGCCCGCTCGCAGGAGCGCGCCTCGACCGCGCAGGCCGAAGGGCGCTTCGCGAATTCCGTCATCCCGGTCAAGGACCTCAACGAGCAGGTCGTCCTGGACAACGACGAGTTCATCCGCGCCGGCACGACCGTCGAGACGCTCGGCGGCCTGAAGCCGTCGTTCGCCGCGATGGGCGAGATGGGCGGCTTCGACGCCGTCGCGCTCCAGAAGTACCACTGGGTCGAGAAGATCAACCACGTCCACACCCCGGGCAACTCCTCCGGCATCGTGGACGGCGCCTCGCTCCTCACCATCGGCAACGAGGCGACGGGCTCGGCCCTCGGCCTCACCCCGAAGGCCAAGATCCTCGCGACCGCCGTCTCCGGCGCGGACCCGACGATCATGCTGACCGGCCCCGCGCCGGCGAGCCGCAAGGCACTCGAGAAGGCCGGCATCACCGCCGACCAGCTCGACCTCGTCGAGATCAACGAGGCGTTCGCGGCCGTGGTGCTGCGCTTCGTCCGCGACATGGGCCTCGACATGGAGAAGGTCAACGTCAACG
>DAIPYF010000086.1:0-10343 GCA_036782855.1 Solirubrobacteraceae bacterium
CCGCTGGAGATCGCGTTGAGCCGGCTGCAGCATCCCGCCCGCGACATCCGCCGCACGACCGCCGAGGCCGTCAGCGACGCGCTGCGGCCCGGGCTGCGCACGCGTGCCTACATCTTCAACACGCTCGCGCAGGACAAGGCGACGGACGACCGCCTGCGCGGCTACCCGACGTGGCTCTCCAGCCGCAACCTCAGCAACGAGGCCAGCGACGAATCGGTCCGCGCGCTGCTCGAGGCCGCGGAAGGCTCCTACGACGTGCCCCAGCGCTGGTACCGGCTGAAGGCGCGCGTGCTCGGGCTCGACCGCCTGGCGGACTACGACCGCGCCGCCGCGATCGCCCCCGACGAGGAGGAGTACCGCTGGGAGGACGCGATCGTGACCGTCCAGGAGGCGTACGCGAACTTCTCGCCCCGGCTCGGCGACCTCGTCGGCCGCTTCTTCGACGAGCGGTGGATCGACGCGCCGACGCGCCCCGGCAAGCGCGGCGGCGCGTTCTGCGCGTACACGACGCCGAGCGTCCATCCCTATCTCCTGCTCAACTGGACCTCGCGCCGGCGCGACGTGATGACGCTCGCGCACGAGCTCGGCCACGGCGTGCACGCCGCGCTGGCCGTCCCGCGCGGGATCTTCGAGCAGCACACGCCGCTGACCGTCTGCGAGACCGCCTCCGTCTTCGGCGAGTCGCTCGTGTTCCGGCGGCTGCTGGAGGACACCGACTCGCCGATGTCGCGCCTCTCCCTGCTGGCGTCGAACCTGGAGGACACCATCGCGACCGTCTTCCGGCAGACCGCGATGAATCGCTTCGAGGAGGCGGTGCACACGCACCGCCGCACCGAGGGGGAGCTGTCGGTCGAGGCGTTCGGCGACCACTGGGCGGCAACGCAGGAGGCCCTGCTCGGCGACGCCGTCGAGCTGACCGACGGGTACCGCTCCTGGTGGTCCTACGTCCCCCACTTCATCGGCACCCCGGGCTACGTGTACGCCTACGCGTACGGTCAGCTGCTCGCGCTGTCGGTCTACGCGCGGTACCTGGAGGAGGGCGAGGGCTTCGTCCCGGCGTACCTCGACATGCTCGCCGCGGGCGGCTCCAAGAGCCCGGAGGACCTCGCGGCGATCGCGGGCCTGGACCTCGCCGACCCGGGCTTCTGGGACCGCGGCCTGCAGCTCGTGCGCGGTGAGCTCGAAGAGGCCGAGGCGGCCGCGGAGGCCGTCCTGGCCGAGCGGGCGGCTACTCGCCCGGAGTGACCGTCAGCGTCCCGTTCGTGAAGAACCCGTCGCCGCCGACGGTGATGCTGCCCGTCAGCGGCCGCGAGCCGCCCGTGATCGGCAGCGTCACGGACTCGGGCCGGAGGGGCACGAGGCTCGGCCCGGGCTGACCGGCGACGACGGCCGGCGGGTTCGGCGGGAATGTGCAGGTGACGGTGAACGAGGACGCGAGGCCGGCGCCGTCGGGCGTCGTCCACGTCACCTTCACCGTGCTCTCGCCGGTGCGCGTGAGCTCGACCCCGAGCGTGCCGCCCGACAGCGGGGAGGCGTAGCTGCACCGGGAGACCTTCGACGTCGCGCCCAGGTCGCTCCACGCCGCCTGCGCAGACCCCTTCCAGGTCGTCCCGTCATCCTGGCGGCGCGCGAGGACCGTCGACCGGAACGTGCCCGTCGCGTCGTGCGTGGCGAAGCGGCCCTCGCCCCGCACGTCGAAGGCGACCTCGAAGGTCTCCGGCACCTCGTCGCTCCCGACCGTCCCGCGCGCCCGGCCACGCTCGGAGAGCCCGGTGATCGCGACCGAGCCCTTGGCGGCCGCGGCGCGCACCTGCGAGCCCTTGCCCTTCGCGGGCATCTTGACCCGCACCTTCGCCGGCTTGGACGGCGTCGTCGTGGTCGTCTGCGGGCTGACCGTCGCCCCGCCGGACGGCTGGAGCGTGAGGTCCGACCCGACCGGCTGCCCGGTGATGCGGCTCTTGACCCGGATCGTGACCTCCTTCTGCGTCCCGGACTTCACGACCTTCGGACTGGGCACCGCCTCGAGGCAGCTCGCCTGCTTGTCGAAGACCGCCTCGGCGTCCTGGACGAACGCCAGGCCCTCGCGCTGCGCGTAGCCGATCGCCGCGGTGACGAGCTTCTCGCGACCCGCCCCGCCGGTGATGCCCACCGCGCTCGAGGTGATGATCGCCGACTCCTTCGCGGTCGCCCGCGGCTTGATGCCCTTCGCGGTCCCGGACGTCGGGGTCGCCGACCGCGAGTCGGTCACCGACACCTCGACGTCGTACGAGGTGAGCTTCGCCTTGCGGTCGACCCGGCCCGTGATCTTGAACGTCCCGGTGACGGTCTCGGTGACCGGCGCCTGCGCGCCCGGCGGCTTGTACGTACGGGTGCCCTTGAAGGTGCCGGTCGCCTCGACGATGCCGCCCTGCTTGGGGCACTTGACCTGCACCCCGTCGGTGCCCTGCAGCTCGAAGCTGAACGACTCCCCCTCGAGGCTGATCAGGGTGCCCTTCGTCTGCTCGGTCGTGCGCCCGGTGTCGAGATTCCCCCCACCCTCCTTGATGCTCTTGATGATCGCCCCGGCCGTCATCGCCCAGTCGAGCGGGCCGGCGAGCTGGAGGCCGAGATCGTTGTCGGTGCCGTCGGTCTGGGAGACCCGCGCACCCGCCGTGGCGATGCCGAGCGCCCGCTTGCGCGCCGCGATCGCCTGCTGGCCCGCCACCACGAGGCGGTCCTCCCAGGCGAAGACCGCCGCGCCGCGATCGCCGAGCGCCGATGCGATCGAGCCCTTGGACGCGCGTGTCGGCCGCGCGGCCCCGACGATCGAGCCGAGCAGCCCGGCGGAGGTGCGCGGCAGGCCGCGCGCGAGCGTGCGCGCCGCGACGCAGCGCGCCCTGCGGCCGCGGACGGCGATCCGCACCTGTGCGCGCCGGCAGCGCCTGGCCCGCTGCCCGGCAGCCGTCCGCGACGCGGACGCCGCCGCGGCGGACGCCTGCGGGCCCGGGTCACGGTCCTGGGCCGGCGCGGCCAGGGCCCCGGGCGCCGCTCCGAGCGTCCCGGCCGCGACCGCCGCCAGCACCCACCGCCTCATCCGGCGCACCCTAGCGAGCGCGCCGACGGTCCTGGCCGCATGAGCGCGCGCCTAGCGATTGGCCTCGCGCAGCGCCCGGTCCATGTCGCGCTTGGTCTCGCGCTCCTTGATCGACTGGCGCTTGTCGAAGCGGTCCTTGCCCTTCGCGAGCGCGATCTCCACCTTGGCGTGGGAGTCCTTGAAGTAGATGCGCGTCGGGACGAGCGTCAGGCCCTGGAGCTGCTGCTTGCCCGCGAGACGCTCGATCTCACGGCGGTGCGCGAGCAGCTTGCGCGGGCGCTCGGGCTCGTGGTTCTCCCGCGCGGCGGGGCCGTACGGCGGGATGTGCGCGTTGTAGAGCCACAGCTCGCCGCTGCGGATCTGCGCGTAGGCGTCCTTCAGCGTCGCCCCGCTCTCGCGCAGCGCCTTCACCTCGGTCCCCTGCAGCACCATCCCGCACTCGAGCCGGTCGAGCAGCTCGAAGCGGTGCCGCGCCTGGCGGTTGGAGGCGACGTCGCCGGGAGCGACCTTCTTCTTCGCGGCCTTGGCCATGTGTCCGTCCGAGCGTAGCGGCGCGACGCCATGGCAGGAATCGTCCTGATCCTGCCCTTGCCGCCACGCGGCGCATGCCGCACCATGACGGCGATGCCCCGCCCGATCGTCATCGTCGCCTTCCCGGACGTGCAGGCCCTCGACGTCGCCGGGCCCGCCGAGGTCTTCGCTCAGGCGGGCGGCTACGACGTGCGGGTCGCGGCGCCCGCGCAGGAGGCGCTCGCCACCGGCAGCGGCTACGCGATCCTCCCCGACCTCGCGCTCGCCGACGTGCGCGGACCGATCGACACGCTCGTGGTGGCGGGCGGCGAGGGCACGCGCGCGGCGAGCGCCGACGACCTGCTCGTCGGCTGGATCGCCGACGCCGCCCCCCGCGCCCGGCGCGTCGCGTCCGTCTGCACCGGGGCGTTCCTCCTGGCCCGGGCGGGCCTGCTCGACGGCCGCCGCGCGACCACCCACTGGGCGTGGTGCGCCGCCCTCGCCCGGGCGTACCCGGCCGTCACGGTCGAGCCCGACCCGATCTTCGTCGCCGACGGCCCGATCCGCACCTCGGCGGGCGTCACCGCCGGGATGGACCTCGCGCTCGCCCTCGTCGAGGAGGACCTCGGCCCGGCGCGGGCGCTCGAGGTCGCGCGCAACCTCGTCCTGTTCGTCCGCCGCCCCGGCGGCCAGGCGCAGTTCAGCGCCGGCCTGCAGGCGCAGGCGGCCGGTCGCAGGCCCCTGCGGGAGCTTCAGGGCTGGATGGCCGACAACCTCGACGCCGACCTGTCCGTCGGCGCGCTGGCGGCACGCGCGCACATGAGCGAGCGCCACTTCGCCCGCGCCTTCAAGGACGAGACCGGGCTGACGCCGGCGGCGTACGTGGAGCGCGTGCGCGTCGAGCGGGCGCGCCTGCTGCTCGAGAGCACCCCCGCGCCCGTCACGGTCATAGCGGCCCGCTGCGGGTTCGGAACCGTGGAGACGATGCGCCGGGCCTTCGCCCGGCGGATCGGCGTGAGCCCCGGCGCCTACCGCGAGCGCTTCGCGGCCTGACACCAAGGAGACGAGATGGACATCGCGATCCCGATGTACGACCGCTTCACCGCCCTCGACGCCGTCGGCCCGTACGAGGTGCTCTCGCGCCTGCCGGAGGCGCGGGTCACGTGGCTCGCCCACGAGCCCGGGCTGGTGCGCACCGACAACCACATGCTCGCGATCGAGGCGACCGCCGCGTTCGAGGACCTGCCGGCCCCGGACATCGTCCTGGTTCCCGGCGGGACCGGCACCCGCGATCTGCTCGGCGACGAGCGGCTGCTGGCCTGGCTGCGCGGCGCCCACGAGACGTCCGTCTGGACGACGTCGGTCTGCACGGGCTCGCTGCTGCTCGCCGCGGCGGGCATCCTCGACGGGGTGCCGGCCACGACCCACTGGCTGGAGCTCGAGACCCTCGCGGAGCTCGGTGCGACGCCGACGGACGAGCGCGTCGTGTTCGACGGGAAGATCGTGACCGCGGCCGGCGTGTCGTCCGGCATCGACATGGGACTCGCGCTCGCCGGCCGCATCGCCGGGGACGTCTACGCCCAGGCGATCCAGCTGCTGATCGAGTACGACCCGCAGCCGCCGTACGACAGCGGCTCCACGGCGAAGGCGGGACCGGACCTCACCGGCCTCGTGCGCGAGCGCGCGGCGAGCTTCAGGTGACGCGCAGGACGACGCTGACCGGCTTCGAGCGCTTGCCGTTCGCGCCGACCACGGTGAGCGTGAGGCGGTAACGGGCGCGGCGGAGCTTCGTCGTCACGATCGGCAGCGGGCCGTTCGCGCCCGGAAGCACCTTGCGGGCGAGCCCGCCGACGCGCACCGCGGCGGTGCAGCGCTTCGACGCGGCGACGCAGGCCCTGCCCTTGCGCCGGCCCGGCTGCAGCCGCGCGAAGACGACCTCGAGCGTGCCGGCGCCGGAGGACTTCAGCTTGAGGGCCGCCGGCCTGCCGCGGCGGACCTTGCTGCGCACCAGGCGCACGTTGCTGAGCGCCGGGCGCGCGGCGCTCAGGGTCGCGCCGCCCGGGGTGCTGGTCGTCCGGAAGGTGGTGTCGGGACCGAAGGTCGTGCCCCTCGAGCTCTCGCCGACGAGACGCACGTGGTAGGTCGTGCCCGCCTTGAGCCCCCCGAGCTTCGACGTGACCGACTGGGACTCCGTGCCCTTCGGCACGACTCCCCCCGCCACGCCGGAGCCGTAGGCGGTCGTCAGCCCGTACTCCATCCGCCAGGTCGTGTCGGACCCGCGGGGCGTGATGAGGCCCGTCACCGCGGCGCTGGTGTCGTCCACGACGACGGTCTGGATCGTCGCGAGCGGCGGCGGCAGGTACTCGTCGGCGCCGATGTCGGTGGCCGTGCCGAAGACCCGCGGGTCGCCGTCGAAGTCCGTGGCGCCCACCGTGACGGCTGCCGTGCCCGCGTCGATCGTCGGCGAACCGCGCAGCTGGTGGACGTCGAGCCCGCCGGGGAGCCCGGCCAGGAGCGGACCGACGGCCGTGACGTTGGCGGCGCCGGTCGCGACCGTCGCCAGCCCGTTGCCGGAGACCGTGGCGGTGCGCAGCCGGCCCGCGCCGTAACTCGAGAAGTCCACGTCGAGGGCGGCGGAGGTGGCCGGCAGGAAGTCCAGGTCCAGCACCTCGGCGTCCCAGCCGCTGACGTCGCCTCGCAGGATCGAGTTGCGGACGGTCACCGCGGACGACCCGGCGTAGAAGAGGGTCGAGGTGTAGAGGGCGCTCGCGCCGGCGCCCTCGGCGATCAGCGTGCTGCCGGTGATCGTCCCGGAGGCGATCGCGGCGATCGAGCCGGCGCCGACCGACGCCACGACCGAGTCGCGCAGCACGGCGTCGCGCAGCGCGACGGCCGTGCCGGAGCCCTCGTTGCGGACCTGCAGGCGCTCGAGCGTCGCGTCCGAACCGGCGCCGTCGGCGCGCACGAGCAGCGCGGCGCCGTTCACCGTGCCCCGGATCCGCAGGCCGCGCAGGGTCTGGCCGCTGCCCGACAGCTGCACCGCGGTGCCGTTCGGCGATCCGCTCCACCGCAGCAGCGGTGGGTCGCCGCCGGCGTCGGCCGCGACCGCCAGCCCGCCGGCCGTCACGTCGAGCGTCGTCGTCAGGTCGTACGTCCCGGAGGCCACGCGGACGGTGTCGTCCGCCGCGGCGCCGGCGACCGCCGCCGGCAGCGTGCACGGCGCGGCCGCGTCGCACGGGCCGCTCGCGGCACCGCCGTCGGGGACGGCCTCGCGCACGGCGGCGCCGGCCACCGGAGGCAGCGTGAGCAGCAGCACGACGAGGAGAAGGACCGACGGCACCCGCATCAGCGGTGATCCTCCCAGATTTCCGGGCTCTCGACACCCGGTAGGAGATCGACGCGCCCGCGCGGCGCCTCGACCCGCTCGACCCGCACCGCGAGCGGGTCGCCCATCCGAATGGCTCCGCCCTCGTCGCTGAGCAGGATCGTGCCGGGCTCGTTGAGCTCCCACCAGCCTCCGGGGATGCGGCGGACCGGCAGGAACCCCTCATGCGTCGCCGGCCCACCCGGCTCACCGAAGCGCACGAACGCGCCGCCCCCGACGAGCCCCGTGACCTCCCCGGCGAACGTCCGCCCGAACCCGTCCTCGAACAGCTCGCGCTCGAGCAGGAAGCACTGCGCGACGCGATCGGCGTCGCGCTCGATCACCATCGCCCCGCGTTCGCGGGCGCTGCACCAGATGCCGGCCTCCTCGAGGGCATGGGCTGCCGGCTGGTCCTCGCCGGCGCCGATCGCCGACAGCAGCGCGCGATGGCAGACGAGGTCGGGGTAGCGGCGGATCGGCGAGGTGAAGTGGCAGTAGTGGGTCAGACCGAGCCCTGCGTGCCCGAGGTTGTGGGGCGTGTAGTGCGCCTGCTGCAGCGCCCGGAGCACGAGGAATGTGAGGCCCGTGCGGCCGTGACCGGTGCGCCGCACGTGCTCGTCCACGAGCGCCGAGGCCTGGGCGACGACCTCCGCCGCCTCGGCCTGCGTCATGCGCTCCGGCGCCGGCGGCGTCGGGACGTCGAGGGAGGCGAGCTGCTCGAGCAGGCGATCGACCGCGACGGGGTCGGGGCGCTCGTGCACGCGGTAGAGCGTGGGCACGCGGCGCTCGGCGAGAAGCCGCGCGACGGCCTGGTTGGCGGCGATCATCAGGTGCTCGATCAGCCGGTGGGACTCGGTCTGCGTGGTCGTGGTCGCGTCCGTGACGTGGCCACCGCGGTCGAAGCGGAACTCCGGCTCGACCGACTCGATCGCGAGCGCCTGCCCCGTCGCCCGCCGCGCGTCCTCCAGCGCGGCGGCCGCCGCGCGCGCCGCGGCCAGGGGCGCGGCCCACGGCTCCCGCGCCTGCTCCGCACCGGCGAACAGGCGGTCCACGCGGTCGTAGTCGAGCCGGGCGTCCGAGCGGATCACCGACCGGTGGAACGTCGCCTTGACGGTGCGTGCGCCATCGAGCTCGAGCTCGGCGGTGACGGCGAGCCGGTCGGCGCCGGGCACGAGCGAGCAGGCCTCGTTGGAGAGCGCCTCCGGGAGCATCGGCTCGACCGCGCCGGGGACGTAGACGCTCGTCGCGCGGCGGTACGCCTCGCGGTCCACGGCGTCGCCGGGACGCACGTAGGCCGAGACGTCGGCGATGTGCACCCACACGCGGATGCGGCCCGCGCCGAGGTCCTCGGCGGAGATCGCGTCATCGAAGTCCTGCGCCGTCGCCGGGTCGATGGTGAACGTCGGCAGGTCGCGCAGGTCGCGCCGCGCCGCGGCCGCCGCGGGATGCTCCACGGCCTCGCTCGCCGCCCTCGAGACCCCGGCCGGGAACGTGCGGCGCAGGCCCCGCTCCAGCATCAGCGCCTCGAGCACGTCGCGGGCCACGTGCGGCTCGCCGAGCACGCGCACGACGTCGACGCGCCCGCCGCCGCCGGGGCGCACGAGCGCCAGGCGCCCGGGACGTGCCTCGCGCGGCGAGCGCCCGACCGTGAACCGGCCCCCGCGCTCGAAGACGCGCTCGCCGACGAGAAAGCGGGCGCGGCCCTCCAGCAGGATCACGAACGGCGCGTTCGGATCGCGCCCGTCGTCGCGGTCCCGCGCGGCCGGGCGGCCGCCGTGACCGCCGGGACGACCGGCGGGCGGGCGCCCGCGACCTGCCTCCCGGCGTCCCCGGCGGTTCACCCCTGCGGCTCGTCCGCGCAGCCGCCCGCGGTCTCGAGCGCCGCGCGCAGGCCCTCGTCCGCACGAGTCGCGGGGTCGTCCTTCGCGCGGACGTCCGGCTTGATGCCGATGCCGGCGGCGACGCCCTGGCCGCCGAGGTTGCGGCCCTTGGGCGTGAAGTACTGGCCGGCGGTGATGTCGAGCGCGCCGCCGTTGGAGAGCTCGATCACCTGCTGGAAGACGCCCTTGCCGAACGTTCGCGTGCCGACGATCGTCGCGCGGTCGCGGTCCTGCAGCGCGCCCGCCACGATCTCCGACGCCGACGCCGTGCCGCGGTCCACGAGGACCACGACCTCGGCGTCCTTGGGGATCACCGGCCTGCCCGTCGCGTCGAGCGTCTTCTCCGGCACGTTGCGCCCGCGGGTCGTGACGATCTTCCCGTCCGGCAGGAAGGCGCTCGCGATCAGCTGCGCCTCGTCGACGAGGCCGCCGCCGTTGCCGCGCAGGTCGAAGACGAACGCGTCGGCGCCCTGCTTGTCCAGGCGCCTGAGCGCCGCGTAGACCTCGGCGTGCGCGCCGGAGCTGAACTGCGACAGCGCGACGACGCCGATCTTCTTCCCGCACGCCTCGCGCATCCGCGCCTCGACGACCGGCACCGAGACGCGGCGGCGCGTGAGGTTCAGGGTCCGCTCCCTGCCGCCCTGCGCGACGGTGAGGCGCACGTCCGTCCCCTCCGGTCCCTTGACGCGCGAGGTCGCGACGTCGCTGCTGACGCCCGCGAGGCTCTTCCCGTCGGCCGCGACGAACACGTCGCCGGGGACGATCCCCGCCTCGTCGGCGGGCGAGTCGTCGAAGACCCGCATGACCTTCAGGCCCTTCGGGTCGGGCGCGACGCTCACGCCGACCCCGGTGAAGCGGCTGTCCCGCTCCTCCTTGAAGCGCTCGTACTCCGCGGGCGTGAAGTAGTTCGAGAAGCGGTCGCGGAGCTTGGCGACCGCTCCGGCGATCGCGTCGTCGGCGATCTGCGAGCGCGGGACCTTGCGGTAGTACGTGCTCTCGATGAGGTCGAGCGCCTCGTTGACCACCCGGCGGTCCTCGCTCCCGGTGAGCTGCGAGCGGATCGGGGCCGGGACGGCCTGCGGATGGCGACCGCCGATCCAGGCGCCGAGCGCGAGCAGGCCGAGGGCGCCGGCGAAGGCGACGAGGGCGATCAGCAGCCGGTGGCGGCGACGGGAGGGCATCACGAGGGGTACGGACGAGGCCGCACCGAGAGGGTAGACGGGCGGAGCCGCCCGTCGGTGCGGTTGCTAGACCTGCAGGAAGCGGCGCAGCGAGATCGCCGAGCCGATCGAGCTGACCGCGATGCCCGCCGACAGCAGGATCGCGACGAGCACGCCGAACCCGATCGTGTCCGGCGCCGCGAGCAGCGCGAAGTCGCTGACGAGCGGGTCCACGAGCGCCACCTTCATGACGCCGAGCAGCAGCACGGCGAGCAGCGCGCCCAGCGCGCCGACGATGATGCCCTCGAGCACGAACGGCCAGCGGATGAACCCGTCGGTCGCGCCGACGAGCTTCA
>DAIPYF010000087.1:0-10304 GCA_036782855.1 Solirubrobacteraceae bacterium
GCGGACGTGCACGGGGAGCTGTGTCGTGACCGCCTCGAGCTCCGGCGGCGCGTCATCGAGGTCGGCGCGCACGGTCCGCGCGAGGCGGCGGAACCGCTCGGTCTGGCCGGGGTCGCGCCGGTTCAGGCTCGTCGCGACGGCGATGTGGCCGTCCCGCACGTGGCTGACCATCGCGCGGTCCAGGTCGCACGCCTCGCACGCCAGGCGCGGCGCGCCGGCGACGATGTCGGCGAGGCCGCCGACCTCCGGAAGGCTCAGCACGATCTGCTGAACGTGCCGCAGACGGGCCGCTGCGTCCAGCTCGGCGGTGTGCTGCGGTCGTGCTCCGGGAACGGTGGTCATGGAATCTCGCGCCTCCCTGCGCCGGACCTCGTTCCCCGAGCCTACCTCACGCGCCGGGCGCTTGCATCATCTGCAACGCGGCCGGTGTGTCGCGCAGGTACCACTCGGCGTCGAGTGCGGCCTGGCACCCGGACCCGGCGGCGGTGATCGCCTGTCGGTAGGTGTGGTCGACGAGATCGCCCGCCGCGAAGACGCCCGGCAGCCCGGTCCGCGTGGACCGGCCCTCCACGACGACGTAGCCCTCCGCGTCGACCTGCACGCCCTGTCCGGCGACGATCTCCGACTGCGGCACGTGCCCGATCGCGACGAACGCGCCCGCGACCGGCAGCTCGCGCGCCTCGCCCGTCTCCGGGTTGCGCAGCAGGGCCCGCTCCAGCGCGCCGTTCTCGCCCGCGGCGAACTCCTCGACGACGTACGGCGTGAGCCACTCGATGTTGGCGACCTCGCGCGCGCGCTCCTGCATGATCTTCGACGCGCGGAACTCGTCGCGGCGGTTGACGATCGTGACCTTCGAGGCGAACTTCGCGAGGAAGATCGCCTCCTCCATCGCCGAGTCCCCGCCGCCGACGATCATGCAGTCCCGGTCCGCGAAGAACGCCGCATCGCAGGTCGCGCAGTACGAGACGCCGCGGCCGCTGAGCAGGTCCTCCCCGGGCGCGCCGATCTTCTTGTGCTCCGCGCCCATCGCGAGGACGATCGACCGGGCGCGGATCGTCTCGCCGCCGACCTGCACCTCGTGGATGCCCCCCGGCTCGCCGGCGAGCGCGACGCCGGTCGCGAGGTCCGTGATGAAGCGCGTGCCGAAGCGCTCGGCCTGATCGCGCATCTGCTGCATGAGCTCCGGGCCCATGATGCCCTGCGGGAAGCCCGGGTAGTTCTCGACCTCGGTCGTCTGCTGGAGGAGGCCGCCCCAGAGGAAGCCCTCGACCACGACGGGCCTCAGGTTCGCCCGCGACGTGTACAGCGCGGCGGTGTAGCCCGCCGGGCCGCTGCCGACGATGACGACGTTCTCGATCTCGCTCATGGGGTCTGCGTCCTCTGCGTGGGGAGTGTCACTTCACTTTGTATAGTACCGGCGGACGTCACGCGGCGCTCGTCGCGCCACACCTGCACCGTCTTGCGCAGTTGCACGGGGAGCTCGGCGTCGTCCCATTTCCACGGCCAGAGGGCGAACGCGGGGGAGGTCGGGCCGGAGACGATCGGGAGACTGCGCGGGCCGCCGAGGGCTATCGGCGCGCCGACCACCCCGCCGTCGCCCCCGCCGATCCCGCCCGGCAGCGGCAGCACGTTCGCGAGCATGCCGACGTAGTACGCCATGACGAGCGCGGCGAACGGCGGTGGTTCGCCGAACGCGTGGAACGACGCCCACAGGGTGAGGATGTCGAACAGCCACCACAGCGGCGCGCCGAGGATCCCCCACTCCTTCGCGCGAATGAGCCGCAGCGCCTCGCGCACGCCGTCGCCGACGGCGGCGGGCACCTTCGACGTCTCGGCGACCGCCTTCGCGACGCGTCCCGACCCCTGCGCCCAGCGTGCCATCCGGCGGTCGATCTGCCCCGGGATCAGCGTGAACCCCAGGGCGACCGTCAACACGACGATCCCGAACATCGCGGGCAGGATCGTGAGGGCGAAGTCGTCGCTGCCGGCGAAGACGTCGAAGTACATGCCGAACCCGGCGACGATCATCGCGAGCATGTAGACGCCGTAGAGCAACGCGTACTGGGCGACCATCCGCGACGCGACCGTGCGGGCGCGCATCCCCGATCGGCGCAGCGCCCAGGCGGTGAGCGCGGCGCCGCCCGCGCCGGCGGCGGCGAACAGGCGCGTCGCAGCCAGCCCGGCCATCGTGATCTCGTAGCTCGCGCGCCAGTCGATCCTCGTGCTGCCGTGCACGAAGACCGCGCGGAAGAGCCAGATGTAGCCGCCGAACGACGCGATCTCGAACAGCACGCAGACGAAGAGCCACAGCGGGTCGCCCTCGCGGATCCGCTCGAGCGTGTCGTCGAGGCCCGCGAGCCGCGGCAGCCCGAAGTACAGGAACGCGACGACGACGACCGTGAAGACGCCGAACAGGACCGCCTGGCGGCGCCCGATCAGCGCGCGCGGCATGTCCCCGTCGTCGACGTCCTCCTCGGTCAGGTTGGCGACGTCGACCGGGGCGCCGCTCATGCCGGGTGCGCCCGCCGTTCGAGGGCCTGCACCGCGCTGGAGAAGCGCCGGAACAGCGGCGTCGCGACGGGCTCGAGCGCCCGGACGCCCTCGGCCAGCGCGAGCCCGGCCAGGAGGTCCACGACGTAGTGCTCGCCGAGGTACACGAGCGCGAACCCGAGGGTCCCCGCGTACACCCATCCGGCGGCGCCCTCGGCGCCGCTCACGTCTGCGAGGACGTGCGCGGCCATCACCGACGTGGCGAAGTGCAGGGAGGGCATGGCGGCGAGCGGGTTCCCAGCCAGGCCATCGTAAAGGGCGTCCCAGCGGTCACCCCAGAACTCCTGGCCGTAGTCGAGCATCAGGCGCCGCAGCCGCGGCACCTCCTCGTCGCCGGTCGGGCCCAGCCGCCCGTGCTCGGCCGCGTACCACGGCGGGGCGGTCGGGATCAGCCAGTAACAGAGGACGCCGACGTCGAACGTCGCGTAGATCAGCGCCGCCGACCGCGGGAACCGGTCGCGGTCGCGCAGCAGCACGTACAGCGCCGTCCCGTGCGGGACGGTGAACCAGATCCAGTGCGCCCACACCAGCACCTTCTCGGGCGCGCGGATCTTCGGCGGGTCGGCGAACCGGCGCTGCAGGCGCACGCCCGGGAGCTCGCCGAGACCGATCGCGCGGTCGACGGCGACCGGATAGTCGACCTTCACCCGCCGCTCGAGCCGCTCCGGGTCGTCGTTCGGCATCTCGTACATCGCGACGTAGGCCCACATCTGCAGCACGCAGGTGCCGACGTCCCGCGCGCGGGAGCGCGGCATCGCGACGCAGAGCGCGACCGGCGCCGTCCAGGCAGCCGCAGCCACCGCGGGACGCGGCAGGCGCAGCCGCCGGCGCACGGCCGGGGCGGCGACTCCGGCGGCGACGAGCGCCCACGCCGAGGCTCGCAGGGCTCTCGACAGGCGCACAGTGCGGCGAGTATAGGTTCGGGTCCGGACTGCGCGGGACCAAGGCACGCGCCGCCCCGACAAGGTACGGTCCGCGCCGGGATGGGAGCCAAGGTCAAGCAGGCGGCACCGGCGGCGACGCCGGCCGAGAATCCGTGGCGCCGGTTCGCCCGCTGGTCCGGGATGAGCGATCCCGAGGCGGACGCGCGCCTGGACGTGGAGTCCGGCGACGAGGGCACGCAACGCGGGCCGACCTGGCTTCCGCTGGCGCTGCTGTTCGCGCTGTACGGCCTGGCGGTCCTCATCTACATCCTCGTGGGCCGCGGCCAGGCGCTCCCCCAGGTGTCGCCGGACGAGTACCAGTACTCGGCGGTCGCCCGCTCGCTGGCCGACGGCAACGGCCTGACGTACAACGGCGGCTCGATCGGCATCCGCGCCGCGCTCTACCTCTACGCGATCGCGCCGGCATGGCTCGTGACGGACTCGCTGACGCAGTCATACGCGATCGCCAAGGCGATGAGCGCGATGATGCTCTGCACCGTCGTCTTCCCGACGTGGCTCCTCGCCCGGCGCTTCATGCCGCCGCTCGTGGCCCTCGTCCCCGCAGCGCTGATGGTGGCCGGGTCGTGGATGACGAGCTCCGGCCAGCTGATCATGGAGAACCTCGCGCTGCCGCTCGCCACGGCGTCGCTGGCGGCGCTCGTCGCCGCCCTCGCCCGGCCGGGGTCGCGGTGGCTCTGGCTGTCGTTCCTGTTCGCCCTGCTGGCGGCATGGTCGCGTGCGCAGCTCGCGGTGCTCATCCCGATCATCCTGCTCGTGCTCGTGGCCGACATCGCCGCCCAGGGCCGCGACGGCTGGCGCGAGCGCCTGCGCCCGAACCGCTGGCTCCTCGGGGTCACCGCGGTGATCACGGTCGTCGGCGGCATCGCCGTGCTGTCGAAGCCGTCGATCCTCGGGTCGTACTCGGGCCTCCAGGCCCAGTCGGATCTCGGGCGCGCCCTGCCCCTGATCGGCAGGCAGTCGCTCGCGTTCATCGCGATGTCCGCCATCCTGCCGTTCATTCTCGCCCTGGCGATCACGCTCCGGCGCCGCGCATGGGACGAGAACCGGCTGCGCCCGCTGCTCATCGCGTTCTGGGTCGCGACGATCGTGCTCATCATCGTCACCGGAGCCCTCACGACGGCATTCGTCGGCGTCGACTGGAGCATCCAGCGGTACGTCGAGTACAGCCTCCCGCTCCTGTACGTGCTCGTCATCGCGGGCATCTGGCAGGGGCTCATCGCGGTGCGCCTGGTCGCACTGGCGACGGCCTTCGTCGCCGCAGCGCTGCTGCTGACGCCTCAGATCCAGAACATCCAGGAGCAACGCGGCAGCTTCGGCCTGATCCGGCGTGCCGACGAGCTCCTCGGAGCCTCCCCGGGCCTGGCGATGGCACTCACGGGACTGCTCATCGGCGGCGTGGCGTTCCTCATCATGCGCAGCGGCCGCGCCACGCGCGTCTGGGTGCTCACGGCGTTCGTCCTGTTGACGGGCATCGTCTTCACCGTCCAGAACCAGGCCGGGTGGAAGTGGCAGCGCGAGCAGTCGCAGGTCTGGCGCGAAGGGTTCCCCGACGATCTCTCCTGGATCGACAACGCGACCGACCGCGATCTGGCTCGCCTCGTCACGTACTACAACCCGTTCCGCACCCCCCAGACGGAGTTCTTCAACCGGCGGATCAACCGGACATACGTGGCGCCCGGGCAGACGCCGGGTGGCACCGCCGTCAACGGGTTCACGTGCAACTGGTCCGTCGCCAGCGACGGCGCGCTGACATTCGGCCCCGCATGTGGCCCCACCCCGACGGCGTTCTTCCTCAACGACGACATCGCGAAGCTCACCTTCTACAACCAGACGGTCATCGCCCAGAAGCCGAACATCGGCCGGGTCGTGGAGGTCGAGGCGCCCCCGCGTCTGAAGGCCGTCGTCAACCCACCGTGCCTGGCGCCGATCCGCACGCAGGACCTGACCACCGGGGACATCAATCCCGAGAGCGTCACCTGTGCGCAGGGTGCGCAGGGCACGCTGTATCTCGACGACCCGGCGCGTCTCGTGCTGCGCTTCCAGGGCGGGCGGGCCGACCAGGTCGTGCAGGTGCGCGGGACCTGGGAGCAGACGCCGCGCCTCATCACGCTGACCGCCGGCCAGACGACGAACATCACGCTGCGTCCTCCCGCGGGAGCGCAGCAGTGGCAGGTCGCCTTCGACTGGAACGGTTCACCGCCCGCCTTCCCGAAGCTCGAGTCCGCGAAACTCACCCAGGGCAAGACCACCACCGAGCTCCTGTACTAGTGGAGCTGAACGGGACGCGCGTCGCCGTCACGGGGGCGGGCGGGTTCATCGGCCGGGCGACCTGCGCGCGGCTCGTCGCCGGCGGCGCAATCGTCACCGGGCTCGACGTCGCTCCGGGCGCCCGCGCGGCGGTCGAGGCGACCGGTGCGGCGTTCGCGCTCTGCGACACCACCGACCCGGTCGCCGTCGCGCGCGGTCTCGAGGGCGTCGCCGGCGTCATCCACACGGCGGCGATCCTCGGCGACCGCGGCGGGATGGACGAGCAGGTGCGAGTCAACGTCGGCGGCACCCGCAACGTCCTCGACGGCGCCGCGGCCGCGGGCGCCCAGCGCGTCGTGCACCTCTCCTCGGTCGCGACCTGGGGCTACGACTTCACGTGGGCCCTCGCCTCCGAGGCCGCGCCGCCGCGCGTCTGCGGCGCGCCCTACGTCGACACGAAGACCGCTTCGCACGAGCTGGCGCTCGCCCGCGGCGCCGCGGTCGTCCGGCCCGGCGATGTCTACGGCCCCGGCTCGGTCCCGTGGACGCTGCGCCCGATCGAGGCGATCCGGGCCGGGACGTTCGTCCTTCCGGGGCACGGCGAGGGCGTGCTGACGCTCGTCTACATCGACGACCTCGTCGACTGCGTCGTGCTGGCGCTCACCGTCCCGCAGGCGGGTGGGCAGGCGGTCACCGCATGGGACGGGGTGCCCGTGACGGCGAAGGCGTACTTCGACCGCTACGCGCGGATGCTCGGGAAGGGCGAGGTGCGCTGTGCGCCCGAGCCGGTCCTGCGCGCCGCCGCCGGCGTGCTGGAGCTGCGGGCGCGTGTGACGGGCCGGCCCGCCGACGTCACGCGCGAGGCCATCCGCTACATCACCCGCCACGCCGTGTACCCGAACGACCGGGCGCGCGACCTGCTGGGCTGGGAGCCGCAGGTCGACCTGGACGAGGGCCTGCGGCGCACCGAGGACTGGCTGCGCGCCGAGCGCCTGATCTAGCCGGCGGCGGGCGCCGTGCGGCACGCCGCGACGAACGCGCCGATCACCCCGGAGTCCGGATCGGCCTCCGGGTGCCACTGCACGCCGAGCACGAACCGCCGCCCCGGCAGCTCGACCGCCTCGGGCAGATCGTCGAGCGCCGACCAGCCGGTGACCACCAGGCCGTCGCCGAGGACGTCCACCGCCTGATGGTGATGCTGCTTGGTCAGGTGGACCTGTTCGCCGGCGGCGTGCCGAGCGAGCGAGCCGTCCGCCAGATGCACGTCGAGGTCCGACCCGTCGAAGGAGCCCGGGTTCGGCCGGTGGCCGTCGTGGCCGTGGCTCTCGGGGAGGTGCTGGATCAGCGTGCCGCCGCGCGCGACGTTCAGCAGCTGCATGCCGCGGCAGATGCCCAGGACGGGAAGGTCGCGCTCGATCGCCTCGCGGGTGAGCGCGATCTCCGCGGCGTCGCGAGCCGGGGCCGTCCCGATCGTCGCGGGATGCGGCTCGGCGCCATAGAAGGACGGGTCCACGTCAGCCCCGCCGGCGAGGATCAGCCCGTCGAGATGCTCCAGAAGCTGGTCGGGAACGTCGCCGAACGCCGGGTCGGGCGGGACGATGACCGCCAGGCCTCCGCCCTCCTGGACCGCGCGCACGTAGTCCAGCGGGGTCAGCACCGCGCGCTGGTCCCACACGCCCCACCGCGCCGACTCGATCGCTCCGCAGATGCCGATGACGGGCCGCATTGGTGCGGCGAGCATACCTCTGGACCGTTGTATCTAGGATCCGGCCGATGCCCCTCCCCTACGAGATCGCCGCCGCACACGAGACGGTCACCCTCTGGCGCGCAGGCGGCGCCGCGAAGATCGAGCTGAACCGACCGGACTCGCTCAACGCCTGGAACGCGCAGCTCAGCGCCGACCTCTGGGCCGCGTTCGAGGCGGTGCGCGCCGTCTGGCCCGTCCGCGCCGTCCTCCTGACCGGCGCGGGCCGCGCGTTCTGCTCGGGCGCCGACCTGAAGAGCATGGGCGACGGCGCCCTGCTCAGGGACGACGGGAGCCCGGATCTGCAGCGTTCGCTGCGCGAGCGCTACCACCCGGTCCTGACCGGGCTGCGCCGGCTGGAGAAGCCCGTCGTCGCGGCCGTCAACGGCCCCGCCGTCGGCGTCGGCATGAGCCTCGCGCTGACGGCCGACCTCGTGGTCGCCCGGCCGTCGGCCTACTTCCTGCTGGCGTTCGTGAACATCGGCCTCGTGCCCGACGGCGGCTCCTCCGCGTTCGTCCCGGCGCGGATCGGGGTGGCCCGCGCCGCGGAGATGGCGCTGCTCGGAGAGCGGGTCGGCGCCGAGAAGGCCCGCGAATGGGGGCTGATCAACCGCGTGATCGAGGACGCCGATTGGGACGCTGAGGTGGACGCGCTGGTCGCCCGTCTCGCTGCGGGGCCGACGCGCTCCTACGCCGGATCCAAGCGCCAGCTCAACGCCTGGGCGTACGAGCGCCTCGACGAGCAGCTCGAGCTCGAGGCGGCCGTCCAGCAGGAGATGGCGGGCTCCGCGGACTTCGCCGAGGGGGTCACCGCGTTCCTCGCCAAGCGCCCCGCCGTGTTCACCGGGCGCTGAGCCGCGCTTCATCCCGCCTTCATCCAAGATAGGATCCCGGCCGTCGTGCGAGTCCCTCTGCGCTTCCCCACCCAGCGTCGCCTCCGCGTGGCTGCAACCCTGAGCCTGCTGGCCCTCGTCGCGCTCGCGCTGAGCGCCGGTCCCGCCGTCGCCGGCCCGATCGCCCCCGACGACAGCAGCGGCTCCCCCAACGCCGAGGGCATCCGCCAGCTCTACCTGATCATCTTCGCCCTCGGCGCGGCCATCTTCTTCGGCGTCGGCGGCCTGCTCGTGTACACGCTGTTCCGGTTCCGCGCGAAGAAGGGCGCGGTCGCCGCGCAGATCCACGGCAGCACGCGCATGGAGGTCTCCTGGACCGTCGGCGCGGCGCTCCTGCTCGTGGTGATCTCGGTCGTGACCTTCGCCAAGCTCGGCCAGATCAACGAGCCGCCGGACTCCGGCCCGGGCGGCGCCCCGGTCTCCGACACGATCCGCTACGAGAGCAACGGCGCCAAGCAGCGCGTGCCGGAGGACGGCAAGTCCCTCTCGATCGACGTGAACGGCCAGCAGTACCTGTGGCGCTACACGTACGAGGACGGCGACGGGAACAACCTCAACAACGTCTACTCGTACGAGGAGATGGTCGTCCCGGTCAACACGACCGTCACGCTGCGCATCCGCGCGCAGGACGTCCAGCACTCCTGGTGGATCCCGGCGCTCGGCGGCAAGTTCGACGCCGTCCCCGGGTACACGAACTTCACCTGGTTCAAGGCAACGCGCCTGGGCACGTACACCGGGCAGTGCGCCGAGCTCTGCGGCCGCAACCACGCGAACATGACCGCGCGCGTCACGGTCGTGACGCCGGCGCAGTACCGCCTCTGGTTCGCGCGGCAGAAGCTGAACATCCGCTTCGCCGACAAGGCCGCAGCGGCCGCACGCACGCGGCAGGCCGCCCAGGCGAAGGCCCTTCTGAGCGGCGCGAACGCGCCCGCGACCCCGTAACCGTCCCGCACCGAGCGACCCCGGATCCGTATGGCCACCACGCAGATCGCCCCCACCGAAACCGCGACGCCGATCCCGCAGATCGTCACGCACGAGGTGCCGCGCCCGCAGCGGGGCTGGATCTCGTGGCTGACGACGACCGACCACAAGCGGCTGGGGATCATGTACCTCGTCGCCTCGTGGATGTTCTTCATGATCGGCGGCGTCGAGGCGCTGATGATGCGCCTGCAGCTCGCGCAGGCCGACAACACGCTCGTCACCCCGCAGACGTACAACGCGCTCGTCACGCTGCACGGGACGACGATGGTCTTCCTGTTCCTGATGCCGATGATCGCCGGCTTCGGCAACTACCTCGTGCCGCTGATGATCGGCGCGCGCGACATGGCCTTCCCGCGACTCAACGCGCTGTCGTTCTGGCTCTTCATCGCCGGCGGCGTCGTGTTCTGCGGCTCGATCCTCTTCAGCCCGCCGGAGTGCGGCTGGACGTGTTACGCACCGCTCTCTGAGAAGGCGTACTCCCCGACCGGCGGCGTGGACGCCTGGATCTTCATGGTCCATCTGCTCGGGGTGGGTTCGTTCGTCGGAGCCCTCAATTTCTTCGTGACGATCGCGAACATGCGCGCGCCCGGCATGGGCTGGGGCCGTCTGCCGCTGTTCTGCTGGGCGATGCTGACGCAGTCGATCCTGCTCATCATCAGCCTCCCCGTCATCGCCGGCGCCGTCACGCTGCTGCTGACCGACCGTCACTTCGGCACGCACTTCTACGACGCCACGAACGGCGGCTCGCCGATCCTCTGGCAGCACCTGTTCTGGTTCTTCGGGCACCCCGAGGTGTACATCCTCGTGCTGCCGGGCTTCGGCGTCATCTCCGAGGTCCTGCCGGTCTTCGCCCGCAAGCCGATCTTCGGCTACAAGGCGATCGCCGCGGCGACGCTCGGCATCGCGTTCATCGGCTCGCTCGTCTGGGCGCACCACATGTTCACG
>DAIPYF010000088.1:0-10303 GCA_036782855.1 Solirubrobacteraceae bacterium
CCCGGCCGCCGCGCATGCGCGCGGCGAGCAGGGCGAGCCGCTCGCGCGTCCCGGCATCGGTGGCGCGCCCGCGCGGCGCGGGGACCACGCACGAGAGCACCTGCAGCTCAGGGAAGTCGGCCCGCAGCCCGGCGGCCACGGGTCCCCGCTCGATCGCCGCCTCGTCGGTCACGCCCCGCTCCGGCGCGAGGCCGCCACGAGCTCGCGCAGCCGCGCGCGCAGCTGCGCGCCGTCCTGCTCACCGACGACCGTTCCCTGCACGCGGCCGCCGCGCAGCACGAACGTGATCTGCGGGCAGACCGCGACGCCGTAGAGGTTGGCGAGGATCGCGTCGCGGTCATAGGCGACGGGGAAGTCCCATCCGCGCTCGCGGATGGTGGTGCGCAGCTCGTCGCGGTTCCCGCGCAGTGCGACGGCGGCGACGCGGACGCCCGGCGTGGCGCGGGCTGCGCGCGCGAGGACGTCGAGCTGGTCCTCACAGCGGTCGCGTCCCGGAGCCAGGAACGCGAGCGCCGCGGGGGCGTCGCGCACGAGCTCGCAGGACGTGAGGATCCCCGGCCCCTCGAGGTCGCACGCCGGGCGCGCCCCGGCGGCGCCCTGGTCACGCCCCGTCGCGACGTTCACATCGCCGGTGAGGTCCGAGGTCGCGAGTGGTGCGGCGAAGGCCGGCATCGGGTCGCCGACCGCGGGGCCGCTCGACGACGTGCCCGGGGTGCTCAGCGTGTTGAGCGCCACGACGACCAGGAGCAGGAACGCAGCGCCGAGCGCGAGCGCCCGCGGGAGGCGCGTTCCGAAGGTCGGCGGCGGATCGCCCGGCTTCACGTCGCCGGCGCCTGCGCGCTTCCGCGCCCGCGACGCAGGCGCACGCGCCGCGGGGCGAGGGCGCCGCGCTCGGCGAGGACGAGCACCGCCGGGAGGACCACCAGCACCCCGATCAGCGCCACGACCAGGTCGATCACCGTGACCGCGCCGAAGTCCCGCAGCATCCGGATGTCCGACAGGACGAGCACGCCGAACCCGGCGATGGCCGTGGTGCCCGACGCCAGCACCGCCGCGCCCGTCGAGCGGTACGTCGCGGCGAGCGCGTCCGGGACGTCCAGGCCGGCGCCGCGCTCAGAGCGGAAGCGCTCGCTCAGGAGCACGCTGAACTCCGTCGCGATCGCGATGACGAGCGCCGACAGCATGATCGAGAGCGGGTTCAGCGGGATGCGGACGAGGAACACGACGAGCGCCGACCAGCCGGTCGCGAGCACGATCGGGACGAGGGGGACGAGCGCCCGGCGCGGGCTGCGGAGCGCGGCGAGCAGGACGAGGCCGACGGCGAGCAGGCCGGCGAGCAGGATCGCCAGGCGTCGCCAGGGCGACGCGATCCGGTCGTTGGCCTCGGCGGCGAGGACCGGCAGCCCCGCGATGCGGGCGGTGACGCCCGGCGGCGGATCGAGCTCGGCCTGCATCGTCTTCAGCACCTCGTACTGGCGCTCCAGCGGCAGCAGCTTGATCCCGAAGGCGAGCGTCGCGGCCCGGCGGTCGGGGCTGATGACGCTCTGCGAGAAGTACGGGGGGACCGTGTCGAGCAGCCCCTCGACCCGTGCCCGGGTGGCGAGCGACGCCTTCGTGGTGAAGAGGTCCGGGAGCGAGAAGGCGGGGCAGATCTCCGAGCGGCCGCAGCCGCGGCGCGCGTTGAAGCGCAGCTCCTTGAGGATGCGCGCCTGGTAGCGCGTCATCCAGGAGACGACGGCGGGATCGGTGACCCGCCGTCCCTCCACCAGCACGTTGACCTCACCGCCCACACCGCTGATCCGCTGCAGGTCGCGCAGGTCGCGCAGGGCGGTGAGCCGCTGGGGCACCAGCTTCTGCACGTCGGACTCCACCCGCGTCTGGGTCTCGAGCGCCCAGCCGGCGACCGCCAGGACCGCGGCGGCCGCGAGCACCCGGCCCGGGTGCGCGACGGCGGCGGAGAGCGCGCGGCGGCCCGTGCCGCGGACGCCGCCGCGAACCGCTCGCGCAACGGCCGTCCCGTGCAGGATCTCCCCCGCGCCCCGCCACGCCGAGCCGACGGTCGCGGCCGCGGCGCTCAGGCGCCCGCCCGTGGGGAGGCCGGGCCGCCACGCCTGCGCGGCGACACCGAGCGTCAGCGCGCACAGGAGGGCGAGGCCGATGCCCGCGACCAGCAGGACGCCGAAGCCGCGCACCATCGGGACCGGCGAGAACACGAGCACGAGAAAGCCCGCCGCGGTCGCGCAGGCGGCGATCGCGACGGTCGGCGCCCCCTCCCGCGCGACGCGGGCGACGGCGTCGGTCAGCGGCTCGTCGCGTTCCTGGAGCCGTGACTGCAGCTGGATCGCGTAGTCGACCGACAGGCCGATGAGCACCGGGATCACCGCGATCGACGCCATCGTGAGCGTGGCGCCGACGAGCGACATCGCCCCGAACGTGAGCGCCGTCGCGCAGAGCGCCACCAGGAGCGGCAGCAGGCGCAGGCGCGCGCGGAACACGAGCAGCAGTGTCAGCGCCATGACGAGGACGGCGCCGAGCAGGAGCACGATCGTCGAGCGCGAGATCGCGCTGGAGAGCTCCTGGACGACGACCGGCGCGCCCGTCACCGCGTAGTCGCCGCTCGCCAGCTGCCATTCGGGCATGGCGGCCGCCGCGCGGATGTCCGAGATCGCCTGGGCGCGCCGGCTCTCGCTCAGTCCGTCGCGCAGGCGCACCTGGATCAGCGCCCCCTCCTTTCCGGGGAAGATCGACGCGAAGCGCGCCTTCGGGACGCCCGCGCCCCGGCGTTCGTCGAAGACCAGGCGCGCGATGAACCGCGAGTCGTTGAGGCTCGGCGGCGAGGTGATGCCGTAGCGGATCGCGAGCGCCAGGACGTCGCGGTAGAACTGCGCCGTCACGAGATCCTTCGCCTTCGCGGCGTACGACCGTGCGCTCGCGACGCCCTCGCCGCGTGCGCGAGCCAGTTCGTAGGCGGCGCGGGCGGCCTTCTCCGCCTCCTGCTGCTGGCGGCCGTTGGCGGCGGCGAACTGGTCGGAGATCTGGCCGACCGCCTCGTTGAGGAACGTCCCGGGGCCGAAGACGACCTTGGCCGGCTTCGTCCGTGCCAGCCGGGCGCACGGCCCGCCGGTCCCGCCGCGCGGACGACGGCCGGCCGGGACGTTTCCGGCGAGGCAGCCCTCGAGCCCCAGGACCTGGTCCAGGTCGCGGGTCAGGACGACGTTCGCCACTGGCTCGCGGACGACGACGTACACGGCGTCGTCGCCGAAACGCTCGTGCAGCCGCTCGGTCGCGTCGTACCCGGGCGTCGAGCGCCCGACGAGGGTCTCCGTGTCGGCGCGCGGCTCCAGGCGCAGCGCCAGACCCGCACCGGCGGCGGCCAGGAGGAGGACGGTGGCGGCGACCACCAGCGGCCGCCGCGCGGCCACGCCCATGAGGCCTGCGAGCAGCCGGGTCAGCATCGGCCTGAACCGTACCGGCGTGCCGCGGTCCGGCGCGCCGGCGACGGCGGTCCTACGGCGCGCCGAAGATCGGCTTCGGCGGGTTGGCGCCCGGGCCCACCTGCGGGAACTGGGTGAAGCCGTTGCCCGCGTTCGCCTTGCCCTGCTGGTTGCAGGACGGGGCGGGCACGTTCGCCGGGTCGTTCCCGAACCCGTACTTCAGGATGCGACTCGTCAGGCTGGACCCGATCAGCGCCGCGGTGTTCGGGTTCAGCTGCGGCGCCGGGCCCGACGAGCAGCCCCAGGTGTTGTAGACCGGGACGTTCGCGCCGGGCAGCCCGTTCACCAGACCGCGCGGGAAGTCGTAGGGCGTGTTGCGGTTGGACTTGATCCGCGACGGGTACGCCGCGAGGCCCTCGGGGCTCAGCGGTCCCATCGCGCGGAGGTAGTTGGTCGTCTTGCCGCTCTGGTTCGTCCGCGCGTTCGTCGCGGCGGTGACGTTCGCGAAGAACGACGTCAGCTCGCCCGGATACGCCCCGAGGTACTGCACCAGCGGGTTCAGCTGTGCGAGCGCCGGGCTCAGCGCGCCGAAGAACGGCGTGGCGTCCTTGAGGAAGCTGTTCACCGCCGGGAGGCCCTTGACCGACGCGTTCTGCACCGGCCCGAGGGCCTGCATGAGGCCGCTGAGCTCGGGCGCGAACTCGTCGAGCGCCGCCATCGTCGGCCCGAGTTCGGCCGCGGCGGGCTTCAGGTCGTCGATCAGGGGGTCGGTCGTCTCGGCGAACTCTGCGGTGCGCTCGAGCAGCAGGCGCGACTCGCGCTGGAATGTCGGGAACGCGACGAAGGTCTGCGCGAGCTGCTCGTTGCGCGCCGCCGTCGTCGCGAACACCCTGTTCGTGTTGACGATCAGACCCTGGAGCTGATCGCTGCGGGCGCTGAGCGCGGCGAACACCTTGCCCGTGTTCGAGACCAGCCGGCTGAGGTCGTCCTCGTCCTCGTTGAGGATGCGCAGCAGGCGCGTCGACTGGTCCACGAGCGGCGGCAGGCCGCCGAAGAAGTCGTTGATGTCCTGACCGCGACCGGCGGACGCCGCGGCGAGCTCCTCCTGCCAGACGCCGAACGCCGCGCGCGTCTTCGGGTCGAAGGTCTGGATGATCTCATCGAGCTCGACCGTCGGCCGGATGTTGCCGACCGGCAGCTTCCCGCCGTCGGGCACCGCCGGGCTCTGCGGATCGCCGGGCGTGATCTCGACGTAGGTCTCCCCGAGCAGCGTCTTCTGGCGCAGCATCACGCGGGAGTCGCTCGTGATCGGCGCGTACTGGGCGTTGACCTGGACGGTCACGTCGGAGACGCCGGTCTTGGGATTGGCCGTGATCTTCTTCACGCGGCCGACCGAGACGCCGGAGATCCGGACGTCGGCCTCCTGCGCGAGCTGCCCGGCCTCGCGGAAGGGGATCGTGTACTGGTAGCCCTTGGCCCGCAGCGGCGTCGACCCGCCGAACGCGATCCAGAGGAACAGCAGCAGGCCGAAGCAGGACAGCGCGAAGAGCACCATCACGAGGATCCGGCCGACGCTTGGAGCCTGCTTCTGCATGCCTGACCCCCGCCTCTACCGGCCCGCCGCCGGGGTCGTGGACGAGCTCTTCGCGGAGGAGCTCCGGATCACGGGCGGCGGCGTCTCGCCGAGCGCCTTGAGCGTGGCAGCGTGCAGCGGGTCGCCCTGGGCTGCGCCCTGCCGCAGGACGGCGCTGGCGCTCGCCTTCCCGGCCGCGGCGGCCTTGCCGGTGCCGCAGACCGACGCGAACGTCGGCGGGTTGAGCAGCGTCACGAGCGTGCCGAGGATGGCGTTCGCCTTGCCGACCGCCTCGTAGACGCGCAGCGAGTCGCAGGAGCCGTACACCACGCCACGCCGCGTCGGGCCCATGCCGTCCTGCGAGGCGAGCATCGATGCGGCCATGTGGTTGGCCCAGGCGAGCCAGTACAGGTAGCCCTCCTGCTTGCCCGGCGGGTTGTAGGCGAGCCCGTTGAAGAGCTGGTTCAGCACGTCGAAGCTCTCGGTGAGCTGCGGCTGCGTCGCCGCGAAGTCCGCGGCGGCCGGGCGCAGAGCGGCCGCCGGCGGCTGCGCGATCTCCGTGAACGGGCCGATCTGGTCCTCGATGACGGGCTTGGTCTCCTTGGCGAAGCTCTGGAACGCCTCGAGGGCGGGCGCGAAGCCCTCCGCCGTCGGCTGGAGCTTCTCGAGCGTCGGGCCGAGCGCGTCGGTCAGGGCCTCGGAGTCCTTGAGCGCCGCGTTGGTGGCCGTGAGCGCGGCCGGCAGCTCCTGGATCGTCTCCCGCAGACCCTGCTCGGTGTTCGAGAAGGCCCGGAAGACGCGGTTCGACGAGTCGACGAACTCCCCGAGCTGCGTCTCCTTGCTGCCGAGCTCCTCGGAGAGCAGCCGGAAGTTGCGGATCGACCGCTTGATGTACCTCGTGCGGGTCTTCAGGTAGCGCGTGAGCGTTGCGACGTGGCGCGCGAGCGGGTCGAAGCGCTTGAGCGTCGCCGACAGGTTCCCGGCGTTCCCCTCCAGGCCCTGGCCGGCCCCGCCGACCAGCAGCTGGACGTAGTTGCGCGTCTCGACGTCGAGGCCCGCGAGGAACTCGTCCGGGTTGACGTTCGGAAGCGTCTGCGAGATCGGGATGACCCCGCCCTGCGGCAGGTCACCGGCGCTCTTGTTGCCCGGGTCGAGCTCGATCGTCATGTCGTTCAGGCCGGTCTTCGGCCGCGACAGGACCGTCGCGTCGCGGTAGATCGGCGTGTACTTGCGCTTGAGCTTCATCGTGATGTTCGCGCGCCCGTCCTTGAGCGTCACCTCTCCGATCTCGCCGACGCTCACGCCGGCGATCATCACGGTCTGCCCCTGGCCGGCGGTGAACGCCTGCGCCGTCGCCATCTCGGCCTGGTAGTCGACGAAGTCGCTGCCGACGAGCGGGACCCATGACGGCGCGTAGAACCGCTGGTTGGAGAGGATGTACCCGCCGACCAGGACGGCGACGACGGCGATCGCGATGATCGCCAGGAAGTCGCGGAGGTGCTTTTGGATCGCGCGTCTCATGGCCGGGTCACTTCACGCTGTCCGGAGGCCCGACGGGCGTGTTGGCGAAGTCCGGGATCGCCTGCTTGTAGCAGGGCTCGTTCAGCTTCTGCGGCGGCAGCTTGGCGCCCGGCCAGGCGGGCTTGGTCCCCTGCGGCGTCCCGGTGAGGTTGCCGAAGAGCGGCTGGTTGTTCGTCAGCGTGCCACCCGTGAGCCCGACGAGGTTCGCCCCGCCGCCGGCCTGCGCGCGGATGTAGCGCCCGTTGCCGTCGACGTTCTGGCCCTCGCCGGCCTGCCCGGTCACCGCGTACCAGAACTCCTGGTAGTTGGGCTTGCCCGTGGAGAACTTGCCGTCGTCGAGCTTCACGTCGCCGGTCGGCAGGATCACCCGGTCGAAGCAGCGCGCGAGGAGTCCGCCCGACTTCAGCAGCGGAATGCTCTCCGCGGTCGCCTTCGCGAGGCTCGCGGTCGCGGGCTGCAGGTCGTCGAGCAGCCCGCCGAGCTGCTCCTGCGAGACGAGCTTGCGCGCCGGGGCGATCCACGGCGTGACGGCGTCGATGGTCGGCTGCGTCTGTTCCACGCCGGGGACGAGCGCCAGCGAGAACGCGCGGACGCTCGGCAGCGCGGCGTCGAGTGACCCGAACGCCGAGTACGCCGTCTTGACCGTCGGCCCCAGGAGCGCGACCGACTGCCGCAGCGGAGCCTGCTCGGACGCGAACGCGGCCATCGTCGTGTTGAAGTTCTCGACGAGCTCGCCGAGCTGCCGCTCGCGCGGGGCGAGCTGACGCCCGATGCCCGCGAGCCCCTGGACGAGGCCTGTCAGATCGGAGGGCTCCTCGCCGAGGAGCGCCGTCTGCACGATCGCGGAGTCGCGCAGCGCGGGCACGCCGTAGACGATCGCCGAGTTCAGCGCCTGCGCGGCCGTCTTGCCGCGCGTCGACGGTGCCTGCACCGCGTCCTCGGCCGCCGTCGGCTCCGCCATGAGGGCGGTGCCGAACTCCTGCAGGGTCGTCTGCAGGCTCCGGCGCGTGTCCTGCTGGAGCGCGGTCAGGAACTGGTCGAACTGCACCGGCGTCGCCGTCTGATCCACCGGGATCGTGTCGCCGTCGGAGATCGTGGGCGCGGCGGGCGTCCCGGGCTCCAGGTCGACGAAGAAGTTGCCCTCGAGGAAGATGCGCGGGCGGATCTTGAGCTCCGCGTCCTTGTGGATGGGAAGCCCGCTGTCCTTCATCTCCATCGTGATGACGGCGTTGTTCGTCCCGTCCTGACCCTCGATCTTCTTCACGGTGCCGACGTTCACGCCGGCGATCCGGACCGGGCTGTTGAGCCGGATCGAGTTCGCCGACGGGAAGACCGCCTTGAACTGGAAGCCCTGCGAGAACGGCAGGTTCTTCGTGAACCCGAGGTAGGAGATCGCCGCCACGGCGATGAGCACGAGCAGGCCGACGATGAACGGGTTGCGACCCGTGCGGTCCTTGCGCAGCGTGCGCGGGCGATCGGCCCTGGCTGTCCGTCCGAAGGCCATTACGGCAGGGATCCCCCGCGCTCGCGCGCCTGCTGCTCGCTCGCCGTGAGCTTCGAGTCGTAGTGGAGCGTCGTCGCCTTCTGCCCGGGCGGGTTCCCGATGACGAGCCTGCCCGGGGTGAAGGTCTCGTTCGCCGCCTCGCAGGACTTCGGCTGCCCGGGCGCGGCGGTGAACGGGAACGGGTTGGAGTGCAGGAAGTTCGAGGCGTCGTAGCCCGGGCCGGACGGCCCGTTGGCCGGCGCGGATGACGGGCTGCCCTCGTTGTTCGGCGCGAGCAGCGTGTTGTCGATGTTCGGCTGATTGGGCACCGGCTGGCCGCCCGGTGCCGCGATGATCGCGACGCGCAGCGTCTGGCCGTTCGTGCCGCCCTCGCTCAGGCTGCTCGAGAGGTTCTTGAAGAAGAGGCCCAGGTAGTTGCAGGACACCTGCGACGGCGTGGCGTAGGCGACGAGCGGCCCGGCGATCGACACCGTCGACGTGAGGTCCTGGAAGCCGAGCTTGACCAGCGGGTCGGTGCTGAACGTCTCCAGTGCCGTGAACGTCGTCGCCAGGCGCGCGTTGAACGCGGGCGAGTCCTGGAGCGCGGGCGTCCCGACGCGCACCGCCTCGGCGAGGTCGGGCGCCGCTGCCGCGAGGTTCTCGAAGCCGGGCTGGAACGCCGTGAACAGCTCCGCCGTGTTCGCCAGGAACGGCTGGATGACCGGGAGCGTGCGGATCGCGGTGCGCAGCGTCGGCGGGCCCTCGGAGATCGTCTCCTGGATGTACGGGACGGCGACCTCGGCCAGCGCGCTGAACGTCGTGTCGAGGTTGGCGTACATCTCGCCCTGCACGTCCGCGATCGGCGCCACCGCCGCCGCGCTCTGGGCCAGTCCGTTCCAGAAGCCCTGCAGGTCCGTCTGCGAGCTCGCGAGGTTCCGCATCACGGGCTCGAGATCGTCGAGCAGCGGGTTCAGGTCACGGATCGTGAAGTTCAGGTCCGCGCCGCGACTCGCGAAGCCGGCGCCGAAGTTCGTGAGGTTGCCCTGGATCGCGCGCCGCGTGCGCTCGGGGAACATGTCGAAGAACTCGTCGAGCTCGACCGGCTCCGGCAGCGCCTGGCGCAGCGGGATCGTGGAGTTCGCCGCAAGGTCCTGGGTCGACGTGCCGCGCGTCAACTGGACGTACTTCAGGCCGAGCGCGGATCTCGGCCTGATCTTGACCCGGGTGTCCGCCGGCAGCGGTTTGACGACGGTCTCGAGCTTCAGGCAGAGCACCGCGATGACCTCGCCGCTCGGCTGGGTCTGCGGCTCGATGCACGACACCGTGCCGACGCGGGTGCCGCCGACGCGCACGTCGTTGCCCTTGACGAGCCCGGCGGCGTTCGGCACCTCGACCTTGAGGTCGTACGTGGGGACGAACGGCAGCCCGGAGTTCGCGTTGTACGCGAGGTAGACGGCCACGATGACCACCAGCACGGTGACGGCCCCGATGAGCACCGGGTTCGCCGCGATCGAGCCTGCTCCGCCGCGCCGTCTCATTGACCGAGGAGGTAGTCGAGGAGGGGCTGGGCGGACTTCGGGTCGGCGGCCGGAGCCGCCTTGCGCGAGGACGCGGGCGCGGCGCCGGCACCGCGGCGCGTGCCGCCGTCACCCGGCAGCAGCGTTCCGGGGAGCTTGATGGCGCGGCGCGCGGCGCCGGCCGAGATCGCCTTCGCCGCGGCCGCCCCGCCGGTCGCGCTGACCGCCGTGCGCGTCGCCGACGACGCGGACGGCGTGCCGCCGCTCGACGGCGTCGGGGTCGTGACCCCGCCGAAGTCCTTGCGGAAGTTCGCGGTGCAGCTCAGCTGGTTCTCGGTCGCGTATGTCGTGCACGTGGTGAGCACGAGCCGCGTGCGAACGTAGTGGCCGTACTGGTCGTACCCGTTCGTCGAGCCCGCGAGGTAGAAGACGACGTCGAGGAAGCGGTTGATCCCTCCCTGGTCGCGCAGCGACCGCAGGAGCAGCGACAGGTTCGTCGCGAGCGGCTTGGCCTGCTTCGTCAGCGCGCCGAGGTCCTGGATCAGCGGAAGGGAGTTCTCGAGCGCCGGCCCGGCGGTCTCCGTGCTCTTGCCGAGCGTCGTCAGCGCGTCGGCCCCGAGCGTCGCGAACTCCGGCGTCCCGGTCACGAACGTGTTGAGGTCGTCGGCGGCGCCGCCGAGCGCCTCGACGCTCGGCAGGAACGCCGTCGAGAAGTCCCCCAGGCTGTTCATCGTCGGCACGAGCTCGCGCAGGAACTGCGGCAGCAGGCGGAAGT
>DAIPYF010000089.1:0-10237 GCA_036782855.1 Solirubrobacteraceae bacterium
CGCCTGCGCCCCGAGATGCTCGCCCGCACGTTCGGCCTGCCGGTGGACGCGTACCCGATCGAGCAGCGCCGCCCTCCCCGATAGTACAGAAGGGACGCTGGACCCCGCGGCTACGCTGGCGGTGTGGCCCACGAGGATCCCCGGCCGCTCCATGCGGCGCCCGTGGCGGATGTCGCGGACCGGATCGTTGCGGACCCGGCACGGGGTCTGAGCGCGGCGGACGCTGCCGCGCGACTCGCCGAGCACGGACCCAACGAGCTCGAGCGCGGCGAGGTCGTGAGCGCCGCGAGGGTTCTGCTCGCACAGGCGACCGCGCCGATGATCCTCCTGCTCGCTGCGGCGGGTGTGCTCTCCGCGGCGCTCGGCGACCTCACCGAAGCGGCCGTGATCCTCGTCGTGGTCCTCCTCAACGTCTGGATCGGCTTCCGTCAGGAATACCGCGCGGAGCTGGCGATGGCCGCGCTGCAGGGGATGGAGACGCCGACGGTGAGCCTCGTCCGCGACGGGCGCACGCTCGAAGTGCCTGCACGGGAGGTGGTGCCAGGGGATCTCGTGCAGCTCAGGGCGGGCACGCGCGTGCCCGCCGACGGACGGCTCGTCGAGGCGCATGCGCTGCGTGTGGAGGAGGCGGCACTCACCGGCGAATCGGTGCCGGTCGACAAACACACCGCGCCGGTCCCACCGGAGGCGCCGCTCGCCGAACGCACGTCGATGGTCTACGCCGGGACGAGCGCCACGGCGGGGCGCGGCACGATGCTGGTCACCGCGACGGGAATGGTCGCGGAGATCGGGCAGGTCGCAAGCCTGCTGCAGGGTGCCGACGAAGGCCGCACGCCGCTGCAGCAGCGCCTCGACGTTCTCGTTCGCCGGCTCGCGCTCGTCGCGGGCGCGATCGTGCTGCTCGTCGTCACGCTCGAGATCGGGCGCGGCGAGGATCTCGACACGGTGCTGCTCACCGCGGTCAGCCTCGCGGTGGCAGCGATCCCTGAGAGCCTGCCGGCGGTCGTGACGATCACGCTCGCGCTGGGCGCTCAGCGCATGTTGCGCCGCAACGCGCTGATCCGGCGCCTCTACGCGGTCGAGACGCTCGGCTCGGTCACCACGATCTGCTCGGACAAGACGGGAACGCTGACGCAGAACCGGATGACCGTCGTCGTGCTCGACATGGCGGGCGACGAGCGCGTCCTCACCGACGAGGCGGACCCCGCGGTCGTCGGCCCCGAGGCGCTGCGCGACGAACCGACGCTGCGGCTGCTGCTCGCGGGCGGGGCGCTGTGCAACGACGCGGCGCTCGCGGCGGATGGACAGCTCCTCGGCGACCCCACGGAGACGGCGCTCGTCAACGTCGCCCGGCGGCACGGGCTGGACAAGCGTGCGTTGGAGGCGGTGGCGCCACGTGTCGATGAGCTGCCGTTCGACGCGGACCGCAAGCGCATGACGACGGTGCACGCCCTCCCGCGTGACGTCTCCACGGTTCCGGCATGGGCGCACGACGCCTTCGAGCTCGACCGGCTCGCGGCGCCGGGCGGCCGTCTCTCGTTCACGAAGGGCGCGCTCGACGGCCTGCTCGCCTGCTGCGACACGGCCGACGTGGCGGGCGAGACGGTCGCGCTCGACGACGCCCTGCGCCGGCGGGCGGTCGCCGCCGGCGAGCGCCTCGCGCGTGAGGGCGTGCGGGTGCTCGGCGTCGCGATGCGCATCTGGCCCGATCCGGAGAGCGTGCCCGGCGGCGCGGAGCTCGAGTCAGGGCTCACGCTGCTGGGGCTGGAGGGGATGATCGACCCCGCGCGCCCCGAGGTTCGCGACGCCATCGCCACCTGTCGCCGGGCGGGCGTTCGCGTCGCGATGATCACCGGCGACCACCCGCTGACGGCGATGGCCATCGCGCGCGACCTCGACGTCCGCGTGGGCGGCGCCGTCACGGGTGCGGACCTCGCTGCGCAGGACGACGACGAGCTCGCCCAGACCGTGCGCCGCACGTCCGTCTACGCCCGCGTCTCGCCGGCGGACAAACTGCGGATCGTCGAGGCGCTGCAGCGCGACGGAGAGCTCGTCGCGATGACCGGGGACGGCGTCAATGATGCGCCGGCGCTCAAGCAGGCCGACATCGGTGTCGCGATGGGGATCACCGGGACCGACGTCACCAAGGACGCCGCGGACATGATCCTGCTGGATGACAACTTCGCGACGATCGTCGGCGCGGTCGGCGAGGGCCGCGTGGTCTTCGACAACGTCCGCAAGTTCATCCGCAACATCCTCAGCGGAAACCTCGCGGAGGTCGCCATCATGGTGCTCGGCCCGCTGGCCGGGATGCCGATCCCGCTCCTGCCGCTGCAGATCCTCTGGCTCAACCTCGTGACCGACGGCCTCCCCGCGATGGCGTTCGCCGTGGAGCCCCCCGAGCCGGGCGTCATGCGGCGCCCGCCGACCCCTCTCGGGGAGAGCCTGCTCGGCGCGGACCGCGGCGCGCGCATCGCCCGCCGCGGCGCGATCCTGACCGTCCTGACGTTCGTGCCGGTCTACCTGCTCTGGGATGCCGGCGACGCCGCCTGGCAGACGGTCCTCTTCACCGCGATCGCGTTCGCCGAGCTCGCGGGCGGCTTCGCCATGCGCTCCGAGCGGGTCTCCCTGCGGCGCCTGGGGCCGCTCACGAACCGCCCGCTCGTCATCGCCGTCGCCGCGACCGTGGCCCTGCAGGTGCTGCTCGTCGTGGTGCCCGTCGCCCGCGACGTGCTGGGACTCGAGCCGCTCAGCGCCGGTCACTGGCTGCTCGTGACCGGCATCGCCCTCGCCTACCTCCTCGCCGTCGAGGCCGACAAGTGGATCGCGCGGCGACGCACGGGGTCGGCGCCCCGCGCCACCAATGTGAACCTCCCGTGACCTGCGGGAAAACCACGATGACGCACCGGGCGGCGCGTCGTCTGATGGAGGGACACCGATCAAGGAGTCCCGGATGCCGGAAGCCCGGTCGTACGATCCAGCGAAGGACTTCATCGACACGCAGGACTACGACCAGCGTGAGATCACCGAGCTGCTCGACCTGATCGCGCTGCTGAAGGACGCCGACAAGGACGGCGCCTGCCCGGAGCTGCTGAAGGACGTCTCGCTCGGCATGATCTTCGAGGAGCCCTCCACGCGCACGCGCGTCTCGTTCGAGGTCGCGATGGTGAAGCTCGGCGGCCACGCGCTGTACCTGCGCCCGGGCGAGATCCACATGGGCGCCCGCGAGTCGATCTACGACACCGCGAAGGTGCTCTCGCGCATGTGCGACGTGATCGAGGCGCGCACGCTGAAGCACGACACGTGCGTCGAGCTCGCGCGCTGGTCGGACGTGCCCGTCATCAACGGCCTCACGGACGTCAACCACCCGACCCAGGCGATCTGCGACATCTTCACGATGCGCGAGAAGCTCGGCGACCTCGCGGGGAAGACGTGCGTCTTCGTCGGCGACCGCACGAACGTCTGCAGCTCCACGCTGTGGATCGCGACGATGTTCGGGATGAACGTCGTGCACGCCGCCCCGCCCGCCTACCAGGCGCCGGCGGAGTGGGTGGCCGAGGCGCAGCGCAACGTCGACCGCTACGGCGGCTCGGTCACCGTCACCGACGACGTGCGCGACGCGGTGCGCATCGCCGACGTCGTCTACACCGATCTCTGGTGGTGGGTGGACCAGGAGGACGAGATCCCCGAGCGCCGCGCCGCGTTCATGCCCGACTACCAGGTGAGCGCCGAGCTGATGTCGCGCACCCCGGAGCACTGCATCTTCATGCACTGCCTGCCCGCCTCGCGGAACGTCGAGGTGACCGACGAGGTCATCGACGGCCCGCGGTCGGTCGTCTTCGACCAGGCCGAGAACCGCCTGCACGCCGAGAAGGGCATCCTCGTCTGGCGCACCTACCCGCGCGTCGCGCACGACGCCTCGCCGGAGATCAGGGCCTTCCATCGCGGCGCCGCCGAGTCGTTCCTGGCGAGTGCCGGATGGGACCGCATCCATCCGCCGAGCGCCCCCAGCGCCGGCACACCGACAGAGGTCCCCTCGTGAGCGCCACCGCCGCACCCGCCGCCCGCCGCCGCGTCCTCGGCCTGCGCGACACCACGCTGTTCACCGTCTCGGCGATCGTCGTCGTGGACACCCTCACCGCCTCCGCGGCGATCGGGGTGCAGACGATCGGCTGGTGGATCCTCGCGATCATCCTGTTCCTCGTCCCGAGCGCGATGATCACGGCGGAGCTCGGAACGGCCTACCCCGACCAGGGCGGCATCTACTCGTGGGTCCGGCGCGCCTACGGCGAGCGCTGGGCCTCGCGCACGACCTACTGGTACTACGTGAACGTCGCGCTGTGGATGCCCGCGGTGTTCCTGCTCTTCACCGGCATCTTCTGCCAGCTGTTCGTCTCGAAGTGGGCCGACTGGGAGCAGGGGAAGTGGTGGCAGGTCGCCGCCGCCATCGCCGCGACCTGGATGGTCGTGCTCGTCGGCTCGCTGACGCTCGACATCGGCAAATGGGTCAACAACCTCGGCGCGATCCTCAAGGCCGTCATCATCCTCGCGCTCGGCGTCGGCGGGATCGTGCTGGCGATCGACGACGGGACGGCGAACACGATCACGGTCTCCGAGGCGGTGCCGTCGCTCGGCGACGCGAAGACCTACCTGCCGGTGATCATCTTCATGATGCTCGGCTTCGAGCTGATCTCCTCGCTGTCGGAGGAGATCAAGGAGCCGCAGAAGATCATCCCGCGCACGCTCTTCACCGCCGGCGGGATCCTCGCGTTCCTCTACATGTTCGCGACGATCGGCATCCTGCTCGCGCTTCCGCTGGAGGACCTCGGGCTCGTCGAGGGCCTCGTCGACACGTTCAAGGCGATCTTCGGCACGAGCGGCTTCGGTGAGGTGCTGGTCTACGCCCTCGGGATCGCGGCGATGTACACGTTCTTCACGAACATGACGACCTGGAGCATGGGCGCGAACCGCTCGGCCCAGGAGGCCGCGGCTGCGGGCGAGTTGCCGGCGATCCTCGGCCGCGAGCACCCGGTGCGCCGCACACCGGTCGGCGCGTACGTCGTCAGCGGCACGGTCGCCACCGCGGTGCTGCTGTTCGCGGCGATCTTCGTGGGGAGCCAGGACGACCTGTTCTACGCGATCTTCTCCGCGTCGGCCGTCGTCTTCCTGATGCCCTATCTGCTCATGTTCCCGTGCGTCGTGACGCTGCGGCGAAAGGACCCGGAGACCCCGCGGCCCTACCGCGTGCCGGGCGGCATGGGAGTACTCGTCGCGATGTCGGCGGTCACGACGCTGATCATCTTCGCGACCTTCCTCCTGTTCCTCTGGCCGGAGATCCCGAACGCGCCCGAGGCGTGGTCGTTCACCGGCCCGCTGCTGGCGATCGTCGGCGTGACCCTGCTCGTCGGCGAGGTCATCGTCTTCCGGCAGATGCGCCGGCTGAAGGCGTGACGGGCACCGGCCCCGACGGGCCGCTCGTCGTCGTCGCGCTCGGCGGGAATGCGCTGCTGCCGCGCGGCGAGCGGCTCGAGGCGTCGAGCCAGCACGCGGCGGCGCGGCGCGCGGCGCGTCTGCTCGCGCCGCTGGCGCAGACGACCCGTCTGGTGGTCACGCACGGCAACGGCCCGCAGGTCGGGCTGCTTGCGCTGATGAACGACGCGTACGGCGCCGTGTCGCCCTACCCGCTCGACGTCCTCGGCGCCGAGACCGAGGGCGAGCTCGGGTACATCATCGAGATGGAGCTCGACAACGCGATCCCCGGCCAGGACACGGTCGCGGTCGTCACCCGCACCGAGGTCGACGCCGGCGACCCCGCGTTCGGCGACCCGACGAAGTTCATCGGGCCCGTCTACGAGGAGGCGCAGGCACGCAAGCTGGCTGACGAGCTCGGCTGGACCGTCAAGCGCGACGGGGACGCGTGGCGGCGGGTCGTCGCCTCGCCGGAGCCGCAGCGCATCGTGCAGCTCGGCGCGATCCGCCGGCTCGTCGACGGGGGCTTCCTCGTCGTGTGCGCCGGCGGCGGCGGCGTGCCGGTCGTGCGCGGCGCCGACGGCGCGGACGCCGGGGTGGAGGCGGTGATCGACAAGGACCTCGCATCCGCGCTTCTCGCGACCCAGCTCGGCGCGGACGTGCTCGTGCTCGCGACGGACGTGGACGGCGTCTACGCCGACTTCGGCACCGCCGCCCAGTGCCGCGTCGACGCCGCCACACCGGCGCAGCTGCGCGCCGGGAGCTTCGCCGCGGGCTCGATGGGCCCGAAGGTCGAGGCGATCTGCCGGTTCGTCGAGCAGGGCGGCGGGCGCGGCGCGATCGGTGCGCTCGAGGCGGTCGGCGACCTGGTCGCGGGTGACGGCGGAACGCAGGTGCGCGGCCGTCCTACACCTCGCGCGGCACCTTCCCGCTGAGCTGCAGCAGCACGCGCATGCACCGGTGGCCCGGGTCGGACGTCGCGCCGAACATGTTCGGGCACCCGCCGGGGATGACCGCCATCCCGTGCTCGGTGCAGAAGTCCACCGCCGTCTCCGAGCTGCTGCCCTCGCCGATGCCGCGGTGCAGCCACACGCGCGGCACGCCCGCGTCGTGAGCGTCGGCGACGACCCGCTCGGCGATCTCCGGTGTGGTCACGACGACGATGCCGTCGAGCGCGACGGGGACGTCGCCGACGGTGGCGTAGCACGCGTCGCCCTCGACCTCCTCGGCGTTCGGGTTGACGGCGTACACGTCGTGGCCGGTGTCGCGCAGGCGGCGGTAGATGAGGTTCGCGGGCTGCTTCTCGTCGCGGGAGACGCCCGCCACGGCGATCCGGTGCTGGGCGAGGAACTCGTCGGCGGCTTCGCGCAGGGTGGTCATGTGGAGGAGTCCTCTTGCTGGTCGGGGGACAGGGCGTCCGCGGGCTGCCGCGCCTCGGCATCCTCGCGCGTGACATCGAGGACGCCCTGCACGAGCACGTGCGCGCCGGACCCGACGCCGAGCGTCCAGTAGCGCCGGAACCAGCGCCGGGCGTGCTCGTCGGTCGTGGCCGTGCGCATCTGACCCCAGAGCAGCGTGCGGTCCGGGGCCACCGGTCGGACGCCGAGCGCGTAGATCGTCTTCGCGTAGCCGGGCTCGTCGAAGCCGGCGAACGCCTCGGGTTCCAGGTGCGCGTACTCGATCACCGGCCTCCAGAATCGTCCGACGAGCCCGAGCGCCAGTTCCGCGCCGGGGACCTCGCCGAGGAGGATCCAGCCGCCGTCGGCGACCGGGAGCCTCGTGGTGTCCCGCAGCGTCAGCCGGTCCGGCGGACCCTCCGGGCGCTCGCCGTGCAGCAGGTCCGCTGCGATCTGCGGCAGGGCCCGCATCGCCCCGAGCGCTCCGACGAGCGGCCGGCGGCGGCCGACCTCGATCAGGTCGCACTCCATGAGCGCCGCCCACGTGGTCGCAGGGTCGGCGGCGACGACCGTCGCCACCTCGTCGTGGACGTCGTAGACGGGAAGCAGGTCCTCGGCGAGCATCGCGTCAACGTTGGCGCACGGTGCGGGCTCACGCGTCCGTGCAGACCACGGACTCAGGGGGTGCAGGGACCCGTCGAGACGGTCGCCCCGCCGCCCGCGACCGTCCGTTCCAGGATGCGCTCGACGACCGGGTTGGGGACGCCGTAGCCGCCGGGCGTCGCCGTGTCGCGTGACGAGGCGAACACCGTCGTCAGGACGTTCCCGCGCGCGTCGACCACCGGCCCGCCCGAGTTGCCCGGCCGCAGCAGCCCGCGCACCGGTGTCATCTGCCGCTGGACGGGCCCCTGGCCGTAGGCGTCCTGCGAGAGGACCGAGCGGGCCGCGCCGATGCGGGCCGCGCGCGCGTCGAACGGCCCGTTGCGCGGGTAGCCGAGGATCGCGCCCGTGGTCCCGGCCCGCGGGTCGCGCACCATCCGCAGGGTCGTCCCGCCGATGCCGGGGACCGCCAGCACCGCGATGTCCTGGGTGGGATCGAACGCGAGCGCCCGCGCCGGGAGCGTCACGTCGCCCGAGCGCCCCCGGACCACGAGGTCGCCCTGCGTCCCCGCGACGACATGGGCGTTCGTGACGACGACGTTCGGCGCGGCGATCCAGCCGGAGCCCTCGATGCCCAGCCCGCACGCCGACCCGAGGATCCGCACGACGCCGTCGGCGGCGGCCGCGACGCCCGGCTCGCGCAGGACCGCGCGGTCGGGACGCTCGACGCCGGCCGTCGACGGGCCGTCGATCGCGGGCAGCGGGTCGAAGCGCGCGAGCGCCCGCAGCACGGGACCCGAGGGGGGCAGCGTGTCGTTGAGCGCCTGGAGGATCTCCGACCGCTGCACCTCCTCGCGCAACGTGCGCACGCCCGGCGTCTGCAGCGCGACGGCTCCGGCGATCCAGACGAGCGCGAGCGCGACGGCGCCGCCGAGGAGGGCGCCGAGCAGTGCGTCGGCGGCGGCCAGCGGCGTCCTGCGCATGCCGCGCCCCGCGCGCAGGCCGATCGTCTCCAGCAGGACGGCGAGCGTCCCGCCGACGATGACGGCGCCGCCGAGGGCGAACAGCGGCGACCACGGCGACGTCTCGCCGCCCGGCAGGATCATCGGTCCGAGCCGCGCCCCGGCCCAGGCGCCGCCGAGGAACCCGGCGAGCGCGAGGGAGCCCGCGAGGAACCCGCGCAGTGCCCCGTGCATCGCGGCGGCGACCGCGACCACGAGGATGATCCAGTCCAGCGTGGTCATCGCGACGGAGCGTAGACCGGTGCGGTCGCGTGCACCGTAGGGTGCCCGGCATGGACGAGGACCGGCTCAGGATCGCCGAGGACACCGCGGCGATCGCCGGGGAGGAGGCGCTGCGGGCGTTCCGCGGCGACATCGGCGCGATCCGCACCAAGCGCGGCCCGCACGACGTCGTCACCGAGACCGACGAGCGGGTGGAGCGCCTCGTCGCCGCGCGGCTGCTCGGCGACTACCCGGACGACGGGCTGCTCGGCGAGGAGGCGACGAGTGACCGCCCGTCCGCGAGCGGCGTCACCTGGACGGTGGATCCCGTCGACGGCACCTGGAACTTCGCCGCCGGCATCCCGCACTGGTGCGTCGTGGTCGGCTGCGCAGACGCCGACGGCCCGCTCGCGGGCGCGATCTGCGACCCGGTGCGCGGCGAGCTGTGGGGCGCGGTGCGCGGTGGGGGAGGGCTGCGCCTGAACGGCGCTCCGGCGCCGCCGCGGCCCGTGCGTGACGTCGGCGACTCGACGTGGGCGGCGGCGCTCGGCCGCGCGTTTCGCGAGCCGCGCTGGCAGGGCCTGATGGGACGCATCGGCCCGATCCGGCTGATGGGCAGCCTCGCGCTGGACCTCGCCTGGACCGCCGCGGGGCGGCTCGACGCGTTCGCGTACACGTGCGACCGCAAGCCCTGGGACGTGTGGGCCGGCGAGGTGATGGCGCTCGAGCAGGGCCTCGACGTGCGCGAGGAGGAGGACACGCGCCTGCTCGCGGTCATGCCCGCCGGCTGGTGGGAGACGCTGGGCCTCGACGCCCCCTGAGCGGGGAGGACGTGGCATCCCGCCGCTCCGTCTGAGACGGTTCGCGCATGACCACAGAAGCCGCCCTGCCCGCGCCCACGACGATCGGCGGGAACCCCGCCGTCATCCGCAGCGTGGGCAAGTGCATCCTCCTGACCCTCGTGAGCTTCGGCCTCTGGGCCTTCGCGTGGGTCTACCACACCGCCGACGAGGTCTCGCCCGCCGCGGGCGAGCAGGCGTCGCCGCCGCTGCGCATGGTCGGGTTCCTCATCCCGCTCGTGAACATCTTCGTGATCTTCCTGTCGTGGCGGGACATCGACAACTTCCTGAAGAAGCACGGCGCGCAGGACTTCCACGTGATCCTGTTCCTGCTCCTGACGATCTTCATCCCGTTCGCCGGGATCTTCACCTACATCATCGTCCAGGGCCGGCTGAACAAGGGCTGGGAGGTCGCGACCGGCGGCGGCGCGACAGACGCGCCGATGCAGCCGATCGACTGGGTCTTCGTCCTCGCCGGCTGGGTCGTCCTGGCCATCGCGATCGTCTTCGCCATTCTCTGACCATCCTCGCCGCAAGCGGCGCAGGCGCGCCCGGAGCAGCACCACGGAACGCAGACGGCCCGCGGGAGACCGCGGGCCGTTCTGTCCCGATGCGGATGAGAGGACTCGAACCTCCACGTCCAAAAAGGACACAGGCACCTGAAGCCTGCGTGTCTACCAATTCCACCACATCCGCTGGCAGGGACGGG
>DAIPYF010000090.1:0-9405 GCA_036782855.1 Solirubrobacteraceae bacterium
ACCGGACATTCGTCCGGCGAGCGGCCCAACGGCGCAGATGGGCGGTCGGGCGGTGACGGCCCGGGCCGGATGCTCGTACGCCCGTCCACCGGGGGGCGATCGGCCCGCATCGGCGCCGATGCGTCCCGCATGCCGACCGTGAACACCGCCGCCCCCTCCCGTCCCTTGTCACGCGCCGTCCACGGACTGGCGATCGCGTGCGCCGCGCTGGCGTTCTGCGCGGTCCTGACCGCACCGGCGCTCGCCGGCGGGCGGGACCGCGACCGCGACCGCGACGGCCTCAGCGACCGGCACGAGCGGCGACACACGAAGACCGACCCACGGCGGTGGGACACCGATCGCGACGGCCTGAGCGACGGCTACGAGCTGCGCGTCTCCAGGACGAACCCGCGCAAGGCCGACACCGACCGCGACAGGATCTCGGACGGCGCCGAGATCCGCGCGGGGACCGATCCGCTGGATCCCAAGAGCCCTGGTGCGGGCACGCCGCCCGGCGGGGGCGGCACACCCCCGGGCGGAGGCGGCACACCCCCCGGCGGCGGCACACCCCCCGGCGGCGGCACACCCCCGGGCGGAGGCGGCACACCCACCGGCGGCGGCACACCCACCGGCGGCGGCACACCCACCGGCGGCGGCACACCGCCCGACGTGACGGCACCGGAGACCACGATCCTGACCGGCACGACGGGCGCCCAGGCCGCGACGACCGCGACGTTCACCTTCGCCGCCGACGAGACCGCGACATTCGAATGCCGCCTGGACGGCGGCGCGTACGCGGCCTGCACCTCGCCGAGGGCCTACACGGGCCTGGTCGACGGCCCGCACACGTTCGACGTCCGCGCGACGGACGCGACCGGCAACGTCGACCCGACCCCGGCGTCGAGTTCCTGGTCGGTTGACGCGACCGCCCGGGAGACGCCCACCGCGGCGGGCCCGTCGGGGGCGACCACCGCCGACACGGCGCAGCTCGAGTTCGCCGCCGACGAGCAGGACGCCACGTTCCAGTGCCGCCTCGACGGCCAGTCCTGGGCCGCATGCACCTCCCCCGTCTCGCTGACCGGCCTCGCACTCGGCGCCCACACGTTCGAGGTGCGCGCCACGGATGCGGTCGGGAACACCGACGCGACCCCCGCAGCGCGGTCCTGGGCGATCGAGCAGGCGGTGCCCGACACGACCATCACCAGCGGCCCGTCCGGGACGATGTTCGAGTTCTCCGCGACGATGACCTTCACCTCGCCCGACCCCAGCGTGACGTTCGAGTGCCGTCTCAACGGGTCGGCGTGGGAGGCGTGCACGTCGCCGCAGAGCTACCAGGATCTGCTGGTCGGCGAGCAGAGCTTCGAGGTCCGGGCGAAGTCGAGCGGCGGCATCGTCGATCCCACCCCGGCGGCCCTGACGTGGACCGTCGAGGACCCGGGCGGCGGCATCAGCTGAGCCGGGCGCCGCCTCAGCCGAGCAGCGGGGCGATGCAGCCGGCGGCGATCTGCGCCGCCTCCGGGCTCGGGCAGCTGGTGACCTCGATCCCGATCACGTCGGCGACGTCGGCGACCTCGGCGAGCATCCGCCGCAGGCCCTCGGCGCTGAACCCGCCGGGGACGGGGAAGCCGAACCCGTCAACGACGCTCGGGTCGAGGACGTCGAGGTCGAGATGGATGAAGACCTGCCGGCCGGCGAGGGCGTCGGCGAGCCGGCTCGGGCGGTCGATCTTCGACACGCCGTGCGTTTCGAGCAGCACCTGCTCGCCGGCGTCCACGTCGCGCACCCCGCACATGACGACCCGCGAGGGGTCGAGCGCCGGGCCGTCGAACCCGGTCTCCCAGACGCCGCAGGCCCCGGCCAGGCACATGCCGCCCAGGAAACGCGACCCCGTCGTCGCGGGGGAGTTGAAGTCGCCGTGAGCGTCGAGCCAGAGCACGAAGGCATCGGGGCGATCCCGCGCGAGGGCCGGAAGCGTCGTCACGCAGACCGAGCAGTCCGCCGCGCACAGGACCGGGAACGCGCCGTCATGGAACGCATCGGCCAGCTGGCCGCCGGCCTCGAGCAGGCACCCGCGCGAGTCGCGCAGGTCCTCGTCGAACGCGCCGGCGCGCGGCTCACCGGGCGTGCCCACCAGGCGCGCCGGGACGCCGGCGTGCGCGGCGAGCGCCTCGGCGATGGACCGAGCGCCGTCGGCGGCGCCCGGGACGCGGTCGGACGTGCGGCACAGGATGCCGACGATGCGCGCCTCCCGCCCCACGCTCAGCGACCCTTCCAGTCGGGCTCGCGCTTCTCGAAGAACGCCTTGACGCCCTCCTGGATGTCCTCGGTGGAGAACGCGAGCGCGAGCTGGGCCCGCAGGTAGTCGAGCGCGTCGACGAGCGCGAGGTCCTGCTGGCGCCACATCGCGTCCTTGCCCATGCGCATCAGCAGCGGCGACTTCGACGCGAGCTTCGACGCCCACTCGGCGACCGCGGCGTCGAACTCCGCGTCGGGCACCACGCGGTTCACGATGCCCAGGCGCTCGGCCTCCTCCGCGCCGATCCGCTCGCCGAGCAGCAGCAGCTCGCTCGCCTTCTTGCGCGGGACGTTGCGGTAGATGAGCGCCATGATCATGAACGGGAAGACGCCGACGTTGATCTCGGGCGTGCCGAACGTGGCGGACTCCGAGGCGATCACGAGGTCACACGCGAGCGCCACGCCGAGCGACCCCGCCAGCACGTGGCCCCGCGCCGCGCAGATCGTCGGCTTGCCGAGCGTGCCGATCAGCTCGAAGAGCCGCGGGAAGCGCTCGATCGCCCGGTGCTTGTGCGCGAGCGGGACATCGGCGGCGAACCCGCCGAGGTTGCCGCCCGCGCTGAACACCGTCTCGTGGGTGCTGGCGAGGACGACCGCGCGGACGTCGTCGTCGTCCCGCGCGCGCTCGAAGGCGGCCAGAAGCGCGTCGAGGAGGTCGTCGGACAGCGCGTTGCGCGTCTCGGGCCGGTTCAGCGCGAGGGTGGCGACGCCATCGGCGACGGCATAGAGGACCGGTGCGTCGGACATGGCGCCGGACGGTACACGGGGAGCGTGCCCGGGACGCCGCCCGCCGTCGGCGCGCAGTGGACAGTGGGAAGTCCTACTCTTCACTCTTACCGGCGGCTCCGCTACGGTCCGCCCTCGTCCGCGTCCCCCTGAAGGAGCCTCAGCCGCCATGGCCTCCACGTCGTCCGTCGTCAAGCCCGACTACAGCACGAAGAAGAAGCACTTCATCTTCACCGACGAGCACGAGCAGCTGCGGGAGACGATCCGCGCGTTCGCCATCAAGGAACTCGCACCGCACGCCGACGAGTGGGAGCGCGACACCTTCCCGGACTCGGTCTTCCACCGGATGGGCGAGCTCGGCTTCCTGGGCCTCGACAAGCCCGAGCAGTACGGCGGGCAGGGCGGCGACTACTACACGGCACTCGTCCTCGGCGAGGAGATCGCGCACGCGCAGTCGGGCGGCCTGGCGATGGGGGTCGCCGTGCACACCGACATGGCGATGCCGCCGATCCTGGCGTTCGGCACCGAGGAGCAGAAGCAGGAGTGGGTCGTGCCCGCGATCAAGGGCGAGAAGATCCTCTGCCTGGGCATCACCGAGCCCGACGCCGGGTCGGACGTCGCGGGCATCAAGACGCGCGCCGTCAAGGACGGCGACGAGTACGTCATCAACGGCTCCAAGACGTACATCACCAACGGCCACCGCGCCGACGTCATCGTCCTCGTGACGAAGACCGACCCGGACGCCGGCTACGACGGGTTCACGCTCTTCCTCGTCCCGATGGACGCGCCCGGCGTCATCCGTGAGAAGAAGCTCGAGAAGCTCGGCATGCACGCGAGCGACACGGCCCTGCTCGCCTTCCAGGACGTGCGCGTGCCCGACACCGCGGTCCTCGGCGAGGTCGGCAAGGGCTTCTACCACATCATGTGGGAACTCCAGGGCGAGCGGCTCATCGGCGCCGCGGGCTCGGTCTCCGGCGCCCAGCTCTGCTTCGACCGCACGCTGCAATACGCGATGGAGCGGACCGCGTTCGGTCGCAAGATCGGCAACTTCCAGGCGATCCGCCACAAGTTCGCCGACATGGCGACGAAGATCGAGGCGGCCCGCCAGCTCGTGTACATGACGGCCTGGCGCTTCAACAACGGCGAGTACCCCGTGCGCGAGATCTCCATGGCGAAGCTGTTCTCCGCGCGGATCGCCGTCGAGGTCGCCGACGAGTGCATCCAGATCCACGGCGGGGCCGGGTACATGAAGGAGTACGGCGTCGAGCGGGTCTGGCGCGACATGCGCCTGAACCGCATCGGCGCGGGCACCGACGAGATCATGCTCGACGTCATCGGGCGCTCGTACGGGCTGTAGGCCGGCGCTGTAGCGTCGGCGCGTCAACCGCCTTCGACGACGAGGTCCCCATGCTCTGCACGGTCACCGTCCGCCGGCTCAAGCCGGGCTCCTTCGACGCGTTCCGCGACGCGGTCCAGCCGCAGTTCTGGCCCGCGGGCCTGACGCACATCAGCATCCTGCGCAACCAGGAGGACCCCGACGAGGTGTGCACGATCGGCTACCTCGACATGTCCGCGGACGCACTCGACATGCTGCGCGACTCGCCGGAGCTGCTGACGGCCGAGGCCGGCCGCGTGGAGCGCGTCGCGCAGTTCGTGGACTCGGTGCTCGTCAACGGGGTCTTCGAGCTCTCCGACGACCTGCGCCCGCCGAGCTGAGGCATGGGCGCGCCGGCCGACCACGTCCGCTCGTACTACGCGGCGCTGAACACCGGCGACGCCGCGGCGGTCGCGGCGCACTTCACCCCGGACGCGACGCACTGGTACACGCGGCGCCCGCCCTCGGTCGGCTCCGCCGAGATCGGTGAGCACACGCGGCTTGCCGTCGAGCACCTGCGCGCCGTGTGGCGGATCGAGCACCTCGTCGAGGGCGAGGACGAGGTCGTCATCGAGTGGACGATGGCGTGGGACCACCCGAAGACCGGCGAGCGCTGCCTGGACCGGGGCGCGGAGTTCCTGGCCCTCCGCGACGGGCTGATCTGCGAGGTGCGCGCGTACTACTCGCGGGGTGGCGACCTCGTGGGGTTCGACCACGCGGGCCGGGGCCACACCGTGCTCTCCGCCCCCCGGTAGCGTGCCCGGCATGCCCGACGCGCCCGACTTCGCCGCCACGATCACCGCTGCGTACGCCGTCGAGGGTCCGGCGCTCGACCTCGGGCGCGGCGTCCTCGGCGAGGAGCTGCACCGCGACGCGGTCGTGCAGGCGCCGCTGGCGATGCTCACCCGCCACGGCCTCATCGCCGGGGCGACCGGCACCGGCAAGACGAAGACGCTGCAGGGCATCGCCGAGCAGCTCTCCGCCGCCGGCGTGCCCGTCGTCGTAGCCGACGTGAAGGGCGACCTCTCCGGGCTGCTCGAGCCTGGCGCGCCGGATGGGCCGGGCGCCAGGCGCGACGCGGACCTCGGCATCGCCTTCGAGCCGACGGGCTTCCCCGTCGAACTGCTCTCGATCGGCGGGATCGGGCCGGGCGTCCCGGTCCGCGCGACGGTCTCCGACTTCGGCCCGCAGCTGCTCGCGAAGATCCTCGGGGCGAACGAGACCCAGGAGTCGAGCCTGACGCTCGTCTTCCACTACGCCGACACGAAGGCGCTGCCGCTGCTCGACCTCAGCGACCTGCGCGCGCTGCTCACGTTCCTGGACTCCAAGGAGGGCAAGGCCGACCTCGAGGGCATCGGCGGGCTCTCCAAGCAGACCGTCGGCGTGCTGCTGCGCAACCTCGTGAGCCTCGAGACCGGAGGCGGGACCGAATTCTTCGGCGAGCCGCAGCTCGACATCGCCGACCTCATGCGAACGGCGCCCGACGGGCGCGGCGTCATCAGCTGCGTCGAGCTCCCGGCCGTCCAGGACAAGCCGAAGCTGTTCTCGACGGTCCTCATGTGGATGCTCGCCGAGCTGTTCGAGACCCTCCCGGAGGAGGGCGATGTCGACAAGCCCAAGCTCGTGTTCTTCTTCGACGAGGCGCACCTGCTCTTCAGCGATGCGAGCAAGGCGTTCGTGGAGTCGGTCACGCAGACGGTGCGGCTGATCCGCTCCAAGGGCGTGGGCGTCTTCTTCGTCACGCAGTCGCCGAAGGACATCCCGGCGGACGTGCTGGGCCAGCTCGGCAACCGCGTGCAGCATGCGCTTCGCGCCTTCACCCCGGATGACCAGAAGGCCCTCAGCGCCGCCGTGAAGACGTACCCCCGGAGCGACTTCTACGACCTCGAGCAGCTCCTGCAGCAGCTCGGGATCGGCGAGGCGGTCGTGACGATCCTCGACGAGAAGGGCGTGCCGACGCCCGTCGTCCACAGCCGCCTCCCCGGCACCCGCCCGCTCATGGACCCGGCCACGGCCGACCTCGACGCGACGGCCAAGGCCTCCCCGCTCTACGCGACCTACGGCAAGCGGACGGACGCCGAGAGCGCCCGTGAGCTGCTGACCGCGCGGATGGCCGCGTCGGCCGCCGCCGCGCCGAAGGCCGCCGCGCCGAAGCCGAAGCCCGCACCGCCGAAGGACGAGGGCGGCGTCGCCGACACGATCGGCGACGTGCTCAACAGCAGTCAGGGCAAGCAGGTCCAGCGCGAGGTCATCCGCGGGATCTTCGGCATGTTGAAGAAGCAGTTCTGAGCTTATGAGCACCTACACGAAGGGCGTCCCGCCCGCCACAGACCGCCGGATCCTCCCCCCGTTCACCGAGGAGCACGAAGAGCTGCGCGCCTCGCTGCGCCGCTGGGTCGAGTCCGAGCTCCTTCCCCACGCCGACGAGTGGGAGCGCGACCGCTGGTTCCCGAACGCGCTGTTCCCGCGCATGGGCGAACTCGGCTTCCTCGGCCTGAAGTACGAGGAGCGGTACGGCGGGCAGGGCGGCGGATACCTGCACGACGCGATCCTCGCCGAGGAGCTCGCCCGCTGCGGCTCGGGCGGCGTCGCCGCCGGGCTCGGCGCGCACATCACGATCGCCACGCCGCCCGTGTGGAAGTTCGGCACCGAGGACCAGAAGCAGCGCTACCTCGTCCCGTCGATCGCCGGGACGTCGATCGCGGCATTGGCGATCACCGAGCCCGATGCCGGCTCGGACGTCGCCGGCCTGAAGACGATGGCCAAGCCCGTCGACGGCGGCTGGGTGCTCAACGGCTCGAAGATGTTCATCACCAACGGCGTGCGCGCGGACTACGTCGTTCTCGCCGCGAAGACGACCGCCGAGGGCGGCCACGGCGGCATCTCGTTCTTCATCGTCGACACCGACCAGCCGGGCTACGAAGCGTCGAAGATCGAGAAGCTCGGCTGGCACGCGTCGGACACGGCGCTGATCGCGCTCGGCGACGTGTTCGTGCCGCAGGAGAACCTGCTCGGCGAGCTCAACGGCGGCTTCAAGCTGATCATGGCCAACTTCCAGTGGGAGCGGCTGTCGATGGCGCTCGGCGCCGTCGCCGCGGCCGAGCACTGCTTCGAGCTGACGCTCCGCTACGCCGCCGAGCGCGAGGCCTTCGGCCGGCGGATCGGGCAGTTCCAGGCGATCCGCCACAAGGTCGCCGAGATGGCCACGCTGATCGAGGCCGGGCGCGCGCTCACCTACCACGCGCTGCGCCTGTTCGTGGACGGCCAGGACGCGCTGCGCGAGGTGACCGAGGCGAAGCTCCTCACCCAGCGGGCGGCGTTCGACGTCGCCGACACCTGCCTGCAGATCCACGGCGGCGCCGGCTACATGGTCGAATACGGGATCGAGCGCGCGGCCCGCGACGCGCGGCTGGGCCCGATCGGCGGCGGGACCGACGAGATCATGCGCGAGATCCTCGGCCGGACGATGGGCCTGTAGGGCCCCGCGGTCACAGGACCTTCACCAGACGTTCTCCATCCGGTCACCGAGCCGTCACAGCGCCGTGACCAACACGCAACACGGCGGCCCCCCGGCTGGCGTGTGATGCCTGAGGCAAGCGAACCCCCTCAGGAGGTCACATCGTGCACCGACGTGCATGCAGTGTCGCGGCCCTCGCCGCGACCGCCCTCGCCGCCGTCGCCGCCGCTCCGGCCGTCGCGACATCCGGCATCGGCACCGGGCCGAGCACCACGAAGAGCCCGTACGTGCTGCCCGCGGCCGACGGCGTCTTCGTCAAGTCCCTGTTCACGACCGGCGACCTGCCGGCCGGCAACGGCTACAGGTACGTCGGCATTCCCGACGGCCTGGGAGCCCAGCGCGACGGGGACGACATCCTCGTCTACAACAACCACGAGCTCGGCAACACCGCGGGCGCCGTGCGCCGCCACGGCCAGAAGGGCTCGTTCGTCTCGAAGCTGCGGATCGACCGCAGGACGCTCAAGGTCGAGTCCGGCTCCGACCTGATCAACCCGGGCGCCCAGTACTGGGACTACGTCGGGCAGAGCTGGAGCGGCCTCCCGTCTCCCGGCGGCATCAACCCGCGCAACCCCGCGGACACCTTCCAGGCGCAGTCCGCGGCCTTCAATCGCTTCTGCTCGAGCTCGCTCACCGATCCCGGCCAGCTCTACAACCGGCGCTCCGGTCGCGGCTACACCGGCCAGATCTACTTCGCCAACGAGGAGGGCGGCGATGAGAGCCGGCTCTTCGGCGTGACCGAGGACGGCGACGCCAAGCAGCTGCCGCGCCTGGGCCTGTTCTCCTGGGAGAACACCCTCGCCGCCGACACCCGCAGCGATCTCACACTCGTCCACGGCCAGGAGGACGGGCCCGGGAACGGGAGCCAGGTCTGGGTCTACCTCGGCAAGAAGACCAAGAGCGGCGATGCCTTCAAGCGCGCCGGCCTGACGAACGGCACGAGCTTCGTGCTGGACGCGAGCGACAGCGCCGTGAAGAACGACGCGCAGTTCCGGTCCACCTACGGCGTCGGCACGCCGGCGGACGTGGAGCTCAAGGAAGTCGACTGGGATGCTTCGGGCAAGCGCCAGAACGAGGAGGCGATCGCCGACGGCCTCGCGCTGAACCGCGTCGAGGACGGCGCGTGGGATCCGCGGCACCCCGACACGTTCTACTTCGTGACGACCGAGGGCAAGCCGTACCCGGCGTCCCCCGGCGTGCCGTCACGGGACGGCGGCGGTCTCTGGAAGCTGACCTATGAGGACATCCAGAACCCCGAGCTGGGCGGGACGCTCGAGCTGCTGCTCGACGGCAGCGAGGCGCCCTACCTCAACAAGCCCGACAACGTGGGCATCGACCGCAACGGCAACCTCCTCATCCAGGAGGATCCGGGCGGCAACGACCACCTTGCGCGCATCGTCGCCTATGACGTGGACACGGGCGACCGCGGCGTCGTGGCGCAGGCCGATCCGGCGACCTTCGCTCCCGGAGCGGCGAAGCCGGACTCGACCACGGACGAGGAGTCCAGCGGCATCAT
>DAIPYF010000090.1:9415-10192 GCA_036782855.1 Solirubrobacteraceae bacterium
CACAGGGACTCATCGGCAGGGGCTGGTGGCTCTTCGACTTCCAGAACCACAAGGCCTACCCGACCGCCGGCGCCACCGGCTGGGCGGCCGACCCGACCGGCGAGATCGTGCAGTTCGGTCAGCTCCTGGCGCTGAAGGTCAGCGATTGGAGCGACGTCTACACGATCGACGGCTGACCCCGGGCGCCCAGACGCCCAGCAGCACCGTGGGCCCCGCTTCGGCGGGGCCCACGTCGCTTCCGGCACGCGCATAGGATCCACCGTCACCCCTGACCCCCGCACACGACACAGGAGACGGCATGGGAGTCCTCGACGGCAAGGTGGCCATCGTCACCGGATCGGCCCGCGGCATCGGCCGCGCGACGGCGGAGCTGCTCAGCGAGCACGGCGCGAGCCTCGTCATCAACGACCTGGACGGCGACGTCGCGGCGCAGACGGCGAGCGAGATCGGCGGCGAGACGGCCGTCTACGCCGGGGACCTCACCGACCCGAGCGCCCCGGCCGCGCTCGTGAAGACCGCGATCGACGCCTTCGGCAAGATCGACATCATCGTCAACAACGCCGGCTACACCCTCGACGCGCCGGTGCACAAGATGAGCGACGACTGGTTCCAGAAGATGCTGGACATCCACGTGGTCGCGCCGTTCCGGATCGTGCGCGAGGCCGCGCCGTACCTGCGTGAGCCGGCAAAGGCGGAGAAGGCCGAGGGCCGGGAGGTCTTCCGCAAGATCGTCAACGTCTCGTCGGTCTCCGGCACGATGGGCAACGCCGGCCAGGC
>DAIPYF010000091.1:0-9985 GCA_036782855.1 Solirubrobacteraceae bacterium
CAGGTCGTGCTCGTCCGCGCCGCGGCCGTGCAGCAGCACGATCGCGCCCCGTGGCGCGCCCGCCGCGGGGCGCACGACGTGGGGGAGGGTGTCGGGCAGTCCGGCGCTCACGCCGCGTGCCGCGGGTTCGGGAGCGGTGCGAGGTGCTGCTCCAGGTGTGCGCGCAGGTGCTCGTGCTGCGGCGGGAGGCGCAGCGCCGTCCCGAGCGTCGCGACCGGCTCGTCGACCGTGAACCCGATGTCCCGCGAGGCGACCTCGAACAGCACGCCGCTCGGTTCGCGGAAGTACACGGAGTGGAAGTACTGGCGGTCGATGATCGGCGTCGCCTGGGCGCCGGCCCCCGCGGCGCGGCGGCGGAACGCCTCGAGCTCGGCGTCGTCCGCGGCCGACCAGGCGACGTGGTGGATCGTCCCGGCGCCCTGCAGGCCGCGGGCCGGCGGGGGGCGGTCGTAGCAGAGGTGGGCGCGCCGCTCGGCGCCGCCGAGTTGCCAGTGCGACCCGTCGTCGGCCCGCTCGCGCCGGAACCCGAGCGCCGCGAGCAGCTCGCCGCTGCGCTCCGGCAGGGCCGCGTAGGCGCGCACACCATGGAACCCCTGGAGCGCATGCTCGTCCGGGATGTCCCGCGCGTGTGCGGCGAGCGGGGCGTCGTGACCGCCGGCGACGAGCAGTTCGTGCGCCAGGCCCTCGGGGTCGCGGAACAGCAGCACGTCGCCGTCGCGGGCGGTGGGGACCTCGCCGTCGCGCAGCCGCGTCTCCCAGAAGTCGATCGCGGCGGGGGCGCCCACGCGCCAGCGGATCGCGTGCACCATCCCGGCGCCGGCACGCCCGGGGGCGGCGCCGGGGAACTCGAAGAACGTGAGGATCGAGCCGGGCGCTCCGACCTCGTCGCCGTAGTAGAGGTGGTAGACGCTGGGCTCGTCGAAGTTCACCGTCTTCTTGACGAGCCGCAGCCCGAGCAGGCGCGCGTAGAAGGCCACGTTCGCCTGGGCGTCGGCCGTGATCGCGGTGATGTGGTGGAGCCCTTCGAGTGCCATTCCGTCACCGTATCCTGTTATATTTGCGTGTGCAACGATCGCCCATGGCCACGACTCCGACACGACCCGCCGCCTCCACCGAGCGTCTCAGCGATCGTGAACTGCGCGCGTGGCGCGGGATGCTGCGGGCGCACGCCGCGCTGACGAAGGCGCTGGACGCGGATCTCGAGGCCGAGCACGGCCTTCCGCTCAGCTCGTACGAGGTGCTGCTCCATCTCGCGGCGGCCGACGGTCAGCGGATGCGCATGAGCGACCTCGCCGACACCGTCGTGCTCAGCCGCAGTGGGCTGACCCGCCTGGTCGACCGGATGCAACGCGACGGGCTGCTCTGCCGCGCCTCCTGCCCGAGCGACGCCCGCGGGTCGTTCGCGACGCTCACCGATGCCGGGCACGCGAAGCTCGCGGTCGCAAGCCGGACGCACCTCTCCGGCGTGCGGGAGCGGTTCCTGGACCGCCTGACCGAGGCCGAGCAGGATGCGCTCGGTGACTGCTGGGAGCGGGTCGCGCCCCACGCCGCCGACCCCGGCCCCGGCTGCTCGGGGTAGGACGGCGATCCGGGCATCCGGACGCCCGCTCGGCTTCGTACCATCTCCACCATGAGCAACCTCGGACTGTTCGCCGTCTGCCTCGGCATCCCGCTGGTCTTCGGCCTCTGGGCGCAGCACAAGGTGAAGAGCACCTTCCAGAGGTTCTCGCAGGTGCCCGAGGACACGGGCATGACCGGCGCGGAGGTGGCGCGCCGCATCCTCGACGCCAACGGCCTGCAGAGCGTGCCGGTCACCGCGGTGCCCGGCGCGCTCACCGACCACTACGACCCGCGCAAGCGCAGCGTCCACCTGTCCGAGCCGGTCTACGGCGCCGCGACGATCAGTTCGACGGCGGTCGCTGCGCACGAGGTCGGCCATGCGATCCAGCACGCCAAGGCGTACTTCCCGATGACCGTGCGCTCGGCGCTGTGGCCCGTGACGGCGTTCGCCTCCAGCACGTGGACGATCCTGCTCGTGATCGGAGCCATCCTCGGCTCACTGAACCTGATCGTCGTCGCGATCGCCCTCTACGCCGCGGTCGTGCTGTTCCAGCTCGTGACGCTCCCGGTGGAGTTCGACGCGTCGCGCCGCGCCGCGGTGCAGCTCAAGCAGCTCGGGATCGCCAACCCCGACGAGGCGGTCGGAGTGCGCAAGGTGCTGACGGGTGCGGCGCTCACCTACGTGGCCGGGGCGCTCGCGGCGCTGTCGCAGCTCATGTACTTCGTCCTGACGTTCCTCGGCAACCGCTGACCTGGAGTCCGCGGTCACCGATGGCCGCGGACTTCGACATCCTCGCCCGGGACCCCGGCTCGCAGGCGCGTGCCGGGATCCTGCGCACCGCGCACGGCGAGGTCCGCACGCCCGCCTTCGTGCCGCTCGCGACGAAGGGGACCGTCCGGGGGCTCCTGCCGTCCGAGGTGGCCGGTCTCGGCTACGACATGGTGCTCGGGAACACCTTCCACCTGCACCTCGAGCCGGGGGACGACCTCATCGCCCGCCAGGGAGGACTGCACCGCTTCATGGCCTGGGACGGGCCGATCATCACCGACTCCGGGGGCTTCCAGGTCTTCTCGATGGGCCACGGCACGGTCGCCGACGAGGTGAAGGGCCGTGCCCCGAGCGGCCCCGACCGGGCCGGCCGGATCCTCGAGATCCGCGAGGACGGCGTGCGCTTCCGCTCCTACCTCGACGGAAGCGAGAAGTTCATCGGCCCAGAGACGTCGATGGAGATCCAGGGGAATCTCGGGTCGGACATCGCGCTCGTCTTCGACGAGTGCACGCCGTTCCACGTCGAGCGGGAGTACACGCTGCGCTCCACGGAGCGCACGCACCGCTGGCTCGACCGCTGCCTGGACTGGCACGCCGCGCACGGTCCCGACGGGCAGCTCGTCTACGGGATCGTGCAGGGCGGCGTGTATGAGGACCTGCGGGTCGAGAGCACGCAGGCGGTCGCGGCGCGCGCGTGCGACGGGATCGCGATCGGCGGGTCGCTGGGCGCGGAGAAGGCGCAGATGTACGAGGTCGTGCGCTGGGCGACCGCGGCGCTCGACGCCGCCGGGGACGACCGGCCGCGCCACCTGCTCGGGATCGGTGAGATCGACGACCTCGTCGCCGGCGTCCAGCGCGGCATCGACACGTTCGACTGCGCGATGCCGACGCGGCTCGGACGCCACGGGATGGCGCTCGTCCCGGACCCGGCCGGCCGCTGGCGCGTGGACCTCGCGAAGGCCGTGCACCGCGACTCCGACGAGCCGCTGATGGACGGTTGCCCGTGTCCCACCTGCGCGATCGGCTGGACCCGCGGCTACCTGCGCTACATGGCCCACAACCGCGAGCTGACGGTGCAGCGGGCGATCACGCTGCACAACCTCGCGTTCGTGCAGCGCGTCGTCGCCCGGCTGCGCGACGCGGTGCTCGCCGGGACGCTGGCGGACACGGCGGCGGCGCTGCTCGACGGTGAGGCGCCGTAGGCACCTCACCGTGGGCTCGCCTACCGCGTGTTCTGCCGGATCAGCTGCTGCAGCTCGGACACGGTCTGTTCTGCCTGGTCGTAGACGACCTGCCGCAGGCGTACCGTGTCGCTCTGCCCGGCGAGGACGCCGACGAGGATCGCGCCGCCGACCAGCAGCGCCGTGAGCAGGACGAGCATCGGTGCCAGGCGCCGGCGGCGGGCGCGCTGCGCGGGCATCGGGGCCGGGGGCGGCGGGTGTGCGGGAGCCAGCGGGGGACGGCTCGGCGGAAGCGGTTGGCGCTGCTGCACGGGCGTCGCGGGGCCCGCCGCGGCGACGGCGCGCGTGACGCCCGTCTCGGCGGCCGCGAGCGGCACGACGCGCGTCGCGCTCGTCTCGGGCGCCACGCCGCGCGCGCCCGCGACGAGCGCCTCGCGCAGCTCCTCGGCGGTCGCGTAGCGGTCGGAGGGCTCGAGCGCGAGTGCGCGATCGACGGCCGCCGCGAGCTCGGGCGTCACCTCGGAGTTCAGGTGGTCCAGCAGCGTGGGCGCCTCGCGCTGCTGCTTGAGCGCCAGCTCCGTCAGCGTCTGCGCCTCGTACGGAAGACGCCCGGACAGCAGCTGGTAGGTCACGACGCCGAGCGCGTAGATGTCCGAGCGGGCGGTCGCCTCGACGCCCGCGGCCTGCTCCGGCGCGAGGTACGCGGCGGTCCCGAGCACGGCGCCGACCTGCGTGATCGAGGACTCCTCGCTGAGCGCCTTCGCGATGCCGAAGTCGGCGAGCTTCACGATCCCGTCCTTGGACCGCAGCAGGTTCCCGGGCTTCACGTCCCGGTGCACGACGCCGCCGCGGTGCGCGTAGTCCAGGCCGCGGCAGGCCTGCGCGACGATCCCGAGTCCCTCCGCGACGGGCAGCAGGCCGCGCTCGCGCAGGATCTCGGCGCCGGACTGCCCCTCGACGTGCTCCATGACGATGTACTGGCGCCCGCTCTCCTCGTCGAGGCCGAAGTCGTACACCTGCACGATGTTCGGGTGCACGAGCCGCGCCGCCGCGAGCGCCTCGCGACGGAAGCGCGAGACGAACTGCGCGTCGTCGGCCAGATGCTCGGCGAGGAGCTTCACGGCGACGTGACGCTCCAGCCTGCGGTCGAACGCGAGCACGACGGTCGACATGCCGCCGCTGCCCAGGCGCTCGCCCAGCTCGTAGCGGCCCGCGAGGAGCTGCCCGCTCACGGTGTCGTCCCCGTCCCAGTGGCCTCGGGCGTGATGCCGCCGTTGGGGGTCGTGCCCGTGTCCGTCTGGGTGGGGGCCGTCGTGGTGGTCGTCGTGGGCGTCGTGGTGGTCGTCGTCGGCGTGGTCGTCGTGGTGGTCGTCGGCGGGGTGCTGGTGCTCGTCCCCGTCGTTCCGGTCGTCGTCACGGCGGGCTTCGCCGGCGTGTCGGGGACGGCGTCGCACTGCGTCGGCACCGTCTTCGCCAGCTGGTCGAGGCCGTCCTTGACGCGCGCGCTGAGCCGCTCGTCGACGCTCGCGGGCAGGGCCGCGTAGATCCGCTGCGCGCTCGTCAGGGCGCTCAGCGCCTGGCGGCCCCCCCCGGCGCGGGTCGCGTCGGAGACCTGCGGGAGCGCCCTGCCGGGCGGGCGGGCCTGATGGGCGGGGAGCAGCTTCGCGCCGCTCCCGCCGCAGCCCGCCGCGGCCAGCGCGACGAGCGCGAACATCACGGACGTGAGCAGGGGAATCACGCGCGAGCGACGCATCGTCACTGACCGTACTGGAGGCGCTCGGCGAGCGAGTCGGGCAGCCGCGCCGCCCGGATCGCCGCCGCGGCCGCATCCACGTCGTAGGCGGTGCGCCGCCAGGCGGCGGTGCCGGCGGTCAGGTCCAGGAGCAGCCACGCCGCGCGCGGGTCTCCGTCGCGCGGCTGGCCGACGCTCCCGGGGTTCAGGAGCCAGCGCTCGGCCGCGACGTCGACGACCTCGTCGGCGCGCCGCGGCGACCCCGTCGCCGGCTCGCCCGCGGGTCGCTCGAACGAGCATGCCACGTGGCTGTGGCCGATCAGGCCGAGGCGCTCCTCGAACGCGTCGAAGCAGAGGTCGGCGAGCAGAACGCTCATCACGTACTCCCAGATCGGGTCGCGCGGGCTGCCGTGGAAGAGACCCGTGCCGGACCTCGTCGCGTGCGGCTCGAGGGCCGACAGCCAGGCGAGGCAGTCGGGGTCGATGACCTCCTGCGTCCAGCGTGCGGCGAGCGCGGCGCCGGGCGAGAACTCGTGGAGCGGGATCGCGCCCGTCACGCCGAGGTCGTGGTTGCCCGCCAGGCACACCGCGGCGTTGTCGCGGACGAGGCGCACGCAGTCGTTCGGGCCCGCGCCGTAGCCGACGAGGTCGCCCACGCACCAGATCTCGCGCGCCGCGGTGGCGGCGACATCGCGCAGCACCGCCTCGAGGGCATGGCGGTTGGCGTGGATGTCGGAGAGGACGGCGACCTGCATGGCGCGGAGGGGGAGCAGCGACGGTAGCGTGCGCCCCATGCCGCGGTCCCGGCTTGCAGCGCCTCTTGCCCTTGTCGGCGCGCTCGTCGCGGCGCAGGCCGCCGCGCTCCTGCTGCGTCCGCGCGGCGGGGTCATCGCGCCCGACCCCGTCGACCTCGGGGCCTTCTTCAGCCCGGCGCAGCTCGAGCGCGCGGCCGACTTCCGCGGGCCGCAGCTCGCGCTGTACGGCGCCTCGCTCGCGGTCCAGGCGGGCGTGCTCGTGCTGCTCGTCGTGCACCGCGGCCGGCTGTGGCGCAGGCTCCAGGGGCCGTTCCGTCACCCGATCCTCGGCGCGGGGGCCACGGGCGCGGTCGTCTCGCTGGTGCTCACCCTCGTCGTCCTCCCGATCGACGCGCTCATGCGCTCGCGCGCCATCGACGTGGGCCTCATCACGCGCTCGTGGCCGGGCTGGGGCTGGGACGTCGCGCGCTCGGCGGCGATCGGCGCGGCGCTGGCGGGAGCGGCGACGGCCGCCGGCATCGCGCTGATGCGGCGCTTTCCGCGACGCTGGTGGATTCCGGCCTCGGGGCTCCTCGTCGCGCTCGGGGCGGCGTTCGTGTTCGCCGGGCCGCTCGTGCTCGATCCGGTCTTCAACCGCTTCGAGCGGCTGCCGGACGGTCCGGTGCGCAGCCAGGTCCTCGATCTCGCCCGGCGCGCCGACGTGCAGGTCGGCGAGGTGTACGTCGTCGACGCCTCCAAGCGCACGACGGCCGCCAACGCCTATGTCACCGGTCTCGGCTCGTCGAAGCGCGTCGTGCTCTACGACACGCTGCTGCGCGACTTCCCCGCTGCGGAGACCCGCCTGGTCGTCGCGCACGAGCTCGCGCACGTCCACCACCGCGACGTCCCGAACGCGCTGCTGTTCCTCGCGCTCGTCGCGCCGCTGGGCATGTTCGCGGCGTCCCGCCTCACCCGCGCCTGGGGACCGGACGACGGCCTGCCCGCGGGCCCGTCGACCGTGCCGGCGCTGTTCGCATCCGTCGCGATCGTCGCGTTCCTGATCGGCACCGTGTCCAACCAGCTCTCCCGGCGCGTGGAGGCGCGGGCCGACGGCTACGCGCTGCGCCTGACCGGCGACGCGACCACGTTCCTCGCCCAGCAGCGGCGACTCGCGCTGCGGAACGTCAGCGACCCGGACCCGCCGGCGCTCGCGCGGGCACTCCTCGGGACGCACCCGACGACCCGCGAGCGGCTCGGGATCGGGCTCGCATACGAGCGCGGCGAGCGCGGCGACTAGAAGTCCTCGCGCTCCTCGCGCCCCTCGACCTCCGGCAGGTTCTTGATGTTCTCCCGCGCGCTCCAGCGGCCGTAGTTGTCCTCCATCGCGTCCAGCAGCTCGCGCATGAAGCGGGGGGAGACGTTGATGCGCGACACGACGACGCCGGGGATCACATCGTCCTCGACCTCGTGGTCCACGCGGGCGAACGTCAGCGTGAACTCGTAGTCGGAGTGGCTCACGTTCGCGAAGTTCGCGTAGTGGCCCGCCATCTTCTCCGGCTCGATGTGGATGTTGATCTGACGCTCGGGCTCTTGCGGGGTGTCGGCCATGATGCCGCCTAGTATCCCGCCTCGTGAAGATCCTCGTCGTCGCCGTCGGCCGTCTGCGCCCACCGTACGTCGACGACGTCCAGCACTACCAGCGGATGATCGCGCGGCACGCCAAGGTCGAGCTGATCGAGGTGCGCGAGGAGGAGCAGGTCGAGAAGCGCATCCCCGAACGCGGGTTCACCTGCCTGCTGGACGCGGGCGGGACGATGTACGACAGCGTCGGCTTCAGCCGGTTCCTCGAGGAACGCCGCATGAGCGGGCTCGACCTGTGCTTCGTCATCGGCGGCCCGTACGGCCTGACGTTGCCGGGGACCACGCACAAGATCTCGCTCGGGCCGATGACGCTGCCCCACCAGCTCGCGCGCGTGGTCATGCTCGAGCAGCTCTACCGCGCGCACAAGATCCTGGCCGGCGAGCCCTACCACCACTGATGGCGCAGCCCGACCTTCGACCGTTCCTCCGGCGCTTCGCGTTCGTCGTCCTCGCGCTCGTCGTGCTGCTCACGGGTGGGACGATCGCCTACGTCCTGTTCGAGGGCGTCAGCGCCTGGGACGGGTTCCTCTGGTCCCTCGACACGATCGCGACCGAGGGAGCGCGCAACCGGCCCGAGACGGTCGGGGGGGAGATCACCTGGGTGATCCTGATCGTGCTCGGCGTCGGTACGCTGCTCTACGCCCTGGTGACGCTGGTGGAGCTCCTCGTCTCGGGGCGCCTGCGACACCTTCTCGACGAGCGCCGCGAGCAGCGAGCCATCGACGCCCTCAACGACCACGTGATCATCTGCGGCTACGGCCGCGTCGGCCGCCAGGTCGCCCGTGACCTGCGCGCGGCCGGGGAGCGCTACGTCGTCATCGACGAGCGCCCCGAGCACGGCGAGGACGCGCGCCACGTCGGCGTGCGCTTCATCGAGGGGAGCGCATCGGACGACGAGGCGCTCGAGGACGCCGGGATCGAACGGGCGCGCGGGGTCATCGCCTGCGTCGACTCCGACGCGGAGAACGTCTTCATCGTGCTCTCCGCCCGCCAGCTCAACGCCGGGATCCCCATCATCGCCCGCGCCTCGAAGTTCGACGCCGAGCCCAAGCTCCTGCGCGCCGGCGCCACGCGCGTGATCTCGCCCTACCGCACGAGCGGCACCGAGATGGCCCGCGCGGCCCTGACCCCGCAGGTGTCCGGGGCGATGGACGTCGCACCCGAGTACCGCCTCGAGGAGATCGAGGTCGAGGCCGGGTGCCCGGCGGACGGGCGCATGATCGGCGACGTGCGCGGCGATGCGATCATCGTCGGTGTGCGCCACGCCGACGGGTCGTTCCTGCCCCAACCCCCCGGCGACACCGGGCTCTTCGCGGGCGACGTGATCCTCGCCCTCGGCCAGGTGCACACGCTCGAGCGCCTGGAGAACACGCTCGGCCCGCAGCGAAGCGCGGCGACCTCGTGACCGAGCCGCTCGCCGTCCTGCGTGACGCGCTCGACCGGGCGGTCGCGGACGTCGCCGGTGCCGGCGGGCGTCCCGCCGCGGCCCCCGCCCTGGAGCGCCCGCGCCAGGCCGATCACGGCGACTACGCGACCAACGCCGCGATGCTCCTCACCAAGGCCCTCGGAAAGCCCCCGCGCGAGATCGCGCAGCGGCTCGCCGAAGCGCTCGAAGAGCGCCTCGGCGCCGCGCTCACCAGCGCCGAGGTCGCCGGGCCCGGCTTCCTGAACCTCACGCTCGGCGACGGCTGGTACGCCGGGGCGCTCGCGGACGTGCTGCACGCGGGCGAGGACTGGGGCGGCGGCAGCGCCGACCCGGCGCTGGCCGTCAACATCGAGTTCGTCAGCGCCAACCCGACCGGGCCGGTCCATGTCGGCGGCACGCGCAACGCGGCCTACGGCGACGCGCTCGCGCGGCTCCTGTCGTTCATCGGCCATCGCGTGGACCGCGAGTTCTACGTCAACGACTTCGGCACGCAGACCCGGCGCCTGGGCGAGTCGATCCGCGCCCGCGCCAGGGGCGGGGAGCCACCCGCCGACGGCTACAAGGGGGCGTACGTCACCGACCTCGCCACCGAGATCGGGGGTGCCGGCGACCTGCCGGTGGACGAGGTCGCACAGCTCGGCGTCGCGCTCATGGTCACGCAGGCCGAGCACAGCCTCGCGCGGTTCCGCGTCCTGTTCGACCACTGGTTCAGCGAGCGCTCCCTGCACGAAGGCGCCACCAGCCCCGTCGCGCACGCCTTCGACGTCCTCGACCAGCAGGGCCGCACGTTCCGCGAGGACGGCGCGCTCTGGCTGCGCACCACCGACTTCGGGGACGACAAGGACCGCGTCCTCGAGCGCTCCAGCGGCGAGCACACCTACTTCGCCAGCGACATCGCCTACCACCAGGAGAAGCGCGAGCGCGGCTTCGACCTGCTCATCG
>DAIPYF010000092.1:0-9935 GCA_036782855.1 Solirubrobacteraceae bacterium
CGACGTCGCCCCGGTCGTCGCCGAGGCCGTCAGCGACGAGGCGCGCGCCTCCGGCACCGCCGCGAGCGAGCAGCACGCGATCGGGTTCGCCACCTCGGACGTCGAAGCGCTCCGCGGCGGCTGAGCCCGCACGATCCCTTGCAGCTCCGCATGCCGCAACCTGCCTTGCAGGGTCCCGTGCGCCACCTGAATACCGTGGCAGCGCCGCCGTCGGGGGGATTCCGCGGGCGGCGTGATGCGCTCCTTCCGATTCCCTCATCCCCGAGCCGGGCTGCTCGCCGCCGCCCTGCTGCTGCCCATGATGCTCTGGGCCGGCAGCCCACTGCCCTCGCAGGGCGCTGACGCGGGCACGCTCCAGGAGGAGATCGACGCCTCCCGCACCCGCGAGCGCCAGGCTCGCACGGCCGCCGAGCGCGTGGCCGCGCTGGAACGCCTGGCCGCCCGCGACGTCGCGGTGCTCCAGGGCCGGCTGGCGTCCGTGCAGGCACAGGCGGATGCGTGGGAGACGCGACTCGCGCGCACCGAGGACGACCTCGACCGTGCCCGCGAGCACGCGCTCGCGCTGCGCCGGCGCCTGGAGCGCGACCGCGTCCTGCTGGCCGAGACGCTGCGCTCCGGGTACATGGTCACGCGCCCGGACCTGGTGGCGGTGGTCCTGGGATCGACGAGCTTCGCGAACCTCGTGGAGCGCGCCGCCTTCCTGCGGCGCGCGCAGGAGCGCAACGCGGACGTGATCGGCGCCGTGCGCGATGCACGTGCCCGCACGCGCCGCCAGGCGCGCAGCCTGCGCGTGCTGGTCCCGCGCCAGCGCGCGGCCACGCAGGCGGCACGCCGCGAGCGTGACGCGGTCGCCCAGATCGCCGCCGCGCTGGAGACCCGCCGCGCCGCTCTGGCGCGTGTGCGCGACGTCCGTCTCGCAGCCGCGAGCAGCGCGGCGAGCGGCAGACGGCGCGCCGAGCGCGAGCTGCGCCGGCTGGAGTCCCAGCGCCGACAGGCGATCTCCCAGACCGGCCCGGGCGGCCCGTGGGCGATCCCGTGGCCGATCGTGCAGTGCGAGTCCGGCGGGCAGAACGTGCCGCCGAACTCCGCGGGCGCCTCCGGCTACTACCAGTTCATCCCGAGCACCTGGCGCGCGATGGGCGGCAGCACGCCGCACGCCTACCTGGCGAGCAAGGCGGAGCAGGATCGCCTGGCGGCGCGCCTGTGGGCCGGCGGCGCGGGCGCCCGCAACTGGGACTGCGCCGCGCTCGTCGGACTCCTCTGACCGGCCGGCGAACCGCGCGGCCGCGAGGCCCGTACCCTCGGGGAGCCGCCCGCGAGAGGATCATCGAACCATGAACGTCACCATCACCGGCGCCTCCGGGCTGATCGGCACCCGGCTCGTCGCCGCCCTCAGGGCCCGCGGCGACGAGGTCACCGTCATGTCCCGCAACGCCGCGCGCGCGTCCGGCGCCCTCGGCGTCCCCGCCATCGCCTGGGATCCGCTCGCCGGCCCCGCACCGGCCGAGGCGCTCGCCGGACGCGACGCCGTCGTCCATCTCGCCGGTGAGCCGGTGGCGCAGCGCTGGAACGCCAAGGTCAAGGCGGCGATCCTCGCCAGCCGCGAGACCGGCACGCGGAACCTCGTCGCGGGGCTGAGCGCCGCCGACCCGCGGCCGGGCACGCTCGTCTCCTCCTCGGCGGTCGGGTTCTACGGGAAGCACGGGGACGAGCTCGTGGACGAGCGGCAGCCGGCGGGCGGGGACTTCCTCGCCGGCGTCTGCGAGGCCTGGGAGCGTGAGGCGCGGGCCGCGACCGACCTGGGCATGCGGGTCGTGCTCCTGCGGACGGGCGTCGTGCTGGACCCCGACGGCGGCGCGCTGAAGACCATGCTCACCCCCTTCCGGGCCGGCGTCGGGGGACCCGTGGCCGGGGGCGCCCAGTACATGCCGTGGATCCACGTCGACGACGTCGTCGGGATGTACCTCGCCGCGCTCGACGACCCGTCCTGGTCGGGACCCGTCAATGCGACGGCGCCGCAGCCCGTGACGAACCGCGAGTTCTCCAAGGCGCTCGGGCGCGCGCTGCACCGTCCGGCCGTCGCACCGGTCCCGGCGTTCGCCCTGCGGATGCTCTACGGCGACATGGCCGAGATCGTGACCGAGGGCCAGCGAGCCGTCCCGGCCCGCGCGCAGGAGCTCGGATACGACTTCCGGCATCCGGACCTCGACGCAGCGCTCGCCGCGGCACTCGCCTGAGCGCTCAGCGGCCCAGCACGACGCGATCGAACACCGGGATGCCGGCGCGCACGCGGAAGCCGCTGAAACGGCGCAGCGTCGTGTCGCCGTCCCGGCGGATGGCGTACGCCCCGAGCACCGAGTCCGGGCGGCGCGCGGTGCGCAGCAGCCCGGCGACGTACGTGCGCTCGTTGGCCCGGTCACCCGCGCGGCGCAGGGTGTCGAGCACGAGGGCCATCGCCTCGTAGCCGTAGAGCATCTCGACGGGGGCCGGCTCGCCGAACCGCTCGCGGTAGCGGCGCAGGACGTCGCGGCCGCGCGCGTTCAGCATGGTGCGCGGCAGGATCGGCTGCGTGACGCGCGTCGCGGCCTGCTCGGCGGGGCTCAGGGCGCCGAGGAACCCGGGCCGTGCAAGGTCGGCGGGCGCGAACAGCAGCGCCGCGGGCAGGGCCGCGTGGAGCACGTTCCAGAGCGCGACGGGCCGTGCGCCGGAGTCGGTGCCGACGAAGACGCAGTCGGCGCGGCCCGCGCGGGCCGCCTCGGCGACGGGCGCCTGGTCCTCGGCGGCCAGGTCGACGGCTTCGGGCCCGACGAGGCGGATCCCGGCCTTCGGGAGCGCCGCGGCGACGGCCGCGGCCAGCGCCCGGCCCGGGACGTCCTTCCCCGCCAGGACGAGGGTGCGGCGACACCCCTCCGCGCGCTGATAGGCCGCCTGGGCCTCACCCTCGACGGTGGCGGCCGGGATGACGCGCGCGAACGTCGGCACCCCCGAGGGCTCGTACTTGTCCGGCTCGCCCTTCTCGGTCCCGCCGGTCGCGGACGTGAACCCCGGATACGTGGCGGCCGGGGAGACCTGCGCGACGCCGGCCTCGTTCAGGATCGGCAGCGATATGGCCGTCGCCCCGAAGTCCGCATCACCGAGATACGCGATCGTCGTGGGGTCCTGCGCCGCCTTGCGGGCGTTGTCGGAGGTCGCGGACGCATCCCAGCCCTGCGGGCCCGTCGCGTCGTCCAGCGAGGCGTACTTGATGACCCGCTCGCCGACGGTGGCGCCCGCATCGGAGATCGCGAGCTTCTCCCCGTTCACGAGCGCGCGCATGCGATCGGCGAACGGCCCGCGGAGCGGGAGGCTCGAGTACACGGTGAGCGTGTCGCCGATGACGACGCCGCCCCGGGCCTCCTCCTTCGTCGATGAGCCGCACGCGAGGAGGCCCGTCACGCAGGCGACGACGAGAACGACGGCGACACGGACCTGATGGAGCACCACGCGGATGCCGATCCTACGCGGGCGCGGCGCCGGTGCGGGCCGGGAACCGCAGATCAGCCCAGGGGGCGATCGCCGGAGAACTTGCGCACGAGGATCCGCGCACCCGCGGCCGTGGCGATGATGATGAGCGCCAACAGGAAGCCGTCGAAGGACTTCACGCCCACGGCGTACAGGGCGATCCACAGGCAGAAGGCGAAGGTGACGGCGACGGCGAATCCCATGACGCCGCGGAATCCTAGCGGAGGGCCTGGGCGAACGCCGTGACCAGCTCCCGGACGGCCGTCGCGGGGTCCTCGGACTCCGCCGCCTCGCGCACCAGACGGCTGCCGACGATGACGCCGTCCGCCCCGGCGTCGGCCGCGGCGGACGCCTGTTCGGGCGTCGCGATGCCGAAGCCGAGCGCCACCGGGACGTCGGTGTGGGCCCGCGCGCGCTCGACCACCGAGGCGAACGTGTCCGACAGGACCGCGCGCTCGCCCGTGGTCCCGGTGACCGACACGGTGTAGAGGAATCCCCGTGCCCGCTCGCCGATGCGCGCCAGGCGCTCGTCGGTCGTCGTCGGAGCGACGAGCGGCACGAGCGCGATTCCGGCGGCGTCGCACGCCGCGAGCGCGGCGGGTGCCTCCTCCAGGGGCAGGTCGGGCACGATCAGCCCGCTCGCTCCGGCGGCGGCGGCGTCCGCGGCGAACGCCTCCACCCCGCGGGCCAGGACGAGGTTGGCGTAGGTCATGAGCACGACCGGCAGACGCGGCGCCAGCTCGGCGCAGACGTCTAGGACATCCGTGACCCGGGTGCCCGCCGCCAGCGCGCGGGTCGCGGCGGCCTGGATGACGGGACCGTCCGCGATCGGGTCCGAGAACGGGATGCCCAGCTCGACGAGGTCCGCCCCGCCGTCCGCGTAGGCGTTGCCGATCGCCAGCGACGTCGCGACGTCCGGATGGCCGCCCATCAGGTACGGCATCAGCGCGGCGCGCTTTCCGCCGGCGGCGAACGCGGCCGCGATGCGCCGGGCGCCGGCGCTGGTCGTCTCATCGCGCGCCCAGGCGCTCCATGACCTCGGCGAGGTCCTTATCGCCGCGCCCGGAGAGGCAGACGAGGTCCATCGTGCTCTCGGACGGCTCGCGCAGGACCACGTGCAGGGCGTGGGCGGTCTCGAGCGCGGGGATGATCCCCTCGAGCCGCGCGACGTCGCGAACCGCGTCCAGCGCCTGGTCGTCGGTGACGGCGACGTAGCTCGCGCGCCCGCTGTCCCGCAGCCAGGCGTGCTCGGGACCCGCGCCCGGGTAGTCCAGCCCGGCGGACACGGAGTGCGCCTCGATGACCTGGCCCTCGTCCGTCTGCAGCAGCGCGATGAGCGCCCCGTGCAGGACGCCCGGCCGGCCCCCGACCGTGAGCGGCGCCCCGTGGCGGCCCGTCTCGAGCCCCTCGCCGGCGGCCTCGACCCCGAGCAGCGCGACACCCGGATCCCCGACGAACGCGGCGAACGTCCCGATCGCGTTGGACCCGCCGCCGACGCACGCGACCACGCGGTCGGGCAGCCGCCCGTCACGGTCGAGGATCTGCGCCCGCGCCTCGTCCCCGATCACGCGCTGCAGGTCGCGGACGATCGCGGGGTACGGCGCCGGGCCGATGGCCGACCCGATCACGTAGTGCGTGGTGCCGACGTTCGTGACCCAGTCGCGGATCGCCTCGGAGGTCGCCTCCTTCAGCGTGCGCGTCCCGGCCCGGACCGTGCGGACCTCCGCGCCCAGCAGCTCCATGCGCTGCACGTTGGGGCGCTGGCGGCGCATGTCCTCCTCGCCCATGTAGACCACGCACTCCAGCCCCAGCAGCGCGCAGGCGGTCGCGGTCCCGACGCCGTGCTGGCCGGCCCCGGTCTCGGCGATGATCCGCCGCTTGCCCATGCGACGAGCGAGCAGGCCCTGGCCGAGCGCGTTGTTCAGCTTGTGCGCGCCGGTGTGCAGCAGGTCCTCGCGCTTGAGCCAGATCGCGCGACCCGCGACCTCGCTGAGACGCCCTGCGAGATACAGCGGCGTCGGACGACCCGCGTAGTGCTCGAGCAGGTCGTCCAGCTCGGCGTGGAATGCGGCGTCGCGCCACGCCTCGACCCAGGCGGCCTCGAGCTCCTCGAGCGCCGGCATCAGCGTCTCGGGAACGTACTGCCCGCCGTAGGGCCCGAAGCGGTGCTCGACGCCGCTCGCGATGCTCACGTGATCGTCTCCTCGGCAGCGGCCGCGGCCGCGAGCGCCGCGGCCTGTGCCTGTGCCGCCGCCTCGGCCCGCTCGGCGGCCTTCGCCTCCGCCGCCTCGGCGAACTCGCGCGCGACCCCGGCGACGGCGGCCGCGAACGCGGCGAGCTTCACCGGGTCCTTGCGTCCCGGGGCCGACTCGGTGCCGCTGGCGGTGTCCACCGCATATGGGCGCACGGCGCGGATGGCGTCGCCGACGTTGTCGGCCGTCAGGCCGCCGCTCAGGATCAGCGGGACGCGCGACTGGCGGCGGCGGATGAGCTCCCAGTCCCACGTCTCCCCCGTTCCGCCGCGCAGGTTCTCGTGAAAGGTGTCGAGGAGATGGAAGTCGGTGCGGAAGGGCTCGACGGCCTGCAGGTCCGCGCCGCCGCCGACGCGGGCGGCCTTGATGATGCGCGTCCCGGTCCGCCGGCGGACCTCCTCGCAGTATGCGGGGCCCTCGTCGCCGTGCAGCTGCACCATGCTCAGCCCGAGCGCGTCGACCTGCGCCGTGAGCTCGTCGAGCGGCGCGTTCACGAACACGCCGCAGACCTCGACGCTGCGGCGCAGCGTCCGGGCGATGAGCTCCGCCTGGTCGAGGTCGCACACGCGCGGCGATCCGGGCCAGAGGATGACGCCGACCGCCCAGGCGCCCACCTCGGCGGCGCGCTGGGCGTCGTCGAGGCTCGTGATGCCGCAGATCTTCATGCGGGGCGCGTAGGACACCCCGCCATCGTGGCAGATCGCCGGTCGCCTCTAGGGCTGCGGCGAGGCCGGCGCTCCGGGCGCGGCCTGCGGACGCTCGGCGAGCGTCGCGGAGACGGTCTTCTTCTTGCCGTCGCGCAGCACCGTGATCTTGACGTCGTCGCCCTTGCGCTTCTCGGCGATGGTGGAGGTCAGGCTCTGGCTCGTCGTGATCGCCCTGCCGTCGACCTCGACGATGATGTCGCCGCCCAGGCGCACGGTCTGGCCGTCGACCTGCGCGGGGATCTCCCCACCCTTGATCCCGGCCTTCAAGGCCGGGCTGTCCGGCTGCACGGTGTCGACGAGCACCCCCGCCTTCACGGGCAGGTTGAGGCCCTTCAGCATGTCGTCGATCGTGATGCCGGTGATGCCCAGGTAGCCCGTGCTGACCTTGCCCTTCTCGAGCTCGGGAAGGAGCTTGCGGGCGGTCTCGATGGGGACGGCGAACCCGATCCCGACGTTCCCGTTCCCCGTGCCGCCGGTCTCGATCTGCGAGTTGATGCCGATGACCTCGCCCGCCGCGTCGATCAGCGGACCGCCGGAGTTGCCGGGGTTGATCGCGGCGTCCGTCTGGATGACGTTGTCGATCGAGAACCCGTTGAGGCCACTGATCTGGCGCTGCAGGGCCGAGACGACGCCGGTCGTCAGTGTGCGATTGAGGCCGAACGGGTTGCCGATCGCGACGACCGGATCGCCGACCTGGACGTCCTTCGAGGACCCGAGGCCGAGCGGCCTCAGGTCGAGGTCCTCGGGATCCACCTTCAGCAGCGCGATGTCGGTCGAGCGGTCCGCGCCGAGGACCTCCGCCTCGACGCTCTTGTCGTTCTGGAACGTGACCTTGATCTTCGTCGCACCCTCGACGACGTGCGCGTTGGTGAGGATCCGGCCCTCACGGTCGATGACGAAGCCCGAGCCGGTCGCCTGACCCTCCTGCTGCTGGGGAGCGCCGAAGGGCGAGCTCGACTGCCGCGTGACGTTGGCGCGGATGAAGACCACGCCGGGCGCGTCGCGCTTGTAGATGTCGCGGGCGGCGAGCGTCTCCTCGCCGTCGCTCGCCGCGCGCGGGTTGGAGAGCGGGCTCGCCTGCACCACGGTCGTCGTGGTGTCCGAGCCGCCGACGCCGAGCACCGCGGCCAGGCCGACGGCGATCATGCCTCCCAGGAGGGCGGAGAAGATGGCGATGGGCCAGGCGGATCGGGAATTCGTCATGAGGGTCCAGGATGAAAGGGGTTGGTGAAGCGCGCGTAAACGGGACGGGGCGTGCGGTCAGCGCGCGTGCGGGTCGCCGCCGGCGCCGGTGAGCGCGCGCAGGGCGGCTCCCGGATCGGGGGCTCGCATGAGGCTCTCGCCGACGAGGACGGCGTCGACGCCGACCCGCTCGAGCTCGTGGAGCTGATCCGGATGGTGGAAACCCGACTCGCTGACCACGGTCTTCCCGGCGGGAACGTCCGTCAGCAGCTCGAACGTCCGCTCGACATCGACCGTGAAATCCGACAGGTCGCGGTTGTTGATCCCGATCAGGTCAGGGTCGACCGCCTCCAGCGCGCGCTCGAGCTCCTCGTCGTCGTGCACCTCGACGAGCACGTCGAGGTCCAGCTCGGCCGCCTGGGCGTGCAGCGCGGACAGCGTGCGGTCCTCGAGCGCCGCGACGATCAGGAGGATGGCGTCCGCTCCGGCGACCGCCGACTCGACCACCTGGTAGGGCTCGACCACGAAGTCCTTGCGCAGGATCGGCAGGCGGCTGGCCGCGCGTGCCGCCCGCAGATCGTCGAGGGAGCCGCCGAAGTTGCGCTCCTCGGTGAGGACCGAGAGGGCCGCCGCCCCCGCGTCCTGGTAGGCCCGCACGATGTCGTCGACGGTCGAGCCTTCGCGGATGTCCCCGGCGCTGGGAGAGCGGCGCTTGAACTCCGCGATCACCGAGATCCCCGGGTGGGTCAGCGCCTCGTGGAACGGGCGGTCGGGGCCCCGCGCCTCCAGGCGCCGTTCGAGCTCGGCGAGCGGCAGCTCGCGACGCCGACGTGCGACGTCGTCTCGCGTGGCGTCCACGATGCGGTCGAGGACGGTCACGGTCACCCTGCCGCCGTCAGGTTCGTCGTCAGCGCGAGGTACGCCTCGAGCGCCCGCTCGGCGGCGCCGTCGTCCACGGCCGCCCGCGCCGCGTCCACGCCCTCGGCGAGTGCGCCCACGCGGCCCGCTGCGTAGATCGCCGCGCCCGCGTTCAGGAGCGCGATGTCGCGTCTCGGGCCGGGCTCACCGGCGAGGATCGCGCGGACGATCACCGCGTTCTCCTCGGGTGTCCCACCGCTGACGGCCTGCGGCGGGGCGACGGCGATCCCGACGTCGGCGGGCTCGACGACGTACCGGCGCAGGGTGTCTCCCTCGACCTCCACGACGTGGGTCGGGCCGGACGTGCTGATCTCGTCCAGGCCATCCGCGCTGGACACTACCAGCGCGCGATCGGTGTCCAGGCGCGCCAGCGCTCCCGCGACGAGCTCGAGCGCGCCGGGGTCGGCGACGCCGACGAGCTGCCGTCTGGCCCCTGCGGGATTCGTCAGCGGGCCGAGCAGGTTGAAGATCGTCCGGACCCCGAGCGCCTTGCGCACCGGCACGACGTGCCGGGTGGCCGCGTGGTGGGCGGGCGCGAACATGAAGCCGAAGCCGGTCTCGTCGATGGCGCGCGCGACGCCCTGCGGCCCGACGTCCAGGCGCGCGCCGAGCGCCTCGAGCACGTCCGCGGAGCCGCTGAGGCCGGTCGCCGAGCGGTTGCCGTGCTTGGCGACCGCGCACCCGGCCCCCGCGGCGATCAGCGCGGCCGTCGTCGAGATGTTGAACGTCGTGCGCCCGCCGCCGGTGCCGGCCGTGTCCACGAGGTCCGTGCGATCGGCCTTGACGGGGGTGGCGAGCAGGCGCATCGTCGCGGCCAGGCCGGCGACCTCGTCCTCGGTCTCGCCCTTCGTCCGCAGACCGATGAGGATGGCGGCGATCTGCACCTCGGATGCCTCGCCGGCCATGATGCGGGCGAGCACCACGGACGCCTGCTCGCGGGAGAGGTCGCGGCGCGAGGCGAGCGCGTCGATCGCGGCGGTGAGGACGTCCTCGGTCATGGGGTCGTGGAGCGTAGGAGGTCCGCCGTCAGCCGGCCGCGACGCCGTAGGCGACCGCAGCGCCGATGCCGACCCACCCGGCGGCAATGGCGATCCAGTCGCCGGTCATCATCGGGGCGGCCACTGCCCGGCCGTCGGTCGCGGCCATCCAACCGTCGTTCAGGCGCCGCTGCACGATCACGTACGCGACGAGCCCCCCGAACGGGACGAACAGCGCGAGCAGCACGAAGAGCACGACGTGGAAGCCCCGGGCGCCGCGCGCTCTGAGGAACTCGTCGATGTCTCTCCACGACAGGAAGAGGACGACGACGCTCACGAGCGGGACCAGCCAGCCCAGCACCCGCAACCCGGGACTCGCGGGCCGCCCGGCCACAGGC
>DAIPYF010000093.1:0-9821 GCA_036782855.1 Solirubrobacteraceae bacterium
TGCGCGAGCGCACGCTGAAGAAGCGCTGGTGCTCGACGCTGTGGCCGACGCCGGCGGGCGCGGCGGGCGCGGGCATGGACCTCAGCGACTTCGCGGCCTTCGTGCGCACGGCGCTGTTCCTCGACCAGCCCGATCCGGTCCGCGCGTGGCTGGGCCTGAGCGCGTTCCAGGACCGGCTGATCGAGCGGCTGCGCGGCGCCGACGTGCTGCGCATCGAGGCCGAGGGCACCGACCTCACGCTGAGTGTGAAGGGGCGCACCTGGGTGAACTCCGACGGGCGGCGCAACATGCCCAGCGGCGAGGTCTTCACGGGGCCGCACGAGGCGTCCGCCAACGGCGCCATCCGCTTCACGATCCGCTCGGCGCCCGCAGGCGTCGACGTCGACGGCGTCGAGCTCCGTTTCAAGGACGGTGAGGTCGTCGGCGCCCACGCCGAGCGCGGACAGGAGTTCCTGCGGCAGGCGATCGCCACCGACGACGGCGCCCGCCGGCTCGGCGAGATCGGCATCGGGACGAACTTCGGGATCCAGCGGCCGGTGGGCGCGATCCTCTTCGACGAGAAGATCGGGGGCACGGTGCACCTGGCGCTCGGGCGGTCCTACCCGGAGACCCGCGGGCGCAACGAGAGCGCGCTGCACTGGGACATGATCTGCGATCTGCGCGACGGCGGGCGGCTCACCGCCGACGGCGAGGTCGTGCTGGAGGACGGGCGCTTCGCCGGGCTGCCCGCGCCCGGCTGACGGCGGCGCCGCGCCTCCGCTTGACCGCCGCTCCGCGGGCTGACAGCGTCTCCGCCCATGCATCCCTTTCGCATCGCCGTCGAAGCCCGCGACCCGGACGCCATGGCCGCCTGCATGGCGCAGGACGTCCGCTTCTACTCGCCCGTCGCCTTCAAGCCGTTCGCCGGGCGTGAGGCGGTGAACGAGCTGTTCTGGAACCTGTTCGAGGTCTTCGAGGACTTCCGCTACACCGACGAGCTGCAGGGCGACGGCACGCACGCGCTGATCTTCCGCGCGAGCGTCAACGGCAAGGAGCTCGAGGGCCTCGACCATCTGGTCCTCGGCGAGGACGGGCTCGTCAGCGAGTTCACGGTCATGATCCGGCCGCTGTCCGCGCTCATGGCGATGGGCGAGGCGATGGCCCCGCGCGTCGGCCACCTGGAGAAGGACGACGCGACGAAGATGGCCGCGTCGTAGCGTCCGGGCCTGTACCGCGATCCCGCCGGTCGGCCATTCCACGGCACGCGCCGCCGCCGAGGCGCTCCAGGCCCCGCCCTACGCGATCGCCCAGATCGCCAGTGCCGGCAGGCCGATGCTGAGCGCGAGGAACGAGACGAGCGTGATCCCGATGTAGACCGGATTCGACTTCACGCCCGGCCCCCACGCCAGCGGCAGGAACAGCAGCGGGTTGACGACCGTCCCGAACGCGACGCACGCGCGGATCCAGGCCGGCATGTCCGGCGCGACGGTCTGCACCGCGATCAGGATCAGGCCCATCATCACCCAGTCCAGATGCGCCTGACGGAAGCGCGCGGGCGCGGGAACGCCGCGCGACCGGAACCAGTCGGGCTTCTCGGTCACCGCGAGGACGAGCCAGCCGGAGAGCGCGGCGAGCGCGAGCGAGACGAGTCCGAGCGAGCTGAGGAGCGGCATGAGGCCGGGGACGGTACCGTCACCGCGTGCCCATGGAGCGCCGCACGAAGATCGTCGCGACCATCGGACCCGCCTCGCGGGATCCCGAGGTCCTCGCACGGCTCGTCGAGGCCGGGATGGACGTCGCGCGGCTGAACTTCAGCCACGGGAACCACGAGGAGCACGCCGAGACCGCACGGCTCGTCCGTGAGGCCGCCGGCCGGGTCGGCCGGCCCGTCGCGATCCTCCAGGACCTCCCGGGCCCGAAGATCCGCATCGGGCCCGTCGCGGGCGACAAGGTGATCCTGCGGAGCGGCGACAGCGTCACGTTCGTCACCGACCTGGCCGGTGCCGAGCAGGGCACCGCCGAGTGCCTCACCGTCACCTGGCCCGGCCTCGCCGCCGCCCTGGAGCCCGGCGAGTCGGTCTACCTCGCCGACGGCTCGGTGCGCCTGCGGGTGCGCGAGGTCCGCGAGGACGACGGCGAGTTCGACTGCGACATCGAGCTCGGCGGCGTCGTCGCCTCGCGCCAGGGGCTGAACGTCCCGGGCGCGACGGAGGAGCTGCCGGCCGTGCCGGAGGAGGACATCGTCCACCTCCAGGCGGGCATCAGCATCGGCGTCGACCTCGTCGCGCTGAGCTTCGTGCGCCGCCCCGAGGACGTCCTCTTCGTGCGCGAGCACACCCGCATCCCGCTGATCGCCAAGATGGAGAAGCCGCAGGCCGTCGCCCGCGCCGAGGACATCATCCGCGTCAGCGACGGCATCATGGTCGCCCGCGGCGACCTGGGGATCGAGCTGCCGATCCAGGAGGTGCCGCTCGTGCAGAAGCGCCTGCTGCGCCTGTCCGGCGAGCACGCGCGCATCACGATCACCGCGACGCAGATGCTCGACTCGATGATCCGCAGCGCGCGCCCGACCCGCGCCGAGGTCGCCGACGTGGCGAATGCGATCCTCGACGGCACCGACGCCGTGATGCTCTCGCAGGAGACCGCCGTCGGCGCCTACCCCGTCGAGGCCGTCGCGATGATGGACTCGATCGCGCGCACGACCGAGCGCGAGGCGCCGTACTCGCGCTGGAACGAGCACCGCGTGCGCCGCACCGGCCGCGACCCCGGGTACACGATCGCCCACAGCGTCGTCGAGGCGGCGCGCGAGCTGGAGCTCGACGCCATCGTCGTCCCGACGCTGTCGGGACGCTCCGCGCGCCTGGTGTCGGCGCACCGCCCGACCATGCCGATCCTCGCCCTCTCACCGGGCAAGGAGACGGTGCGCCGCTGCGGGCTGATGTGGGGTGTGCGGGCGGCGTCGATGCGCAAGCACGACGTCACCGAGGAGCTGATCGCCGACGCCGCGCGACGCGTGGTCGAGCTCGGCTGGTGCCGGCCCGGCCAGCGCGTGGGCGTCACCGCCGGCCTCCCCAGCGGGCGCCCCGGCACCACGAGCATGTTCCAGGTCCAGCGCCTCGACGACCCGGGGCGCCCGCAGCACGGCGAGCACGCGCGCCGCGACGACGCCGCGAGCTGACCCGAGGGTCAGGCTTCGGCGGCGGTGCCGCCGCCCGGCGGGTCGTCGGCCGGGCCGGGCCGTCGCGCCCGCGCCGCCCGCTCGCGCAGGAGATCACGCCGGACGAGGACCAGGCCCGTGACGCCCATCCCGATGATGATCGCGAACGCGATCAGCGCCTCGGGGCTCGACAGGTCGCCGAACGAGCCGCCGAGCGCCACGTACGCGAACGTGCGCGGCGCCGCGCCGACCGCCGTGCCCGCCGCGATCACGAGGATGGGAATCGTCGTCAGCCCGCACGCGTAGTTGACGAGGTTGTAGGGCATCGCGGGCGCGATCCGCGCGTACAGGACCGACACGAAGCCGCGCCGCCCCACCCACTGGGCGAGTGCGCGGATGCGCGGCCCGCCGAGCTCCTCGACCGCGTCGCCGGCCACGAACCGCCCGATGCTCGCCGCCAGCGACGCCCCGAGCGTCGCCGAGCAGATCGCGACGGGCGTGCCGAGCGCGGTCCCGAAGAGCAGCCCCGCCCCGCCCGCGAGGATCCAGCCGGGAACCATCAGGCAGGTCAGCACCGCCGCGCTGACGATGAACACGAGCGGCGCCACATCGCCGAAGCCGTCGACCCAGTCCTCCACCTGCTCGGGCGAGAGCGAGCCCGACACGGCCAGCACGAGGAAGAGCGACGCGAGCGCCAGCCCGAGGATCATCAGGCGCAGCTTGGGCCCCGGCCCGCGGCGCCGGATCCGCCGAGCCTCCCGCGCGGGCCCGCTCGGGGGGATCCCCCGGGTCATCGCCGGCCGGCGTAGTACGCGGCCTCGAGTCGGCCGAGCTCGGTTCGCGGCCGGTCGTCGTACAGCCACTCGCGTGCGATGCGATACCAGTTGCCCCGCGGCCGCAGCTGGCTCATGACGGCGAGGGTCATCATCTCCAGCCGCCGCCCGAAGACGTGCTCGGCCGGCAGCGTCTCGCGGCGCACCTCGTGGAACGCATCGTGCAGCGGATCGGAGAAGTCCAGGACGATTCGCGTGGCCGCGCCGGGGTCGAGCTCGACGATCTCGTCGGCCGTGTACCACCACGTGTAGCGGCGGAACTGGTCGAGGATCGAATCGGGCGTCGCGCGGCTGCTGTCCGGGAGCATTCCGGCGGCGCGCATCCGCTCGATCATGTCCTCCCCGCGACCCTCGACGCCGAGCCGCTGGATCTCCAGCTCCCGCTCCGCCGCCCCGGCGGAGATGCGCTTGAACAGACCGAAGTCCAGGAACGCCATGCGCCCGTCCTCCAGCAGCATCGAGTTCCCGGGATGCGGGTCGCCCGAGAACGCGCGATGGCGGTACATGGCGCCGAAGTAGAAGCGGAAGATCATCTCCGCGACGCGGTCCCGCGTCGCCTGGTCGCGTCGGGCGATCTGCTCGTGCGAGGCCCCGCGGACGAAGTCCATGACGATGACGTGGGTGCGGCAGAGATCCGACACGACCCCCGGGATCACGATGAACGGGTGCCCGCGGTGCGCGCGGGCGACGGCGCGCGTGTTGTCGGCCTCCAGCTCGTAGTCGAGCTCCTCGTGAATGCGGTCGCGCACCTCGACCGCCAGGTCGTCCACGTCGAGGTTCGGGGCGATCTGCTTGGCGATCCGCAGCAGCGGCACGAGGTTCTGCAGGTCTGCGCGCACCGCCGCGTCGATCCCCGGGTACTGGACCTTGACCGCGACCTCGCGACCGTCGTCGAGCGTCGCGCGGTAGACCTGCCCGATCGACGCCGCCGCGACCGGCTCCTCGTCGAACGTCGCGAACACGCGGTCCAGGCGCTCGCCGTACTCGCGCTCGAGCACGCGGCGCATCTCCGGGAACGACACGCTCGGCGCGGAGTCGCGCAGCTCGGCGAGCGTCGCCTGCACCTCGTCGCGGTAGGCGGGCGGCACCGCGTCGAGGTCGACGACGGACAGCATCTGCCCGGCCTTCATCGCGACGCCCTTCATCGAGCCCAGCACGCGGACGATCTGCCGCGCAGCGTCGACCTGGCGGCGTCCGAGCGCGTCGGCGGCCTCGTCCGGCGTGCGCCCGAGGTTCGCCGCCGACGTGGCCGCGTACTTCGCCGCCTCGGTCGCCGCCAGGCGCCCGAGCGCCGCGGTGCGCCGCAGCCGTCCTCCCAGGGCGTCGCCCTCGGGGGACTCCTCGGAGCCGGGCGGGGCCGGCTCGTCGTCGCGCGTGGCCATCGGAGCGCTCCGGTCAGCCCTGCTGGACCTGCGAGCCGGGCACGATGTCGTCGCGGCCGTCGGGCCAGCGGACCCACGCCTTGTGCCCGCCGTCGTAGTCGTCGCCGAGCAGCACGAGCGTCGCCGGCTCGCCCATCGCGGTGCACGGGCCGGTGCCCTCGGGGTCCAGGCCGCGCCAGATCCGGATGAAGCCGTTGGACTCCAGCTCGTCGCCGATCGTCGTCGGGTCCGTGTGCCCGGGCCGCACGACGGTCTCCGGCGGGAGCTCGGCGAGCACGTCCATGATCGACGACTTCAGGTCGGCGTAGCTCGTGCTCCCGGGGGCGCGAACGCCGCCGACGGAGCCCTTGAACAGCGTGTCGCCGGTGAACACCTGGCCGTCGACGAGCAGCGCGACCATGCCCGCCGTGTGCCCGGGTGTGTGCAGCACCTCGATGTGGGCGCCGCCGATCTGCAGCGCCTCGCCGGGGATCAGGTCGCCGGTCGCGGCGTCGACCAGGTCGCGCTCGGCCGGATGGATCAGGACCTCCATGCCCGGCCAGCGCTCGAGCAGCTCGGGGAGGGCGACGACGTGGTCGTAGTGATGGTGCGTCAGCAGGACGTGGGTGGGCGTCATGTCCTCGCGCTCGGCCGCCTCGATCAGCGGTGCCACGGGGCCGCCGGCGTCGACGAAGAAGGCCGCCCCGCCGGGATCGCCGACGAGGTACGTGTTGGTCAGGAAGTCGGGCAGGAGCGAGCGTTCGACGATCATGCAGGCAGGCTAGTGGACGGCCGGTGAACGCCGGTCCGGCGGGTATACCCTGCGGCCATGCCCGAGCTCATCCACACCTGCTATCGCATCGGCGACATCGACCGCTCGGTCGCCTTCTACGAGGCGCTCGGCTTCGAGGAGATCGGGCGGATGCCGATCCGGGACGAGGCGATCAACGTCTTCATGGGGCTTCCGGGCGACGGCCCGCGCCTCGAGCTGACCTACAACTTCGGCGTCGACGCCTACGAGCTCGGCACCGGCTACAACCACATCGCGATCACGGCCGGCGACCTCGACGCGACGCTCGCACGGCTCGCCGAGCAGGGGATCGAGGCCGAGAAGCCGCCATACACGGTGAGCGACGGGGGCACCAGGATCTGCTTCGTGCGCGACCCCGACGGCTACCGGATCGAACTCATCGAACGTGGCGACTGACGGCGATTCCCGGCTGGCGGTCGTCGACCTCGGGTCGAACTCCTTCCGCCTCGTCGTCTTCGAGACGCACGCGGAGCGCGCCGGGGCACTCGCCGGGTGGTGGAAGCGCACCGACGAGATCCACGAGCCCGTGCGCATCGGCGCCGGCGTGGACACGACCGGCGCCCTCGGTGAGGAGGGCATCACGCGCGCGAGCGCGGCGATCGAGGTGTTCGCCCACTTCTGCGAGGCCGCGGGCCTGCGCGACGACGAGGTCGACGTCGTCGCGACCAGCGCGATCCGCGAGGCGACGAACTCGGAGGAGTTCCTGCAGCGGGCGCGCGCGGCGAGCGGCCTGGCGATCCGCGTGCTCTCCCGCGAGGAGGAGGCGCGCTACGGCTACCTCGCCGCGGTGAACTCGACCGACCTGACCGACGGGGCCGTCCTCGACGTGGGCGGCGGTTCGCTCCAGCTCGTGCGGGTGCGCGACCGGCTCGCCGGCGAGCTCGACTCCTGGCGCCTCGGCGCGGTGCGGATGACCGAGCGGTTCCTGCCCGACGAGGGGACGGCGAGCGGGAAGCAGCTGACGCGACTGCGAGACCACGTCGCGCGCAAGGTGGAGCGCGCCGACTGGCTGTCGGACGCGGAGCGGCTCGTGGGCATCGGCGGGACGGTGCGCAACCTCGCGGCGGCGCTCCAGCGCGCCCCCGACGGGCCGGGGGTCGGTGTCCAGGGCTACGTGATCCGGCGCGACGCCCTCGACGACCTCGTCGACCGCCTCGCGAAGCTGCCCGCGAGCGAGCGCGGGCGCGTCCCGGGGATCAAGCCTGCGCGCGGGGACATCGTGCTGGCGGGCGCGGTCGTCGTCCAGCAGGTGCTCGTGTCCGGCGGGTTCGCCGGGATGGAGGTGACCGAGGCCGGCCTGCGCGAGGGCGTCTTCTTCGCGCGCGCGCTCCGGGACCGTCCCGAGCCGCTCGTCGACGATGTGCGGCGCGCGAGCGTGCTGAACCTCGCCGCCCAGTTCGACCCGCACGCCGCGCACACCCGGCACGTCGCCGGCCTTGCGCTGACGCTGTTCGACGAGCTGGCGCGCGAGGAGCTGCACGACGGGGACCCGACGGAGCGCGAGCTGCTCTGGGCGGCGTGCATGCTCCACGACGTCGGCGTCGCCGTGGACTACGACGACCACCACAAGCACTCGCGCTACCTCGTCCTCAGCGCGGGCCTCCCGGGCTTCAGCCCGCGCGAGGTCGCGCTCATCGGCCAGGTCGTGCGCTACCACCGCAAGGGCATGCCCGACGTCGGGCCGTTCGCGGGGCTGCTGCGCGACGGCGACCGCCGGCTGCTCGATCGCTGCGCCGTCCTCCTGCGCCTCGCCGAGGACCTGGAGCGCAGCCGCGACCAGGCGGTGCGTGCGGCCCACGTCACGGTGCCCGGCGACGACGTCGTGCGGCTCGACCTCGTGGCCGACGGCGAGGCGCGCGTGCCGCGCTGGGCGGCCTCGCGGGAGACCGAGCTGTTCGCCCGCGCCTTCGGGCGCGAGCTTCAGGTCGCCTGAGGGTCCTCGCCGGGACCGGCCGGGCCGACCGGGATGACCAGCGGGATCGTCGCCGGCTCCTCACGCGCGACGGCGTCGGCCACCTCGTCCTCGATCCCGAACGCGGAGCCGTCGCACTGGATTCGCACCCGCTTGGTCGGGACGCGGTCGTCGGCGAGCACCGGCAGGCCCCACAGCTCCTCGAAGTCGATCAGCGCATGATCGACCGGGTTCAGCAGGATCGCGTTGGCGGGCACCGGACAGCTCGCGTTGTGCTGGTCGAGCGCCGCCTTGATCGCCCCGAGGTTCTTCGCGGTGAACGAGCTCACGGGCCGGAGGGTAGACCCTCCGGCCCGTGAGATTCCACTGTCCCTGAGCTATGCGGTCGCAGGCTCGGCGGCGGTGCGCGAGGCGCCCTCCGCGGCCGGCGCCCGCCGGATGCCCGGCACGAGCAGCGCGATGAGCGCCCCGGCGCCGAGCACGGCGGCGCCGATCGGGAGCGCCGCGCTGACGCCGTCCACAAAGGCCTGCGGGGACTCGTACCCGCCCGCGCTCGAGAACACGGACGCCAGCACCGCGACGCCGAGCACGCCGCCGAGCTCGCGGATCGTGTTCGTCGCCCCCGAGGCCTGGCCGACCTCGCTCGGGCGGACCGCGCCGAGCACGGCGTTGGCGGACGGCGCGAACACCAGCGCCATGCCGGCGCCGCCGGCGACGAACGCCGGGATCAGCGTCGTGTAGGCCACACCGACCTCGAGCACCGAGGCCAGCCAGCCGATCGCCAGCGCCTGGAGCGCGAGACCGCTCGCCATCAGCGGGCGGGCGCCGATCCGGTCGCTGAGGATGCCCGCGATCGGCGCGACGAAGATCGGCATCATCGTCCACGGCAGGATCCGGATGCCCGACTCCAGCGGCGAGAGCCCCTCCGCGGTCACGAAGAACTGCGAGAGGAAGAAGATCGAGCCGAAGACGCCGAAGAACATCGCGAACGAGACGGCGTTGGTCGCCGAGAACGTGCGGCTGCGGAAGAAGCGCACCGGCAGCATCGGCTCCGGCGCCCGGGCCTCCCAGCGCAGGAAGAGCGTCAGCAGGACGACGCCGGTCCCGATGGTCCCGACCACGACGGGGCTGCCCCAGCCGAGGGCGTCCGCGCGGACGATGCCGAACGTCAGCCCGAGCAGGCCGGCCCCGGCGAGCACCAGCCCGCGCGGGTCGAGCGCCGCGTTGGGCCCGCGGCTCTCGGTCAGCACGCGCATCGCGACGGGGATGAGCACGAGCGCGATCGGCACGTTGACCCAGAAGATCCAGTGCCAGGAGAGCCCTTCGACGATCGCCCCGCCCACGACGGGCCCGAGCGCGACGCCGAGGCCGGACACCCCGGACCAGGCGCCGATCGCCAGGCCGCGGCGGCCTTCCGGGACCGCGTCGGACAGGAGCGTGAGCGAGAGCGGCATGACGAACGCGGCGCCCAGGCCCTGGAGGGCGCGCGCCACGATCAGCGCGTCCGCCGTCGGCGCGAGCGCCGCGGCGGCCGACGCTCCCGCGAACAGCGCGACGCCGAGCGTGAAGACGCGCTTGCGGCCGAAGCGGTCGCCGAGGGCCGCCCCCGTCAGCAGGAACACCGCGAAGGCGAGCGTGTAGGCGTTGACGGTCCACTGCAGCGCCTCGATGCCGGCGCCGAGGTCGACGCGGATGACGGGCAGGGCGGTGGAGACGACGAGGTTGTCGAGCGTGACCATGAAGAGGGCGATCGACGTGACGACGAACG
>DAIPYF010000094.1:0-9808 GCA_036782855.1 Solirubrobacteraceae bacterium
GGACGTCGCCCGCCGGGAGACGGCGGGCACGGGTGTGCGCGTCCACGTCGAGGTCCGGCAGGCGCGCGGTGCGGTCCGCTCGGTGCGCGTCCGTGACGGACGCCGGCGGATCGCGCTGCGCGCGGTCCGCCGGCGCGCGGAACGCACCGTCTGGCACAGCGCGGCGATCGGTGGCGCCGCGGCCGAGCGCCTGCGCGCGGCGACCGCTGTGACGGTCGAGCTGCAGGTCGGCCGACGCACGCTCGTCCGCCGCAGCGCCCTCCGGCGGCCGCCCGCACGGTCGGGGTCGGGCGCCCCCGCCGCGCAACCGGGCCCGGGGCTCACCGTGACGACGGATCCCGTGCTCGTCCCGGCGTTCGGCGCCGGCGTGACCGACCATGTCGTGCGCTGCGACGCGGGCACGCCGGTGCGCCTGGCCGTCACCGCCGGCCCCGCGACCCCGGTGGCCGTCGGCGGGGGCGCCCCGCGCAGCGGCACCTGGGACACGACGATCCCGCTCGCGCCGGGCCGGCGGTTCACGATCGCGACGGACGGCGTGACGCACCACGTGCGCTGCCTGCCGGCGGACTTCCCGGAGATCGCGGTGGAACGTCCCGGGCCGCCCGTGTCCCCCAACCTGCTCGTCACGCCGGCCCGCGTCGGCGCGGGGCGCTCCTACGCGGTGGTCCTCGACGGTGCCGGAACGCCCGTGTGGTGGATGGACGCTCCGCGCGGCGCGCTCGACCTCAAGGCCCTGCCGGACGGCGACCTCGCGTGGTCGAGCTTCTCCGGCGGATCCGTCGGGCTCGATCCGGCGGGCGCCTACGAGCAGCGCACGCTCGACGGATCGCTCGTGCGGTCGCTTGCCACCGTCGGCGTGCCGACCGACCACCACGACCTGCAGCCGCTTGCGGACGGCTCGGTGCTGCTCGTCGCCTACCGGCAGCGCGACGCGGCGGACCTGTCGCCCTGGGCCGGCCCGGCGTCGGCGACGGTGCTCGACCCCGTCGTCCAGGAGATCCGGCCGGACGGGTCGCTCGCCTGGGAGTGGGACGGGCGCGACGACCTGGCGCTGGAGGAGTCGGCGCGGTTCCTTGCGCTGTCGGTGATCGCCGCTCCGCTCGCGGACCCCGGCGGCGGCCCGGACCGGTACGACACCACACACATCAACAGCGTCGAGCCCGATGGCGACGGCGTCATCGTCTCGATGCGGCACACCGACGCGGTGTACCGGATCGACCGCGCGAGCGGGACCGTGGACTGGAAGCTCGGCGGCACACCCACGCCGGAGAGCCTGACCCTCGTCGACGACCCGCTCGCCGCGACCCGCTTCGGCGGCCAGCACGACGCGCGCCGGCAGCCGGACGGCACCCTCACCGTCTTCGACAACGGCACCGCGCGCGGCCGCGCGCCCCAGGCGCTGCGCTACGCCATCGACCCGGCGGCGCGTACCGCGCGGCTCGTCGAGGCGATCGACGATCCGCTCGCGCCCGCGTCGCCGTGCTGCGGAAGCGCCCGCCCGCTCGCGGGCGGCGGCTGGGTGATCGCCTGGGGCGGGACGCGGCGCGTGACGGTCGTCGACCGTGACGCGACGCCGGTGCTCGCCCTGACGCTCCCCGGGCCGATCGGGACCTACCGCGCGGTCCCGGTTCCGGCCGACGTCCTGACCGCCGACGCGCTGCGCGCCGGCATGGACGCGATCGCGGCCCGCGGCTGACGCTCAGTCGTACGCGCGGCGCAGGTGCCCGAAGCGGTCCGCCGACGGCGGGCGCCCGATCGCCTGGACGCGGGCGAGGCGGTAGCGCCGGACCTTCGGCGCGTTCGGGTCACGGTGCCGCGGGGGCGCCGCTGCGGTGAGGAGGTAGCGCGAGAGCGTCGGCGATGGGCGGGTCATGGCTGAGATGTTCGGTCCCAGCTGGGGTTTCTCCCATAGCCCGGCGGTCCGCAATTCGCGCACGCGACCCGTACACGGTGTCGAGCGACCGGCGCGGTGCTGTCAGCCGAGGCCGAGCTCGGAGCGCACGATCGCCGTGACCTCCTTGCCGTCGGCGCGCCCGCGCGTCTCCTTCATCACATGCCCGATGATCACGCCGATCGCCTTCATGTCGCCGGTTCGGAGCTTGTCCGCCACGTCGGGGTTGGCGGCGAGCGCGGCACGCACGACGGGCGCCAGCTCGTCGGCGCCGCCGACGGCGCCCAGGCCCTGCGCCTCGACGACCTGCTGCGGGTCGCCGCCGTCGGCGACGAGCGTGTCGAGCACCTGCTTGGCGGCGCCCTGCGTGACCGCCTTCGACGACACCATCCCGGCGAGCTTCGCGAGCGCGGCGGGCGTGACCTTCGCGGACCCCGGGTCCTCGTCACCGAGGCGCGCCTGCAGCTCGTTGACCCAGTTGGCGACGAGCTGCGGCTCCGCAGGCCCGGCCTCGCCGCTCGCGAGCGCCGCCTCGAACAGGTCGCCCAGCTCGGCGCGCCAGGACAGCAGGCGCGCGCTCTCGGCGTTCAGGCCGACGTCCTCGATCAGCCGGCGCTCGCGGTCGGCGGGCAGCTCGGGCATCGCGGCGCGGGCGCGGTCGAGCATCGCCTGCGTGATCAGCACCGGGGGCAGGTCGGGCTCGGGGAAGTAGCGGTAGTCGTGCGCCTCCTCCTTGCTGCGCAAAGACGTGATCGCCTCGGTGCGCGGGTCGAAGTGCAGCGTCTCCTGCACGACGCTCTCCCCCGCGCGCACGATCCGCTCCTGTCGCGCGACCTCGGCGCGGATCCCGCGCTCGATGAAGCGGAAGGAGTTCATGTTCTTCAGCTCGGTCTTCGTCCCGAGCTCCGTCTGCCCGGCGGGACGGATGGAGATGTTCGCGTCGCAGCGCAGCGACCCCTCCTCCATGTTCACGTCGCTGACGCCGAGCTGGCGGAGCGTCGTGCGCAGCAGCCGCAGCCACTCGCTCGCCTGCTCGGCCGAGCGCACGTCGGGCTCGGTCACGATCTCCGCCAGCGGCGTGCCGCCGCGGTTGAAGTCCACGACGGAGGCGTCGGAGCCGTGGATCCGCCCGCTCGCGCCGACGTGCGTGAGCTTCGCCGCGTCCTCCTCGAGGTGCACGCGGTGGATCCGCACCTCGCCGAGTCGCCCGCCGGAGCAGAGCGGTTCGTCGAACTGGCTGATCTGGTACCCCTTCGGCAGGTCGGGGTAGAAGTAGTTCTTGCGGTGGAAGATCGACCGCGGCGCCAGCTCGGAGCCGACCGCCATGCCGATCATCAGGCCGTAGTGGATCGCCTCCGCGTTCGTCACCGGCAGCGTCCCGGGCAGCCCGAGGCAGACGGGGCACGTGCGCGTGTTCGGCGGCTCGCCGAAGCTCAGCGGGCACGCGCAGAACATCTTCGTCCGCGTGCGCAGCTGGACGTGGATCTCCAGGCCGATGACCGGCTCGTACGTCACGTCGGTCATGCGCGCGCCGCCGAGCCGTCGAAGCCGAGCGCGCCCTCGAGCGCGTGGGCCGCGTCGAGGATGCGGTTCTCGCTGAACGCGGGGCCGCACAGCTGCAGGCCGACGGGCAGGCCCTCGCTGAGGCCGCACGGGATCGAGATCGCCGGGATGCCCGCGAGCGACATCGGGACGGTGAAGAAGTCGTTGAGGTACATCGAGAGCGGGTCGGAGGTCATGGATCCCAGCTCGAACGCGACGGTCGGGCTCGTCGGGGTGATCACGAAGTCGACGGACTGGAAGACCTCGGTGAACTCGCGGGCGATGAGCGTGCGGACCTTCTGCGCCCGGCTGTAATACGCGTCGTAGTAGCCACTGGAGAGCGCGTACGTCCCGATCAGGATCCGCCGCTTGACCTCGTCGCCGAAGCCGTCGTGACGGGTCTCGGTGTACATCGAGACGAGATCGTCGGCCGCGACGCGCTGCCCGTAGCGCACGCCGTCGTAGCGGGAGAGGTTCGACGAGGCCTCGGCGGGAGCGAGCACGTAGTACGCGCTGAGGCCGAGCGCGGCGGTCGGCAGGTGGCAGGTCTCGATCGTGGCCCCGAGGCTCTTCGCGGTCTCGACGGTCGCCTCGAACGCGGCGAGCACGCCCGGCTCGACGCCCTCCCCCGTGCTGAGCTCCGCCGGGATGCCGAGACGGACGCCGTCGAGGCGCTCGGCGGACGGCAGCACGATCTCCTCCGGATGGCCGACGGCGGTGGAGTCCCGGGGGTCGGTCCCCGTCATGTGCCGGTAGAGCAGCGCGGCGTCGGTGACGTCGCGGGCGAACGGCCCGGCCTGGTCGAGCGACGAGGCGAAGGCGATCATCCCGTAACGGCTGACGGTGCCGTACGTGGGCTTCAGCCCCACGATGCCGCAGAGCGCGGCCGGCTGGCGGATCGAACCGCCGGTGTCGGTGCCGAGCGCCCAGGGCGCCAGGCCGGCGGCGACCGCGGCGGCGCTGCCGCCGGACGAGCCGCCCGGGACGCGCGTGCGATCCCACGGATTGAGGACCGGGCCGTAGGCGGAGTTCTCGTTGGACGAGCCCATCGCGAACTCGTCCTGGTTGGTCTTGCCGAGCAGCGTGGCGCCGGCGTCCTGGAGCCTGGCGACGGAGGTGGCCGTGTACGGCGGCAGGTAGCCCTCGAGGATCTTCGAGCCGGCCTGGCTCGGCACGCCCTCGGTGCAGAACAGGTCCTTGACGGCGAGCGGCACGCCGCGCAGCGGGGCGTCGCCGTGGAGGTCCTCCGGCAGGTCGTCGGCGACCCACGTGAAGGCGTTGAGGTCCTCGTCGGCGGCGCGGTTGCGATAGGCGGCGAACAGCTCCGCGGCGTCGAGGTCGCCGCGTTCGATCGCCTGGGTCGCCTGGGTCGCCGTGAGGCCGAGCAGCTCGCCGACGTTCATCAGCCGGCCTGCGGGCTCGGGACGAGGAAGCCGTCGTCCTGGACGGCGGGCGCCTGCGACAGCGCGACCTCGCGCGGCAGGCACGGGCCCGGCTCGTCGGCCCGCAGACCCTGCTCGACCTCGACGACGTGGCTGGTCGGCGGCACGCCCTCCAGATCGAGCTCGCCCATCTGCGCGATGTGGTCGAGGATCGAGGACAGCTCGCCGGCCATCCGCGAGGTCTCCTCCTCGGTGAGCTTCAGGCGCGACAGGCGCGCGACGTGGAGGACCTCGGCTGCGTCGATCATGCGGCGGCGATTCTAGATGGGCCGCTCTGCCGCGGGCGGCGCGGGGCGCGCGGGCGGAGGTTCGACCTGACGGGCGGGCTGGTCGAGGCGCTCGTCCCGCATGGAGAACCAGGCGCTCGCCTTCAGCGCGCCGAGGGCGAGGATCCCCGCCCAGGCGCCCGGCGCGATGCCGGTGGCGTCACCGGGCTTCAGGAGCGTCACGACCAGTGTCGCGAGGAGCGCGACCGGTGCGAGCGCCATGAGGACCACGGCAGGCGGCACGTTCACCCCGTCGCGCGCGCCGGAGGCGATGAGGACGACGACGACGAGCGCGAGCGCGGCGGTCGCGACGATCAGCGCGAGCAGCGCCCAGCCGAGCGCGCTCCAGCCGGTGCGCGCCGGGCGGAACCAGTCGAGCGCCAGCGTGACGGGCACGATGACCGCGCTGACGAGCAGGCACCAGTCGGCGCGGCGCAGCCGGCGCACCATCAGACGTCCTCCCCGGCCGCCATGCGGGCGGCCTTCAGTGTGTTGCGCAGCAGGCACGCGATCGTCATCGGGCCGACGCCGCCGGGGACGGGCGTGATCGCGCCGGCGATCGGCGCGACCGCGTCGAAGTCGACGTCCCCGACGAGGCCGTCGTCCGTGCGGTTGATGCCCACGTCGATGACGGTCGCCCCGGGCTTGACCCAGTCGGCGCCGACCATCCGCGGGCGTCCGACGGCGGCGACCAGGACGTCGGCGCGCCGGCAGACGGCGGGCAGGTCGCGGGTGCGTGAGTGGCAGACGGTGACCGTCGCGTTCGCGCCGAGGAGCAGCTGGGCCATCGGCTTGCCGAAGAGGTTCGAGCGGCCGATCACGACGGCCTCGGCCCCCTCGAGGCTCGCGCCGGCGCGCTCGATGAGGATCATCGACCCCTCGGGCGTGCACGGACGCAGGCCCGGCTCGCCGAGCGCAAGCCGCCCGGCGCTGATCGGCGTGAGGCCGTCCACGTCCTTGCCGGGATCGACGAGCCCGGTCAGCTCGACGCCGTCGAGGTGGTCGGGCACCGGCAGCTGGCAGAGGATGCCGCTGACGGCGGGGTCGGCGTTGAGCTGTTCGATCAGCGCGACGACCTGATCGCGGGTGGCGTCCGCCGGCAGGTCGTGGCGGAAGCCGGTGATGCCGACCTCGGCGGAGGCCTTCTGCTTGCCGCCGACGTACACCGCGCTCGCCGGATCGCCCCCGACGAGGATCGTCGCCAGGCCGGGCGCGCGGCCGTGCCGCCCGGTGAACGCGGCGACGTCCCGGGCGACCTGCGCACGCACCTCGGCCGCGATGGCCTTGCCGTCGATGATGGTCGCGCTCACGCGCCGGACCCTACCCAGGCGCGGGGCGTCTCCGGCGCCCGCGCAGTGCGCACGGCCCCCGTTCCCCGCGGCACACGCGTTCGCAGCGCGTTCCGACCAGTGACCGGTGATTTCTCGCCCCAGCGCAGGCGCCGACACACGCTTCGCGGGTTCCGACCACGGGCTGGCCAGTTCCCGCCCTGTCGGTTCGCAAGCGAATCTCGGTCGCCCGCGCACTGTCGCTTCTCGTCCGGAGCGAGAGCGGCGCGGTGGGGCCTGACATGCTTCGCGCCATGCCCGGTCTGGAAGACGTCCGCGTCCGGCTTGAGCGCGTTCGGGCGGCGGCCCGCCACATCGACCCGGCGTTCGTGAACACGCCTCTGACGGCGTGTCCGCCGCTGAGCGACGCGCTCGGATGCGGCATCAACCTCAAGGTCGAGACGCTCAATCCTGTGCGGTGTTTCAAGGGCCGAGGCACCGACGTGGTCGTGGCTTCCGCACACGAACGAGGGAACAGGCATCTCGTGTGCGCCAGCGCTGGGAACCTCGGCCAGGCGCTCGCGTACAGCGCCCGGCGCCACGATCTCGAGGTCACCGTCGTCGCCGGCCAGACGGCGAGCCCCCTCAAGCTCGAGCGAGTGGCCGCCTTCGGCGCGCACGTACGGCTGGCTGGCAACGACATCGAAGACGCTCGTGCAGTGGCCCGCGAGATCGCGGAGGCTGAGGGAGCGCGCCTGGTCGAAGACAGCCTCGACCTGGAGACGTGCGAAGGCGCAGCAACCGTCGGCCTCGAGCTGGCCGAGAGCGGCGCGGCCATGGACGTGGTCCTGGTCGCGCTGGGCGGTGGAGCGCTCGCCAGCGGCGTCGGCGCGGTTCTCGGCTCGGTCGCGGACGATGTGGAGACCGTGGCGATCCAACCGCTCGGTGCTCCCGCGATGGCGTTGTCGTGGCAGCTCGGATCGGTCATGAACACTGACCAGATCGACACCATCGCCGACGGCGTCGCGGGGCGCTTCCCCATCCCGGAGGTCCTGGCGGATCTGCTGATCGTCCTGGACGACGTGCTGCTGGTGCGCGAGCAGTCGATCAAGATGGGCATGAGGCTGTTGTACGAGCACGCGGGACTGGTTGTCGAGCCCTCCGCCGCGCTCGGCGTGGCCGCGCTCCTGGAGAACCCAGAGCGGTTCGCCGGGCGGCAGGTCACCACCATCGTCTGCGGCAGCAACGTGGCTCCCGCCGACTTCGCGCGCTGGGTGTTGTCCCCGATCGACGAGATGTCCTGATCCCGAGGCCGCCGACGCAACGGCCGCGCCGACGCATCCCGCAAGCGGAAGCCGACAGCGACTTGCGCTTCTCGTCCGAAGCGACAGCGCCCTAGTCGTAGAGCGGCTTGAGCAGGACGACCCAAACCGAGAAGCACGCGACTGCGGTGATCGCGGATCCCGCGGCGAGCCTGGTGTTGCTGCGAGCGAGCGCGCGGTCGGCTGTGACCATGGCCACAAGGCCGAAGATGGTGAGTGCGAGCTGCGCCCACCACTGCCACGCACTCTTGATGTGTTGCCACGAGTCCGCGTCGCGGGCCGAGTAGCAGGCCTCGTCGCAGCGCATCCCGAAATAGAGCAGCGCGATCAGCACGCCCAGTACGGCACCGCCGACCCCGAGCACCACCACGGTTCGGGCCAGGAACGTGACGGTCCGGCCGCCGTCACTCGACGCGGCGATCAGCGAGAGCGACAGGCCGAGGTACAGCAAGAACAGGAGAACGAACTCATCTGTGTGCACCGTTCGGTTATCGGCAGCACGGCGGCTTAACCGACAACAGCGGCGCGTGCAAGGTGACGGCGCTTGTGCTTCTCGTCCGAAGCGGGAGTCAGGGCTGGTAGGTCGTGAGGATTAGCCGTCCGGCCCCCTGGTTGTTGACGTCCTGGATCCACGTGATGACGGCGTCGCGGGGTGAGGTCGCGGCCCTGAGCCTGTTGGTGTCGATTCCGGGGGTGGGCAGCGGGCGGAGCGCGGTCCAGCCGTGGCCGACGGGGCGGACTGCGATCCGTACGCGTGGACGGCCCGGGCCGGTCTCGCCCCACGCGGCGACTGTGCGGTGGGTGAGGGAGCCCGCCTGGGGCGTGCCGGCAAGCCAGCCGCTGGCCGAGATCTGCTTCGCGGGCGAGAACGCTCCGCCGGACGGTCGGCTGCTGCTCTTGACGGCGGCGAAGGTCGGGGTGAAGCCGTTCGAGCGGACCTCGCGCCACAGTGCCACGTTCGAGCCGCCGGCGGGGAGACCGAGCGCGAGGTGGTCGCCCAGGTCGGCGTCCCCGTCGCGGCGATGCTGGTACGGCGGCAGCAGCACAGGAGGCGCGAACACGTTCCTGGGCGTGAGCGAGACGAGCCGCACGTCGGTGGCGGCCTGGCGCCAGGTGACGGCGGCGCCGCCCGGCCCGTCGGCAGCTTCCGGGCCGAAGGATCCGGCGCCCATCGTGCCGAGCTCAGAGGTCCGCCCGAGCCGGGCGGCCCCCTCGACCAGCGTCGCGGCGAACACGCGGGCGGGGCCACCCGCCGGCGGCGGCGCGGGAGGCTGCGGGGGGGCCGGCGTGTCCAGCCAGGTCACGAGCACCGTGCCGTTCGGCGCCACGGCGACGGCGGGCACGTTCTGCCGGCTGGTGCCGAGCGTCTGCGCCGTGCCGAAGGCGTGCCCGAACGACGCGAGCGCCGCCTGCACGGGCGTCTCGCTCGTCCCGCGGCGCCACACGACGACGGCCCGGCCCCTCGCGGTCACGGCGACGCCGCCGAGCGCCATCGAGCGCGCGTGCGACAGCTCCTGTGCGCGTCCGAAGTTGTGGCCCGGGCGCGCGATGGCGGCGCGCAGCACCGGTGTAGAGCCCTGCCGCTGCGCGACCCAGGCCGCCACGACGGTGCCGTCCGCCCCCACGGCAACCTGTGGGAAGTCTCCAGTGGTGTCCAAGCGCTGAAGCGGGCCAAGGCCGCGAGCGCCCCCCGTCCGCGCCTGCAGCGAGAAGTCGCGCGACGAGCGGTAGCCGAGCATCACCACCGCGATCCGGCCACCGCCGGTCGCCACGGCGTTCGCCTGGACATGGAAGCCGGCCGGCGACACGCGCTGCGGCGAGGTGAGGCCAGCCTGCGCCGGCCCGGCGCCGGCCATCACCGCGATGGACGCGACCGAGGCCGCGACGCACGTCGCCTGCGAACGAATGGACCAGAGCATGACGCCCACCTTTGCGTTGACAGGGTGTCAACTAGTGAGACACCGCAGCTCGCCCGGAGTTGCGGCCTGCCACGACGCTACCCCGCCAAGCAGTCGACAGCAACGGCGCTCACTACGGCCCAATCGCCGGAGAACCCGCGCCCCCGGGCTCCTGCTTT